>NZ_CP101655.1:3514203-3792452 GCF_028830055.1 Pseudomonas serboccidentalis
CTATCGAGACAGCGAAAAAGCCTGCTTATATATAGACGCAACGACAGCGAATGCGCAGTATATTGCCCAATATCAAAAACAATACCCTGCTCTTACCTTTGGATGATGCCTCGCAATGACTGACCAACCTCGTTCTCTGGCCTCAATGCTGTTCCCGGTTGGCCTGTTATTAATAGCCATGGCATCCATCCAGTCCGGCGCGTCTCTGGCCAAGAGCATGTTCCCGGTGGTTGGCGCTCAAGGGACGACCACCCTGCGCCTGATCTTCGCCAGCGTGATCATGCTGCTGTTATTACGCCCATGGCGAGCCAGACTGACAGCCCAGTCTCTGCGGACGGTGATCGTTTACGGAATGGCGCTGGGCGGGATGAACTTCCTCTTCTATATGTCATTGCGCACCGTACCGCTCGGTATCGCCGTCGCACTCGAATTTACCGGTCCGCTGGCCGTCGCCATTTATGCCTCCCGTCGCGCCATCGACTTTCTCTGGATTGCCCTGGCTGCGGTCGGACTACTGCTGTTGATCCCCACGGGGGCGACGACTGCCGGAATTGATCTGGTCGGGGCTGGTTATGCCTTGGGGGCTGGCGTCTGCTGGGCACTGTATATTCTGTTCGGCCAGAAGGCCGGTGCTGACAACGGCGTCACCACCGCAGCGTTGGGTGTGATGATTGCCGCACTGTTTGTTGCGCCAATCGGCATCGTGCATGCCGGCGCTGCGCTGCTGACGCCCTCACTGATCCCGGTCGCCATTGGCGTCGCCGTGCTGTCGACCGCGCTGCCCTACACGCTGGAGATGGTCGCCCTGACCCGCATGCCCGCGCGCACTTTTGGCACTTTGATGAGCATTGAACCTGCCTTCGGCGCGTTGTCAGGGCTGCTGTTTCTGCAGGAATACCTCTCGTTGTCACAATGGATGGCAATCCTGTGCATTATTCTGGCCTCCGTCGGGGCAACCATGACCATGGGCAGTACCGCCAAACCCGCCGTTGCGGCAGATTGAAACAGGATTTGACGAAGGTCTGGCAATTGGCGCTTATTTAGGCCATGTTTAGGCCCCTTAACTCAGTGCCAGATATGGATTTTTCGGACAGGGACATCGAAACGCTTAAAGCGCAAGCGAATACAGGCAGACCCGAGCGCCAGACTCGTGGCTACCATAAGGACGGTAATGAAACGAATTTTAATACTGATCGCTGTGTTGGCAGTAACGGGGTGCGCAGCGACTTCCGAGACCCAAGTGAAGCACGGTAGAAAAGGGCTGCACATCAACTGTTCCGGTCTATCGTCCTCTTGGGACAAGTGCTACACCAGCGCCGCCAATGCTTGTGCCCCGAAAGGCTACAAGGTCATCGCCAAATCGGGGGACGCCGTGGAAGAGCCAGGCGACTACCCGTTCGGTCTCAATCCGGCTGGTTATACCAGTCGAAGCATGATCGTCATCTGCAAATGAATCATTCTGGCTGCTCGTCCCGTCGAGCAGCCAGTTGACGTCCGATCTCTTCATGACTGGACTTCAATACCGTCTGCTGGATCTCCGGCGTCACCAGCATCCGCGCAACCACCAATGCTCCGACACATTGCGACAGAATCGCCCACGCCAGGCTGTCGCTCTCCAGAACCTGCGCCCAACTGGCTTGCAGCCGACAAATCCACAGCTCTGCCTGCTCGCGAACCTGATCATCTGAACGGGCAATCTCCGCCCCCAGTGTCGGCAAGGCACAACCCGATTCAGGCTGCTCTACGTGGGCCATGCTCAGGTATTGCTTGAGACAGCGCTCCAGGCGCTCGCGGTCCTGCTCTCCCCTCCCTCCCAATCGTTCCAGGCTCTGGCACAGTTCACGCTCGACGATTGCCGTGAACAGCGCGTCTTTCGACGAGAAGTGGCTATAAAACGCCGCTCCGCTCAGACCGATGGCCTTCATCAAACCATCGACTCCAACGGTCGAAAATCCAGCGCGCTTCGCCGACAGCGCACTGCTGTTCAGCAGTTTTTCCCGGGTTTCCAGCTTGTGACCGGCGGAATACCGCATGCGCTTACCCTCTTGATCGACCGCCTTGACGTTGCCCGGATCCTAGCATAACGTTCGTTCACTTAACGATCGTTTACTAAAGGGATCCACCCATGAATAACAAGAAGGTCGTGTTAGTGGTTGGTGCTGGCGATGCCACCGGTGGCGCGATTGCCAAGCGCTTTGCCAGAGAAGGTTTTGTCGCGTGTGTTACACGACGCAGTGCCGACAAATTGCAGCCGCTGGTCGAGGCGATTCTGGCCGAGGGTGGAGAAGCACACGGTTTTGCCTGCGATGCGCGCAAGGAAGAAGATGTCATTGCGTTGATTGAAGAGATCGAAACCCGCCTTGGTCCGATTGAGGCGTTTGTCTTCAACATTGGCGCCAACGTGCCTTGCAGTATTCTCGAAGAAACCGCACGCAAGTATTTCAAGATCTGGGAGATGGCCTGTTTCTCCGGCTTCCTCAATGCCCGCGAAGTGGCCAAGCGTATGGTTACCCGCAAACGCGGCACTATTCTGTTCACCGGCGCGACTGCCGGGTTGCGCGGCGCTGCCGGGTTTGCCGCGTTTGCCGGCGCCAAACACGGTATCCGCGCACTGGCACAAAGCATGGCGCGCGAGCTGGGGCCGATGAACATCCACGTCGCCCACGTGGTGGTCGATGGCGCCATCGATACCGATTTCATCCGTAACAGTTTTCCGGAGAAGTACGCGACCAAGGATCAGGACGGTATTCTCGATCCCGAACACATTGCCGAAAACTACTGGTATCTACACAGTCAGCCACGGGATGCCTGGACATTCGAGCTGGACCTGCGTCCATGGAACGAACGCTGGTAAGCCACGCCTTCTCCATAACAATAAATAGAGAGCAGCGAACATGACGAAAACCGTGGAGTTCTATTTTGACCTCGGCAGCCCTGCCACTTATCTGGCCTACACCCAATTACCGAAAATCTGTGCCAAAACCCATAGCGAGCTGATCTACATTCCAATGCTACTGGGCGGCGTGTTCAAGGCGACCGGCAATGCCTCTCCGGCGATGATTCCGGCCAAGGGCCGCTACATGTTCCAGGATCTGGATCGCTACGCCGGACGCTATGGCGTGCCACTGAAGTTCAATCCGCACTTCCCGATCAACACGCTGATGCTGATGCGCGCCGTCACCGGCATACAACTGCGGCAGCCGGAACGCTTTCAGGCGTTTATCGATTGTCTGTTCAAGGCACTGTGGGTGGAGGGACGCGCTCTCGATGAGCCGGCGACTGTCGCAGCGGTATTGAGCGACAACGGCTTCGATCCCAATGAAGTCCTGGCCCTGACCAATGACGAAACGGTCAAGGCAGCCCTCAAGGACAACACCGAGACAGCCGTTAAACGCGGCGTGTTTGGTGCGCCGAGCATGTTTATCGGCACTCAGCTGTTCTTCGGCCAGGACCGCCTCGACTTCGTCGAAGAAACCCTGCGTCAGGCTTGAACCCAGAATAGAACCCGGGCGCTGCCAACAGCGCCCGGGTTTCAGCCATCAGATGGCCGCTGTCCGCGTGTTCAACCACGCCAGCGCAGCCCCCTCAAGCAATGGACTCAGACGCTCGCGCACTTCGGCGTGATAGGCGTTGAACCACTGTTTCTCTTCCTGCGTCAGCAGGGACGGTTCCAGGCAGCGCGTGTCGATCGGGCACAGGGTCAAGGTTTCAAACTTGAGGAACTCGCCAAACTCGCTGCTTCCTGCGTCGCGATTCATCGCCAGGTTCTCGATCCGCACACCCCAACGCCCCGGACGGTAAGTGCCCGGCTCGATCGACGTGATCATCCCCGGCAGCATCGCCGTTTGCGGTGCCGCTGCGGCCTGATAGGCGATCACCTGCGGGCCTTCGTGAACGTTGAGGAAATAACCGACCCCGTGACCGGTGCCGTGGCCGTAATCCACGCTTTCAGCCCAGATCGGCGCACGCGCGATGGCATCCAGCAGCGGCGACAGAATGCCTTTCGGGAAGTGTGCCCGCGACAGTGCGATCACGCCTTTGAGCACGCGCGTGCAGTCACGTTTCTGCTCGTCTGTCGGCGTGCCGACCGGGACCATTCGCGTGATGTCGGTCGTACCGCCCAGGTACTGGCCGCCCGAGTCGATCAGCAGCAAGCCGTCGCCCTCGATCACCGCGTGTTCTTCTTCGGTGGCGTGATAGTGCGGCATCGCACCGTTGGCGTTGAACGCGGCAATCGTGTTGAAGCTCAGCGACACATAATCCGGACGGCGCTCGCGGGCCGCGGTGAGTTTCTCGTCGATGGTCAGTTCGGTGATGCGCTCGCGACCCCAGGCCGATTCCAGCCAGGCGAAGAATTCGCACAACGCCGCGCCATCCTGTTCCATGGCTTTGCGGATGTGCTTGGCGTCGGCCTCGCTCTTCTGCGATTTGGCGAGGGTGGTCGGGTTCAGGCCTTCGACCAGTTTTACCCCACTGTCCAGGTTATCCAGCAAACCGCTGGTCACCCGCGCCGGATCCACCAGCAGCCTCGCGCCGTTTGGCACCGCGCGCAAGGCATCGGCCACTTCGCGGTAATCGCGCAGGGTCACGCCGTCCTGCTCCAGCACGGCACGCAGCTCGGCATCGACCTTGCTCAACGCCACAAACAGTGTCGCTTGCTGTTGATTGATCAACGCGAAAGACACAAACACCGGGTTGAACGAGACATCGCCGCCACGCAGGTTGAACAGCCAGGCGATGTCGTCGAGAGTAGCGATGAAGTGCCAATCGGCGCCGCGCGCCTGCAAGGTCTCACGCAGTTTGGCGAGTTTTTCGCCGCGACTGACCGTCGCCTGCGGCGGCAGATGCTGATAGATCGGCGCGTTCGGCAGGCTCGGGCGATCGGCCCAGACTTCATTCAACAGATCGATGTCGGTGCGCAGACGCGCGCCACGGGCTTCAAGCTTGCTGCTCAACGTACGCGCCGAGGCCACGGCCATCACCGCGCCATCGACCGCCACCACGCCACCTTCCGGAGTCTGCTCGGCCAGCCAGTCCAGCGGGCTCGGTTGCCCCGGTTGCAGCTTGACCAGTTCAATGCCGCTGCCCTTGAGTTCCTTGGTCGCCTGTTCCCAGTAACGACTGTCGGCCCAGACCCCGGCGAAATCAGCAGTGACAATCAGAGTGCCAACCGAGCCGTGGAATCCCGACAGCCATTGCCGCCCTTGCCAGTAGCCGGGCAGGTATTCCGACAGATGCGGGTCGGCCGATGGCACCAGCAACGCATGAATGCCTTCGCGGCGCATCAGTTCACGGGTGCGCGCCAGGCGCTGGGGAACCGTTCCTTCGGTCAAAGTCTGGGTACTCATCATGTCTCCTGCCAATCACTTCATCATTATTGTGCGTAGCCGTGGAAATCGGCTGGTTAAAGCCCTGTCGCCCAGAAGGCCGGGGCACTGGCGCAGGCGCCTTTGATCAGTTCTGCCGCCTGATCGATATCATCGGCGGTGGTGAAGCGGCCGAGGCTCAGGCGAATGGTGCGACCGGCCAGCCGTGCGTCATGCCCCAGTGCCAATAGCACATGGGACGGTGCGTTGTTCGCCGAATTGCAGGCCGAGGTCGCGGAAAACGCGATCGAATGGTTCAAGGCTGCACCGTTGAACTCACCTTCACTGAACGTCAGGCTCAAGGTGTGCGGGATGCGCTGGCTGGCGCTGCCGTTGAGGCGCACGCCGGGCAGAGTCAGCAACTGTTCAAGCAAGCGTTCGCGCAGTGCCACGATGGTCTTTTTCTCCTCATCGAACGCCGCAGCGGCCAGGGCGAATGCCGCGCCCATGCCTGCGATCTGATGGGTCGCCAGGGTCCCGGAGCGCAAACCGCCTTCGTGTCCTCCGCCGTGAATCTGCGCCTGCAAACGCTGTTGCGCCCGCGGTCCGACATACAGCGCACCGATGCCTTTGGGGCCGTAGAGTTTGTGCGCCGAAAACGACATCAGATCCACCGGCCACGGCTGCAGATCAATCGCCACTTTGCCGGCGCCCTGCGCCGCATCGACATGGAACAACGCCCCACGGCCACGCACGACTTCACCGATGGCCGGGATGTCGTTAAGCGTGCCGAGTTCGTTGTTGACCAGCATCAGCGACACCAGAAAAGTGTCGTCGCGCATCGCTTCGCTGACGGCCTGCGGGGTGATCAGGCCCTCGGCGTCCGGCACCAGATAGGTCACCGCAACGCCGGCGTCCTGCAATTGCCGGGCGGTATCAAGGATGGCTTTGTGTTCGATCTGGCTGGTAATGATGTGGCCGCCAGCAACGCCGCGCGCCTGGGCCACGCCTTTGAGGGCGAGGTTGTTGGATTCGGTGGCCCCGGAGGTCCAGACGATCTGTCCGGGCTCGGCCCCGACCAGTTCGGCGACTTGACGACGGGCCTGCTCGACCGTTTGCCGGGCTTGCTGGCCGAAGGCGTGGGAGCTGGAAGCCGGATTGCCGAAGTTGGCGTGAAACCCCAGACAGTCGATCATCACCTGGATGACCCGCTCGTCCACCGGGGTGGTGGCGGCGTAATCAAAATACAACGGACGTTTATTCATAAAGGACTCGCAGAGCGTGTTCCGGGATCAGGAGGCTCGTGTCTGCAAACGGCACAGCGCAGCCTTGTGAGCTGCGCGTCGGTTCGAGAGCGTCATCAATACCTGATCGGATGCCGTTAAAGAAGGACAACTTCATTTAAAAGTGCGTAGGAACGCTCCTGAAGCCGAGCTTAACAGGCATCGGGCCGGCGGTTGAAGCAATGCGTCAGTGAAAGCTTTCGAGAAGTAACGGGTACAGCGAAATCACCAACAGCGCGGCCATGCCCCAATTGAATACGCGCAACCAGCGCGGGTCCTTCAGCACGTTGCGCAACAACGTGCCGCATGCCGCCCAGACACCGACGCTGGGCAGGTTAATGACGGCGAACACCGCCGCGATCACCACAACGTTGGTGAAATAACCCTGCATCGGCGTATAGGTACTGATCGCGCCGATGGCCATGATCCAGGCCTTGGGATTGACCCACTGAAACGCGGCGGCACCCAGATAACTGATCGGTTTGGCCTCGCCTTCCGCGCCGTCGCCCACCGGTCCCGAATGGGCGATCTTCCACGCCAGGTACAACAGATACGCGGCGCCGACATAACGCAGCACCGTGTAGAGAAGCGGATAAGTCTGGAACACCGCGCCCAGGCCAAAACCCACCGCGACCACCAATACGAAGAAACCGCAGGTGATGCCGAGCATATGGGGAATGGTGCGGTTGAAGCCGAAGTTCACGCCCGACGCCAGCAACATGGTGTTATTCGGCCCCGGTGTAATCGAGGTGACAAGGGCAAACAGGGCAAAGCCCAACAGCAGATCAAGCGAGAGGGTCATGGAGGACAATCCGTCGGGGGTCATTCAGGTGTTGACCCTATCGCACGGCAGCCCGCAAACCCACGGACAGTTGGGTAAAACTTCCAGCAGTACAGTTTGCTATCAGCTTGGACGACCGTGCAGCTGTATCGCACGCCCGGCGCTCATTTCAGCTTTCTTGTCGAATGACGATTCGCCGAGCAGCGCGGCTTTTTTCGCGTGGTATTCGTCGAAGGACAAGCCACTGCGATTCAGCGCTTCCATCGCCAGTTCGCGGGTTTCTTCGGCGGTGTACGGCCGTTGTTCGGGGGAAACGTGGGTAGCGCAACCAGCGAGTACGGAGACAGCGAGCAGCAGCGAAACAGTCAGTAAACGATTCATGGGGAGCGTCCTGGCGAGCGGTGTTAGTTGATGAACAAAGGCTACGCCCGCGCCGGCCCGGGCAAAAATCAACGCTCTCAATAGTGGCTATCAGAATTTCAGCTTTATCGCCCCTCATATCTCTTAAAGATCTATAAATATCGATTAACGTTCTTTTACGGAATAACAGACAGCCGCTATAAATCCTTCCACCCGGCGAACAACTGTTGCTCCTGCAACTGTTGTCCAGACAACAGCAGATCAACAAACCCGCCTGATATCTGCACAACGCACTCGCGCCGGAACGCTCAATCCCGCGTAAACCGGGGCTTTCAGGAATTGGTACAGCGCTTGCTCAAGCCTTGGGACTTACTCACTGCTCGCTGAGCAACTGTTGATAAAAAGGAACTCATCATGTCGCGTCCCCTGAAAGTCGTTGCCCTGTCCGGCGGCACCTGGCGTCCGTCCCGCACCCTGGTGCTGACCCAAGCCTTGCTGGCCGAACTGGCCGGGCACCTGTCGATCGACAGTCACCTGATCGAACTCGGTGACATCGCCCGCCCACTGGGCGCCGCGCTGTCGCGTCAGGAACTGAACGCTGAGGTCGAAGCCGAACTGCAAGCCATTGAACAAGCCGATCTGCTGATCGTCGCCGCGCCGGTGTATCGCGGTTCCTACCCGGGGCTGCTCAAGCACCTGTTCGACCTGATCGACCTCAATGCGCTGATCGACACCCCGGTGTTGCTGGCCGCCACCGGCGGCAGCGAGCGTCATGCGCTGGTGCTCGATCACCAGTTACGTCCGCTGTTCAGTTTCTTCCAGGCCGTGACCCTGCCGATCGGGGTGTACGCCACCGAAGCCGATTTCGCCGACTACCAGATCACCAGCGAGCCGCTGAAAGCGCGCATCCGCCTGGCCGCCGAACGCGCCGCGCCGCTGTTCGGCACGCAAATCAAACCGCTGCTGAAAATCGCCTGAGGAGCTGTTCATGGATGTTTTCTGGTTCCTGCCGACCCACGGCGACGGCCATTACCTGGGCACCACGCAAGGCGCGCGCCCGGTCACCCTGAATTATCTGAAACAAGTGGCGCAGGCCGCCGACAGCCTCGGCTATCACGGCGTATTGATTCCCACCGGGCGCTCCTGCGAAGACTCGTGGGTGATTGCTTCGGCGCTGGTTCCATTGACCGAGCGCCTGCGTTATCTGGTGGCGATCCGCCCAGGGATCATCTCGCCAACGGTGTCGGCGCGCATGGCCGCGACCCTCGATCGACTGTCCAACGGCCGCTTGCTGATCAACGTGGTGACCGGCGGCGACCCCGACGAAAACCGGGGTGACGGCAGCTTCCTCAGCCACAGCGAACGTTACGAAGTCACCGACGAATTCCTCAGGATCTGGCGCCGGGTGTTGCAAGGCGAGTCTGTGGATTTCGACGGCAAACACCTGAAAGTGCAGAACGCCAAAGCCTTGTATCCGCCGGTGCAAAAACCGTATCCGCCGCTGTACTTCGGCGGTTCGTCCGACGCCGCCCATGACCTCGCCGCCGAGCAAGTGGACGTGTACCTGACCTGGGGCGAACCACCCGCCGCCGTCGCCGAGAAACTCGCCGATGTGCGCGAACGCGCCGCACGGCATGGGCGCAAGGTGAAGTTCGGTATTCGCCTGCACGTGATCGTCCGCGAGACCGCCGAAGAAGCCTGGAAAGCCGCGGACAAACTGATCGAGCACATCAGCGACGAGACTATCGAGGCGGCGCAGAAATCCTTCTCGCGCTTCGACTCCGAAGGCCAGCGGCGCATGGCGGCGTTGCACGATGGCCGTCGCGACAACCTGGAAATCGCTCCCAACCTGTGGGCCGGCGTCGGCCTGGTCCGTGGCGGCGCCGGGACTGCGCTGGTGGGCGATCCGCAGCAAGTGGCGGCGCGCATCAAGGAGTACGCCGACCTCGGCATCGAGAGCTTCATTTTTTCCGGTTATCCGCATCTTGAAGAAGCTTACCGCTTTGCCGAACTGGTGTTTCCGCTGCTGCCGGAACCGTACGCCAGCCTGGCCGGACGCGGTGTGACCAACCTCACCGGGCCGTTTGGCGAAATGATTGCCAACGATGTGTTGCCCGGCCAAGCCAAGGCCTGAAAACGCCCACTGTAGGAGTGAGCCTGCTCGCGAAAGCGGTGTGTCTGCGACGGTGATGTCGACTGTACTGACCTCATCGCGAGCAGGCTCACTCCTACAGAGAATCGCGTCGAATTGATGAGGAACACCGCGTGACCGCCAAACCACAAAGCACCCTGCTCTCCCCCCTGCAGACCGCCCGCCAACTGGCCGCCGGATTCGCCCTGACCGCCGTCGAACGCGACGAGCGCGGCGGCACGCCGAAGGCCGAGCGCGATGCCCTGCGCGACAGCGGCCTGCTGGCCCTGAGCATTCCCACGCGCTACGGCGGCCTCGGCGCACGCTGGAGCGAAACCCTGCAGATCGTGCGCGAGTTCGCCAAGGTCGACAGTTCCATCGCCCACGTATTCGGCTTTCATCACCTGATGCTCGCCACCGTGCGCCTGTTCGCGCGCCCGGAACAATGGCAGCCGTGGTTCGAACAAACCGCGCGGCAGAACTGGTTCTGGGGCAACGCGCTCAACCCGCTCGACACCCGCACGGTGGTCAAGGACTGCGGTGGCTGGCGCGAATTCTCCGGCAAGAAAAGCTTCTGCTCCGGCGCCAGCGATTCGCAGATGCTGATCGCCTCGGCAGCGGACGAAAGCGCTGGCGGCAAATTGCTGATCGCGGCGATCCCCAGCGCGCGCAGCGGCATCACCCTGCACGATGACTGGAACAACATCGGCCAGCGCCAGACCGACAGCGGTAGTGCCACGTTCGAACGGGTGCGTGTCGAAGAATCCGAGCTGCTGCTCGATCCCGGCCCGTTGAGCACGCCGTTCGCCTGCCTGCGTCCGCTGATCGCGCAATTGACCTTCACCCACCTGTTTCTCGGCATCGCTGAAGGCGCTTTTGCAGAGGCCCGGCAATACACGTTGAGTGAAACCCGGCTCTGGCACAAATCCGCGGCCCGCGATGTGCGTGAGGACCCGTACGTGCTCGCCCATTACGGCGAGTTCTGGGTTGCGCTGGAGGGCATTCGGCGGCTGGTCGAACGTGCCGCCGCGCTGCTCGACGACGCCTGGGCCAAAGGCCCGAACCTGAGTGCCGAGGAACGCGGACATCTGGCCACGGCGATTGCCACGGCCAAGGTCGCCGCCAGTCGTCAGGGGCTGGAGATTTGCAGTCGCTTATTCGAAGTCACCGGCGCGCGCTCGACCCACGCCTCGCTGCGCCTCGATCGGCACTGGCGCAACCTGCGCACGCAAACCCTGCACGACCCGCTCGATTACAAACTCCATGAGCTGGGCGACTGGGCGCTGAATCAGGCGCTGCCGATGCCGACGTTCTATTCCTGATCTTGCCTTTAATGGAGCGAGTCCATGCAACTGCTGACCCTTCCACCCTCACCCGCCCTGGCGACCTCGATCCGCGCCACCGCGCAGGTCTTCGAAGACCCAAAGTCCCAGGCCCTGCTCGCGCATCTGCAGCAGGTCGCGCCGAGCGAAGCCAGCGTGCTGATCATCGGCGAGACCGGCACCGGCAAGGAGCTGGTGGCGCGGCACATCCACAACCTGAGCCACCGCCGCCACCGGCCGTTTGTCGCGGTCAACTGCGGCGCCTTTTCCGAATCGCTGGTGGAGGCCGAGCTGTTCGGCCATGAAAAAGGGGCTTTCACCGGTGCCCTCAGCGCCAAGGCCGGCTGGTTCGAAGAGGCGGACGGCGGCACCTTGTTCCTCGACGAAATCGGTGATTTGCCGATGGCGATTCAGGTCAAGTTGCTGCGGGTGTTGCAGGAGCGCGAGGTGGTGCGCCTGGGCTCGCGCAAGAGCATCCCCATCGATGTGCGAGTGCTGGCCGCGACCAATGTGCAACTGGAGAAAGCCATCAATGCCGGGAATTTCCGCGAAGACCTGTTCTATCGCCTCAACGTGGTCAATCTGGAACTCAGCCCGTTGCGCGAGCGGCCCGGCGACATCCTGCCGCTGACCCGGCATTTCATCGAGGCCTACAGTCAGCGCCTGGGCTACGGGCGGGTCAGCATCAGTCCCGGTGCCGAGCACAAGCTGCGCAGCTACAGTTGGCCAGGGAACATCCGCGAACTGGAAAACGTCATCCATCACACCCTGCTGATCTGCCGCAACGGCGTGATCGAGCGCGATGATTTACGTCTGTCGAACCTGCGCATCGAGCGTCCGGACGATCAGCAGTCGAGCGCCGACGATTCACCGGAAGCACTGCTTGAGCGGGCCTTTCAAAAACTGTTCGAACAACAGGCCGGCGCACTCCACGAAAAGGTCGAAGACGCCCTGCTGCGCGCCGCGTATCGCTTCTGCCATTACAACCAGGTGCACACCGCCGCGCTGCTTGGTCTGAGCCGCAATGTCACCCGCACGCGGCTGATCAAGATCGGCGAACTGGCAGTGAACAAGCGGCGACTCACGGAGAACCTGCGAGGCGAACGCCTGATCCAGTTGTCGATCTAGCCCACCAGACGGCAGTGCAGCGCATCGTCATGACTGCGGGCGATGCTGCTCAACACCTGGAATGAATTGAAAGTCACGGTTTTCGCCTGATGGGCGCGGATCAGTTGCCAGAAGTCCTGCTCGCCGCTTTCAAACCGGCTGAACGCCGCCTCCCCTGCCTCACGGGTCTGCCATTGCAGCAGGCTCAGCACCCGCCGACCGTCGTCGCTGACCTGGACGCTGGCGCTGACGAAGCCTGCGTAGCGTTGCGCCAGATGCTCGGTCTGCTGCGACAGTGCGGTCACCAGCGCCGGTTGCTGACGCGGTTCGATCTCGAATTCGATCAATTGGGTAAAGCTGCGATTTTTCGCTGACGTTTGCATGACAAGTCCCCATTCACCGTAAGACGAGTCTTGCGACTCGTAGGCCTGCAGGGTAAAACCTCTAGTTAAGTCAAGGTCAAGAGTCATTTTGCCAATGATCACCAAAGAAACCCTGCACAAGCAGCTCACCGTCGGCGAAGTCGCCGCGCGCAGCGGTGTGGCGGTCACCGCCCTGCACTTTTACGAATCCAAGGGCCTGATCAAGAGCCAGCGCAATGCTGGCAATCAGCGCCGCTATCCCCGCGAAGTGTTGCGCCGGGTGGCGCTGATCAAGGTCGCGCAACGGCTGGGCATTCCGCTGGCGGAAATCGGCGAGGCGTTGAAGAGGCTTCCGGACGACCGCGCACCGACCGCAGCGGACTGGAAAGTCCTGTCCGAGCAATGGCGCCGCGAGCTGGATGAGCGGATCAGCCAATTGACCCAGCTGCGTGATCGGCTCACCGGTTGCATCGGTTGCGGTTGCCTGTCGATGGAGGCCTGCCCGCTGCGCAATCAGGGCGATGTGCTCGGTGAACAGGGGCCGGGGGCGCATTTTCCGGGCTGACTGCTCGTCGGGCAAAAATCCTGGCCGCGCAGACAGTTCTATAGTGAATCTTCCACAAATCCGGTGGAGCCATACAACCTCACAAAACAAAGAACAGGGAGAACGTCATGAGCGTCAAACCCATTCCCGAGGGGTATCACAGCATTACCCCGTACCTCGGCATCCTCAAGGCCGCCGAAGCCATCGATTTCTATAAAAAAGCCTTCGGCGCCACGGTGGTCATGCGCCTGGACATGCCGGACGGCCGCATCGGCCACGCCGAACTGCGCATTGGCGACAGCGCGATCATGCTGGGTACGCCTTGCGAACAAGGGCCGTTGAGCGGCCCGGAAAAAGCCGTGTCGGTCGGCTTGCATCTGTATGTCACCGATGTCGACAAGTCCTTCCAACGGGCGCTGGATGCCGGGGCGGAGACAGTGTCAGAGGTCAAGGATCAGTTTTATGGTGATCGCAGCGGGACGCTGAAGGATCCGTATGGGCACCTGTGGTTTCTCGCCACGCGCAAGGAAGATCTGACCGAAGAGCAGATCAAGCAGCGGGCGCACGAGATGTTTCAGCAGGGTTGAGTTGTTCATCGTTTTTACCAGCCCCTTCGCGAGCAGGCTCCCACACTTGAAATGCGTTCCAACTGTGGGAGCAAGCTCGCTCCCACAGGTTGAATAGCGGTGTTCGGGGAACTGCGAAACATTTACTTTCATATAAGCCATCGGGATTTACCCGGCTCATCCGTCCTATAGAGATGCAGGCCGTTCGCGTAGGCAAAAGCCACGACCGCGCCTTTCGGGGACACCCGCGCTGCGAAGCCCGTAGCCGCGTGCCCTTTCATCGAAATCAAGACGCGTAAACATGTCGAAGAAATCCCGCTCCAAACTGTGGTTCCTGGTGCACAGCTGGCTCGCGCTGCCAATCTGGTTTTTTGTCCTGATCGTCTGTGTCACCGGCACGCTGGCGGTGGTCAGCCAGGAAATCGTCTGGCTGGCCAACCCGCAGATGCGCGCCAGCCAACCGACGGACGACGCGCCGCTGCTCAGTTACGATCAAGTGCTGGCCGCGATCAAGAAAGCCGAACCGCAACTCTTGGTCGAAAGCATCAGCCGCCCCGACGAGGCGCATTTCGCCCTCGACGTCGAAGTCAGCTACCCCGACGGCCGTGCGCAGACGGTGTACGTCAACCCGTACACCGGCGTGATCCAGGGCCCGGCGCCAGACTTCAACTTCAAGGCATTCACCCGCGCCCTGCACGGCTGGTGGCTGGTGCCGTTCACCAACGGTTACAGCTGGGGCTGGTATCTGGTGTCGTTTCTCGGCCTGCCGATGCTCGCCTCGCTGGTCACCGGGCTGGTGGTCTACAAGCGCTTCTGGAAAGGTTTCTTCAAGCCTACGCTGCGTTTTCGCCACGGCGCACGGATCTTCTGGGGCGACTTCCATCGACTGAGCGGCATCTGGTCGATCTGGTTCATCGCGGTGATCTCGATCACCGGCACCTGGTTTCTGATTCAAGCGTTTCTGTTCGATAACCAGGTGTCCATCACCACCGAACCGATTATCCCGGCGATGGCCCGCGAAGACGTGCCGATGTCGGCCGATGCCGGGCCACCGCCACGGATCAGCCTGGATCGCGCGGTGCAGATCGCCGAACAGAACATCCCCGGGCTGGACGTCAGTTTCATCAGCCTGCCGGGCAACGCCTACAGCCACCTGAGCGTCGGCGGTCGTGGCTGGTATCCGCTGATGTTCCAGACCGCCACGCTCAATCCGTACAACGGCGAGATGGCCGCCTCGCGGCTGATCTCCGACCGCTCCTCGCTGGAGTTCGTCACCGAGTCGATGCGCCCGTTGCACACCGGTGATTTCGGCGGTCTGTGGATCAAACTGATCTGGTTCTTCTTCGGCCTGCTGCTGAGCATGATGGTGCTCAGCGGTCTGTTGATCTGGACCAAACGCACCGCACTGGCCACCGCCAACGCACTCAAGCGCGAGCACAAGAAGGCCCGCAGCACCAACACCCGCCGTGAACCAGCGGAGGTCAGCCTGTGAGCCCGTCCAACCGCACTGCCCAACCGTCTGCACTGCGCCGTTTCTGGCACACATGGCGCTTTCATTTGAACGCCTTGCTGCTGCTGATTCCGTTGGGTTTCATGCCCAAGTATTTCGCCGACGCCGCGCTGTTTCGCGGCGACGTCGGCCTCGGCGAGCATGAGATCGGCGACATCCAGGTCGGCCCCTGGAGCCTGCGCCTGGCCGAACTGCGCAACGAAGCGCCGCACCTCGACGGCCCTGCCGGTTATATGAAGGACTTCAACGCCGCTTTGTGCGACGCCTGCGTCGAACAGGTCAAGGCCACCTACCTGCGCATCGGCAAACCCCGCAGCCTGCGTGCCGCCGGGGTGATTTTCTTCGGCACGCCATACCGCATGGGCGCGCAGCTGCCAGTGGCCGAAAAGACCCAGGCCGACGCCGAACTGTGGATCACCATGGAAGGCTGGGACGGCAGCCTGCACCAGGCCTCGATTCCGCTGAGCCAGGCCTCACCCGCCACCATTGCCTGGCTGAACAAACAAGGAGCCAAACCATGAACTGCGTTCAACGACCTTCCCGCCTGCGGTTGCGCGCCGCGTTGCTGATGCTGTGCACAGGTTTCAGCGCCGGGGCCCTGGCCCACAACCCGATGTGTGAATGCAAGGCCGTCGATGCCGAGCAGATCAAATGTACGGGTGGCTTTTCCGATGGCAGCGGTGCTCCGGGGGTGACCCTGGACGTGATCGGCTACGACGAAACCATTCTGGTGCCGGGCAAGCTCGACGCCGATTCGACCCTGACCTTCAAGAAGCCGGCGGCCGAGTTTTATGTGCTGTTCGACGCCGGCCCCGGTCACGTCGTGGAAATCGACCAAGCGGACATCGAGGCCCCATGAGCACGCCCACCACGCACATCGTGCGTCCGGCCGGTGCCGGCCACGAAACCCTCAATGTCTTGCTGCTGTGTCTGCTGATCCTTGCCGTCGCCGGTTCGGTGGTGGCCTGGCGCGGGGTGGCCCACGAACCAGAGCCGGTCGCCAGTCATCAGCTCGATGCGCGGCGCGACCTCCGCGCCGCCGAGCAAGGCATCTATGCCGACCTGCGAGTGACCCTCGACGAAATCCGCCTGTTGCGTGAAGAGCAGCAAACCCTGCCGACTCCGCAAGGCCTGGCCGACGAAGGTTTCGCCCCGTTCGCCCAGGATGCCAGCTCGGTCAGCCGTGGTGCTCATCTCTGGCAGTTGCTGGCCGGCACCGCCTATTTCGGTCACAGCCAATCGCCCGCCGTCGCCGGTTCGTTCGTGATGCGGCTGAGCGCCGATGCCAATGCCGCGCCGGACATCTGGCTCAACCGCGCCGCCGATCTGCAGACGCCCGTCGAACTGACCGACGCCGCGCTTTCGGCCGCTGGCTGGAAACAGATCGTCGCGCAATTCGATGCCGGCGTGACCCGCGAGCATCGCCACTGAACCTTCGCCTTCACCCCAGAGAAGACCGCTTGCCCATGTCTATTTCATCGCCTCGCCGTCCCTTCCTGCGCTTGCTGCTGTTGAGTCTGTGCGCCTGCCTGCTGAGCCCGCTGGCCAGCGCCGATCCGGGCAAACGCCTGCGCATCGGCATCACCCTGCACCCGTATTACAGCTATGTGGCGAACATCGTCGGCGACAAGGCCGAGGTGGTGCCGCTGATTCCCGCCGGTTTCAACCCGCACGCCTACGAGCCACGGGCCGAGGACATCAAACGCATCAGCGGGCTGGACGTGATCGTGCTCAACGGGGTTGGCCATGACGACTTCGCCGACCGCATGATCGCCGCCAGCGAAACGCCGAACATCAAGACCATCGAAGCCAACGAGAACGTGCCGCTGCTGGCCGCTACCGGTACCGCCGCGCGCGGCGCCGGCAAAGTGGTCAACCCGCACACCTTCCTGTCGATCAGCGCCTCGATTGCCCAGGTCAACAACATCGCCCGCGAGCTGGGCAAGCTCGACCCGGACAACGCCAAGACCTACACCCAGAACGCCCGCGCCTACGGCAAACGCCTGCGGCAGATGCGCGCCGACGCCTTGGCGAAACTGACCCAGGCCCCCAACGCCGAGCTGCGAGTGGCCACGGTGCACGCGGCTTACGACTATCTGCTGCGCGAATTCGGCCTGGAAGTCACCGCGGTGGTCGAGCCGGCCCACGGCATCGAACCCAGCCCCAGCCAGCTGAAAAAGACCATCGACCAACTGCGCGAACTCGACGTGAAGGTGATCTTCTCCGAGATGGACTTCCCGTCCACCTACGTCGAAACCATTCAGCGCGAGTCGGGCGTGAAGCTGTACCCGCTGTCGCACATTTCCTACGGCGAATACACCGCCGACAAGTACGAAAAGGAAATGACCGGCAACCTCGACACCGTGGTGCGAGCGATTCAGGAGTCCGGGGCATGACGGTAAAAGAATCTCTCTCTGATACCCCCCGATCCCCTGTGGGAGCGAGCTTGCTCGCGAAGGCGTCGGGTCAGTCGATACCACTGCTGAATGATTCACCGCATTCGCGAGCAAGCTCGCTCCCACATGGGGTAAGCGGGCCGACGCTGGAATTTGCCCAGATCAGCCTGACCCTGGGACGCACCACAATTCTCGACAACGTCACCTTCCAGGTCCACCCCGGCCACGTGCACGCGCTGGTCGGCCCCAACGGCGGCGGCAAGAGTTCGCTGATCAAGACCTTGCTCGGGCAGATGCCCCATCAGGGCCAGTTGAGCCTGCACTGGCCCGGAGCGCCCGGCACCATCGGTTATGTGCCGCAGGCGCTGGAGTTCGATCGCGGCCTGCCGATGACCGTCGACGATTTCATGGCCGCCATGTGCCAGCGCCGTCCGGCGTTTCTTGGCCTGAGCAAGCGCCACGCCAAGGCCATCGGCGAAGCGCTGGAGCGGGTCGGCATGCAGGACAAACGCAAGCGGCGCATGGGCGCGCTGTCCGGCGGTGAGCGGCAGCGCGTGCTGCTCGCTCAAGGCCTGATTCCGCCTCCGCAACTGCTGGTGCTGGATGAGCCAATGTCGGCACTCGATGAAGCCGGGATCCAGGTGTTCGAACGCCTGCTTGAAGACTGGCGCGCCGCCGGCATCACCGTGCTGTGGATCGAACACGATCTGGAAGCGGTCAAGCGCATGGCCGATCGCGTCACCGGCCTCAACCGCCGCGTGCTGTTCGATGCCACGCCGCAACAGGCGCTGACCCCGGAACGTCTGCTGACACTGTTTTCGACCCATCCACGGAGCGCTGCCTGATGAGTTACGAAGCCTTTCGTTTGATGGTCCAGGGCTGGGCCGCTTCCGGTTATCTACCCGAAGCGCTGGCCTACGGTTTTGTGGTCAATGCGCTGCTCGCCGGCCTGTTGATCGGCCCGGTGCTCGGTGGGCTCGGCACGCTGGTGGTGGTCAAGCGCTTCGCGTTTTTCTCCGAAGCGGTCGGTCACGCGGCGCTGACCGGCGTGGCCATCGGCATTCTGCTCGGCGAGCCCTACACCGGGCCGTACGGCAGCCTGTTCGGCTACTGCCTGCTGTTCGGCATTCTGCTCAACTACTTGCGTAACCGCACCGGTCTGGCGCCGGACACGCTGATCGGCGTGTTCCTCTCGGTGTCGCTGGCGCTGGGGGCGAGCCTGCTGTTGATTCTGGCCGGCAAGATCAACGTGCACATTCTGGAGAACGTGCTGTTCGGTTCAGTACTGACCGTCAACGGCAACGACCTGCTGGTGCTGGCGATCGTCGGTTCGCTGGTCATGGCCCTGGCGTTGCCGCTGTACAACCGCATCATGCTCGCCAGCTTCAACCCGCAACTGGCGGCGGTGCGCGGCGTGGCGGTGAAGACCCTGGATTACCTGTTCGTGATTCTGGTGACGCTGATCACTGTCGCGGCGGTGAAGGTCATCGGCGCGATCCTGGTCGGTGCGCTGCTGGTGATTCCGGCCGCGGCGGCGCGCTTGCTCAGCCAGTCGCTCAAGGGCTTCTTCTGGTGCTCGGTGCTGATTGCCACCGTCAGCACCTTGTGCGGGATTCTCGCGCCGATTGTCTTCGATCTGCCGATTCCGTCCGGCGCCGCGATCATTCTGGTCGCCGGCATTGCCTTCGCCCTCGCCGCCATGGCGCGCGGGGTTGTTCCGAGTCTGAAAGGGAACCTTGGATAAATGCCCATCTCATTGCGCAAACTGCCGCTGACCATCGCCCTGTGCGGCGTGGTCTGCACCCCGCTGATCGCTGCCGAAAACGCCAAACCGTTGCGCGTACTGGCCTCGTTGCCGATCACCTACGGGCTGGGCGAGGTGCTGCTCAAAGGCACCGACGTCAGCCTGGAACGCGCGGCGCCGGCGAATCTGCCGGGCAGCCGTCAGACCGCGTATTTCACCGGTCGCGGTGCGCCGGCATTGGGCAAACTGGCGAGCGATGCCGACGCGGTGATCGGCGTACGCTCGCTGTGGGCCGATGATCCGCTGTACCCGATTGCACGGCGCAGCAACATCCGCATTGTCGAGGTCGACGCCGCGCGTCCGGTCGATGGCGCCCTGCCAGGGATTGCCGTGCAACCGGGGCTCAAGGTCGATGGCTTGAACAGTCAGCCGTGGCTGGCGAGCAATAACATGGGGCGCATGGCCGATGTGATCGCGGCGGATCTGGTACGCCTGGCCCCCACCGCCAAACCGAAGATCGAGGCCAATCTGGCAGCGCTGAAACAGCGTTTGCTCAAGCTCAGTGCCGACAGCGAAGCGCGTCTGGCCGAGGCCGACAACCTCAGTGTGATGAGTCTGAGCGATCACTTCGGTTACCTGATCGGCAGCCTGAATCTGGAGCTGATCGGCCAGGACCCGCGCCCGGATGCCGAATGGACGCCGCAAGACCTGAAGCAACTGACGGCGACGCTCAAGGACAACGACGTGGCGCTGGTGCTGCATCATCGTCAGCCGTCGGAGGCGGTGAAAGCGGCGATTGCCGAGTCGGGGAGTCATTTGCTGGTGTTGAGCACCGATACCGAAGATCCGGTGGCGGAGCTGGAGGGGAATGTGGATGTGCTGCTCAAGGGTCTGAGCGGCGGGCCTTCGGCCTAAGATCAAAAGATCGCAGCTCCGACATGGAATGCAAAACCTGTAGGAGCTGCCGAAGGCTGCGATCTTTTGAAAGCCATGAAAAACCCGCTGACGGTCACCAGTCCAGCGGGTTTCTTTTTGACCGACGAGTTACTGAGCCGCCGCCTGCCCTTCCATCTTCTGACGCAGACTCAGCGGACGCATATCGGTCCAGACTTCTTCGATGTAGGCCAGGCATTCCTTTTTCAGGCCGCTCTTGCCCACGGTGCGCCAGCCTTGCGGCACGGCTTTGTAATCGGGCCAGATCGAGTATTGCTCTTCGTGGTTGACCACGACCTGAAAGAGGATGTCCTCGCGGTCGAATACTGACGTCATGGTGGTTCTCCATCACTGTAGGGGTGGGCTGCACACGAAGTGCAGCCGGGTCTGTAGAAAGAACGTGGGGCGCTGCGAAAAATTTACCCAACAGCCGTGGCGGCGGCCAAGGCTCGACCGAAGATCTCGGCGACGCGGTCGATTTCGGCAGCGGTGATCACCAGCGGTGGCAGGAAACGCACCACCGCGCCATGGCGGCCGCCCAGCTCCAGAATCAGCCCGCGCTTGAGGCATTCGCGCTGCACCAGCGGCGCCAGACGGGCGAAGGCCGGCGGATGACCGAGGGCATCTGGCGTACCGTCCGGGTCAACCAATTCGACCCCGAGCATCAAGCCGCGACCACGAATGTCGCCCAGTTGCGGGAAGTCGCGTTGCAGGATGCGCAAGTGTTCGCTCAGGCGCTCGCCCATGGCCGCAGCGTGTTCGCTGACCTTGTGCTCAAGCAGATAACGCATCACTGCGGAACCGGCGGCCATCGCCATCTGATTGCCACGGAAGGTGCCGGCATGGGCACCCGGTTGCCAGGTGTCGAGCCAGTCGCGATAGACCACCACCGCCAATGGCAGGCTGCCGCCGATGGCTTTGGACAACACCACCACGTCCGGGACGATGTCGGCGTGTTCGAAGGCAAACATCTTGCCGGTGCGGGCGAAACCGCTCTGGATCTCGTCGACGATCAGCGCCACGCCCGCCTTTTCGGTGATTCGGCGCAAGCCGCGCAGCCACTCGATATCCGCCGGAATCACCCCGCCCTCGCCCTGCACCGCTTCGACAATCACCGCTGCCGGCAACTGGACCCCGGCCTCGGGATCGTTGAGCAGGTTTTCCAGATAACTCAGGTTGGCTTTGACCCCGGCGGCGCCACCGAGGCCGAACGGGCAGCGGTAGTCATACGGGAACGGCATGAACTGCACGCCGTTGCTGAGCAGGGCGCCCAACGGCTTTTTCGGCCCCAGGCTACCCATCAGGCTCAACGCGCCCTGGCTCATGCCGTGATAGCCGCCGGAAAACGACAGGACGGTGCTGCGCCCGGTGGCGGTACGCACCAGTTTCAGCGCGGCTTCCACCGCATCGGTGCCGGTCGGGCCGCAGAACTGGATCTTCGCCTCGGCGGCCAGCGCTGGCGGGAGCAGGCCGAACAGGTCCTGAACGAATTGATCCTTGACCGGCGTGGTCAGGTCTAGGGTATGCAGCGGCAATTCATCGGCGAGCACTTGCTGGATCGCCTCGATCACCACCGGGTGGTTGTGCCCCAAGGCCAGCGTGCCGGCACCGGCCAGGCAATCGATGAAGGTACGGCCTTCAACATCTTCGACATACAGCCCCTTGGCGCGCTTGAGTGCCAGCGGAATGCGGCGCGGGTAACTGCGGGCGTTGGATTCCTGCTGGCTCTGGCGGGCCAGCAGTGGCGATTCGTGGAACTGATACAGGATTTCCGTCGGAGCGGAGGCGATCCGGGCCGACGACTCTTCGATAAGGCTGGTGGCGACTGACATCTCTCGACCCCTCAATACACTATGGATAGTGACCAAAACAGCACACCGCACAGGTGCGCGTTCCGGTCGCGAGGCGCACATGCAGGTTTTCCTGTTCTGGAAACGCTTAAGCGGGGCGAGGATTTACACCCTTGATCGCGTTGTCAGTCGGGCAATGGCAACGGCTTGTGCAGCGCCACGCCGTGCAAGCCCTGATCGCAGGCGAGTGGCGCCGACTCGCAGTAGCCCAAATGCCGATAAAAAGCCGCGCCGGTGCGCGTGCTGGCGATACTCGCCTGAGGTACGCCACGTATTCGCAACCAGCCTTCCAGATCCATCAGCAACGCCCGCCCGGCGCCACGGCGAAACCATTCCGGCTGCACATGACAAAACCCGATATCACCGCTGGCCGTGGCCATGCCGACACCCACCGGTTTGTCCTGTAACAAGGCGAGGTTCAGGTAGCAATGCGGATCGACAAGCTGCGCCGTGATGACCTCCACGGATTGCCGGCTGATCCAGCGGCTGACGAGTTGCGGGTCGTTGCGGTGTTCGAGCGCACAACCGACGCGGATCGAACGCTCGATGATGCGGCTGATAATGCCGGCGTCGGCAGGTTTCGCCGGGCAGATGCAGATTGCTGCTTCCATGCTGCGGTCCCTCAATCCATTGAGTCAGAGCAGCCCCGACCATACCGCCGGGACTGACGAATCACCAATGCGCAGACGTTACATTTGATGTGCCCGAACATCGCTCCCACGGGAGATCTGCGGTGGTGTCAGATGGATTGCAGCGGCATCGTCAGTTCCACCCTCAAGCCATCCGGGCGGCTGTCGAAATGCAGGGTGCAGGCACAGCGCTGGACGATGGCTTGCACGATCGCCAGGCCGAGGCCGCAGCCGGTGCTCTGGCCGTTGCGCCAGAAGCGCTGGGTCAGATGCTGCAGATCTTCGGCGGCAATTCCCGGGCCGTGGTCGCGCACCACAAAGCGTGCGCGCTGACCGACGGTTTCCAGGCTCAATTCCACGTTAGCGTCCGCCGGGGTATGACGCAGGGCGTTGTCGAGCAGATTGCGCAGTGCAGCAATCGACAGCACCGCCGGCATTTGCACCGGGGCGCTGGACAGCGACGTCGGCAATTGCAGTTTGATGCGCTGGCGCTCGCCGCCAGCCGCATCCTGCATCGCCAGTTTCGCCACCTGCTCGGCGCTGCACTGCACACCGTCGTCAAATGACAGGCTGCCCTCGACCCGTGCCAGCAACAACAGTTGCTCCAGCGTGCGGTGCATCCGGTCGGCGCCTTCTTCGGCCCGCGCCAGCGACTGATCGCGGGCACTGCCCTCGGTCATGCGCGCCACTTGCAGGTGGGTCTTGATCGCCGTCAGCGGGCTGCGCAGTTCATGGGCGGCGTCACCGGTCAGCCGCCGCTCACGCTCGATGGTCTTGCCAATGCGCTGGAACAGCTGATTCTGGGTGTCGAGCAATGGTTTCAGTTCGCTGGGAAACGACTGCAGTTGCAAGGGTTCCAGCGAGTCGGCATTGCGCCGCATCAAGGCTTCGCGCAGGCGATTGAGTGGCGCCAGGCCCTGACCGATGCCCAGCCACAACAGGCACAGACAACCGAGCAATGCCACGCCGACCGGCACCGAGGCCGCCAGCAGGATCGACATGTTCAGCGCTTCGCGCTCGATCTGCCGATCGGCGGTGGTGATCCGCACGTCACCTCGTGCGAGGGTGAAACTGCGCCACGGCGCGCCGTCGATCATCTGGTCATGGAAGCCCATTTTCGCAGCTTCCAGGGTTTGCTCGGGGCTGCTGTGGCTGCGGGCCAGAATCTCCCCACGCAAGGAACTGACCTGGCAGGCCATGCCGCCGGGAATGTTCAACTGTTCGGCACTGAAATGGGTGCCCTCGCCCTTGCTCGGCAACGCCGGCAATTGCTCCAGCAGCCCGGCGACCATGCGCGCCGAAGCCACCAGCCGCTGGTCGAGGGAAAACATCATCTGATTGCGCAGGTCGCTGAGCATCCAGGCCGCGGCCAGGGCCCAGATCAGGGCGAACGCGGCGCCGAGGGTCAGACTCAGGCGCAGACGCAGACTCATCACTTCTGCTGCTCTCCACCATCGGCCGGCCCGAGGCGATAGCCCAGACCGCGCACGGTTTCGACGATGCCCTTGCCGAGCTTGCTGCGCAGGTGATGGATATGCACGTTGAGGGCGTTGCTCTCCAGCTCGTCATTGAAGCCGTAGACGCTGTCCTTCAATTGCTCGGTGGACAGCACCCGGCCACGGTTGTGCAGCAGCGCCTGCAACAGCGATTGCTCGCGCCGCGACAAGTCCACCGATTGCCCGGCCAGAGTGGTTTCACGGCTGCTCGGGTCGTAGGTGAGTGCGCCGTGTTCAATCAGGTTGACGCTGCGTCCGGCGACCCGGCGCAACAAGGTTTGCAGGCGGGCGAACAGTTCACGCAGATCGAACGGTTTGAGCAGGTAATCGTCAGCCCCCGCCTGCAGACCATCGACCCGATCGGTGACCGAATCGCGCGCGGTCAGAATCAGCACCGGAATTTCCAGGCCCTGTTGCCGCAATTGTTGCAGCAACTTGAGGCCATCTTCATCGGGCAGGCCGAGATCGAGCACCATCACGTCGAATTCGGCAACCTTGAGCATCGCCCGCGCCTTCGACGCGGTGTTGACGTGCTCGACCGTCAAGCCCTGGGCAGTGAGACCGGCAACGATACCGCTGGCGATCAGTTCATCGTCTTCGCAAACCAGTACGTGCATGGTGGTTCCCTGAGAAAAAGGCAAGTCGAACAGAACAGGATTAAGCCGCAATTATGGCCGGGCCACAACCGACCAGACAGAGGCTTCATAGCTCGCCTGCGTTGACCGGTAATACCCCATCGGGGGCACGTACAAAATACCATCCGGCAAATACAAGTCAAACTAACCGAAATAAAATACAACACCCTCGAACTATACAAACAAAGCAGCGAAAACTAATCTCGCCCAGCAACTTTACAACAACTAAACACCCAACCAGAAAGACCAATCACAAATTACTTGAGAAACCGTAAAAATGACCACTAGCAAAAACTTCGCTGCCGTTGACTGGTGCACCGGCCCTGACCGTCTTTATTTCTTTTTCCGAGAAAAGAACACTTACGCCCGTTTCGACATCGGAGATAACAAAGTTCTCTCCGGTTACCCCAAATCGGTTGACGAACACTGGGAAGGCTTCGACAAGACTGCCGCAGACTTGCGCTTTGGCTTTACCACTACCAGCCCCAGCTGGGACGGCGGTATCGACACCCTCTGGCTGTTCTACGACGATGGCGATACTCCATCAGTCTGTGAATTCAACCAGCGATATGACAAGGCCGTATCGAACACCCCCGTCGCGCAATCCAAATGGGCAAAGTTACTGCCTTATTACTATAAAATAGTCGGTGCAATGTGCAACGAAAACAACTCGAAAGGATACACCTACTGGATATTACTGAACGACGGTAACTATCTGACTTACGAGATTTACTCGACAAACCTGCAAGTACTGCCCCTCAAAAACTCTCCATGGGATGAGCTGACACAATATCAAGGACGCATGATGACTGCCGCCCTGAATGACTACCCGACTTTCGACACATATTTTTATATCTTCCTGAATGACAACCAGTATCTGCGATATGAACAGGGCGCGAAAAAACTATTCGGCCCGTATACAATCTCCGAATCAACCTGGCCCGGTCTGCTGACGGACTGAGGCCATTTGCAGGCACCAGTGCATCGACGTCGGGGTTCCATCCGGCATCGTGCGGGGCGGTTAATCATCGGTTAATCGCTACCCGCCACTGTGCATTCCACTTGCACAGGGACAAGGCTCCTCCATGCGTCATTTTTTTCTTTTGTTTGCACTGCTGATCTCCGGCCTGGCTCAGGCGGGAAATAATCCATTCGAGACCAAACCGGAATTTCTGCCGGTCGACCAAGCGTTCGTGCTTACCTCCGAACGCCTGGAGTCCGGGGAAACCCAACTGTTCTGGCAGATCAGCGACGGCTACTACCTGTATCAGAAGCGCCTGAAACTCGACGGTCTGAAGGCCGAACAACAGCCGGTTCTGCCCGAGGGTGAATCCCACAGCGACGAATTTTTCGGCGAACAACCGGTGTATCGCCAGGGGCTGGAGGTAAAAGTCCCGGCCTCGGCCAGCGGTCAGATCAAGGTCAGTTATCAGGGCTGCGCCGATGCCGGCCTGTGTTATCCACCGCAAACCCGGGTCATCGATCTGGGTGGCAAAGCCACGCCGACGACCAGCGCGCAAGCGCCGGATCAAGCCTTGGCCAGCGGCCTGCAACAGCGAGCGCTGGGCTGGAGCCTGCTGGTGTTCTTCGGCCTTGGCCTGCTGCTGGCATTTACCCCGTGTTCCCTGCCAATGCTGCCGATTCTGGCGGGAATGGTCGTCGGCAGTGGTGCCACGCCACGGCGTGGTTTCGCCCTGGCCAGCAGCTATGTGATCTGCATGGCACTGGTGTATGCCGCGATGGGCGTGATCGCTTCTCTGCTCGGCGCCAACCTGCAGGCATGGCTGCAGAATCCCTGGCTGCTCGGTGCGTTTGCGGCGGTATTCGTGGTGCTGGCGTTGCCGATGTTCGGCTTCTTCGAATTGCAATTGCCGGTGGCCTTGCGTGATCGCCTCGAACACGCCTCGCGTAGCCGCAACGGCGGCAGCCTGATCGGTGCCGGGGTGCTCGGGGCCTTGTCCGGTCTGCTGGTCGGCCCGTGCATGACCGCACCGCTGGCCGGCGCCTTGCTGTACATCGCCCAGAGCGGCAATGCGCTGCACGGTGGCCTGATTCTGTTCGCGCTGGGCATCGGCATTGGTGTGCCGCTGTTGCTGCTGGTGACCGTCGGCAACCGCTTCCTGCCAAAACCCGGGGCATGGATGAACCTGCTCAAGGGCATCTTCGGTTTCCTGTTCCTGGCGACTGCGCTGCTGATGTTGCGCCCGGTGCTGGACTCCTCGTTGTGGCTGGGCCTGTGCGGCGCGCTGCTGCTGATCGCTGCGTTCTGTGCCTGGAAGCAATCGGAAGGCTTCGGGCGTGTCGCCCAGATGTTCGGCGCCAGCTCGCTGTTGCTCGGTCTGTGGGGCAGCCTGTTGATGATCGGTGCCGCCGGTGGCGGTGATGACCCGTATCAGCCGCTGCAGGTGTACAGCGCGGGTCGTGTCGCCAGCGCAACGCCGAGCGGCCATGACGCTTTCACCACCATCAAGGACCCGGCAGCGCTGCAGCGTGAACTGGATACCGCCAAGGCTCAGGGGCAGTGGGTGTTGCTCGATTACTACGCCGACTGGTGCGTGTCGTGCAAAGTCATGGAGAAACAAGTGTTCGGCAAGGACAAAGTCATGCAGGCACTCAGCGATGTGCGTCTGCTGCGCCTGGATGTCACCGCCGACAATGCCGCCAGCCGCGAGCTGCTCGGCCGTTACAAAGTCCCGGGGCCACCGAGTTTTGTCTGGATCGGCGCCGACGGCGAAGAACGACGTAGCCAGCGCATCACCGGTGAGGTGGATGCCGATACGTTCCTGCAACGCTGGACCACCACCCGAGATGCCAACTGATGCTGACGTTCACCCTCGGCACCTTTGCCATCGCGCTTAACCACCTGCTGCTGATCAGTGCCCTGGCGCTGGCGACCCTTGTCGGCTGGCGGGTGGCCAAACGTGGCGGCGATAACCCCGAGTCGGCGCTGTTCAGCCTGTTTCTGCTTGGCATGCTCGCGGCACGCGTGGCGTTTGTCGCCCTGTATTGGGGCCACTATCGCAACGATCCGTGGCAGATCATCGACCTGCGCGATGGCGGGTTCCTCGCCTGGCCGGGGGTGATCGTGCTGTTGCTGGCGGCGTTGTATCGCGGCTGGCGCCGACCGGGCTTGCGTCGGCCACTGGGTTTTGGCGTGGCCAGCGGTGTCGTGTTCTGGCTGCTGGCGACCCTGTCGTTGAACATCTACGAACAAGGCACGCGCCTGCCGGAGATCACCCTGCGCAACGCCGCCGGGGAGACCATTGAGCTCAGCGATTATCAGGGTGGCCCGCTGGTAATCAACCTGTGGGCGACCTGGTGTCCACCCTGCCGGCGCGAGATGCCGGTGCTGGAGAGCGCTCAACAACAACGCCCGGACCTGACCTTTTTGTTCGTCAATCAAGCCGAAAGCATGCAAAGCGTTGCAACCTTTCTCGAAACCCAGGGCCTGAGCCTGAACAACGTGCTGTTCGACCGCAGCGGCCGACTCGGTCAGGCCGTGGGTTCCATGGCGCTGCCGACTACGCTGTTCTATAGCCCTGATGGACGTCTGCTGAGCAGCCATCTGGGCGAGCTGTCGAACGCCAGCCTGGCCCGCGCCCTGGAAAACTTCGACAGTCCGAACCCAACCGCCGCACCGGCCACCTCTGCAAGGAAACTGCCATGCCCCGCCTCCGCCACCTGCTGACGCTGACTCTGGGCACCGCCCTGCTGCACCTGCCGTCGGTACAGGCCGCCGAAGAATTGCCCGCCGCGATCAAACAGATCGAAGCCAAGGGCGCGAAAATCGTCGGCCAGTTCGACGCCCCGGACGGCTTGCGCGGTTATGCGGCGCAGTACCAGAACCGCGGCATGGCCCTGTACCTGACGCCGGACGGTCAACACGTGCTGCTGGGCAATCTGTACGACGCCGACGGCAAGGACCTGAGCAGCGAACCGCTGCAGAAACTGGTCTACGCGCCGATGGCCAAGGAAATCTGGGGCAAGTTCGAAGCCAGCAACTGGATTCAGGACGGCAGCAAGGACGCACCGCGCACCGTGTACCTGTTCAGCGATCCGAACTGCCCATACTGCAACATGTTCTGGGAGCAGGCGCGACCATGGGTCAAGGCCGGCAAGGTGCAATTGCGGCACATCATGGTCGGAATCATCCGCGAGGACAGCCCGGCGAAATCCGCCGCGCTGCTGGCGGCGAAAGATCCGGCCAAGGCCCTGGAAGACCACGAGAAAGCCGGCAAGGCCAGCACACTCAAGCCATTGAAAGACATTCCGGCGGCGGTGCAGACCAAACTGGCCGCCAACATGCAGTTGATGGAAGACCTGGAGTTGCAGGCGACACCGGCAATCTTCTACATGGACGACAAGGGTGAACTGCAACAGCAGCAAGGGGCGCCTTCGCCGGACAAACTGGCTAAGATTCTCGGGCCTAAGTAAAGAGAAAAGCCCGCTCTGAAGAACGGGCTTCGATTGTTGCCGGAACGATCAACCACACATTGTGAAGAAGTCGAGGAAGCTGTAGTCCTCGGCTTCAACTCGCATACTCTTGATTCGAGACTGGCCAGGGGCGACGAACTCGATCAATTGATGGAGTTGGCCTCCTTCGCTTATGCCGTGATACTCATTCGTGCCCAAGACCTCACCATTGATATCGAAATACGTGACGACACCTTTATGGTGAAGGTGGGCCCACGTGAACGAAATTCGAGCGTAATCCACCCGAAAATCAAACTGGAAGCGCTGGGGCGGAGTTGTCATGCCAGAGTTGATACACATACCAAAAGAGAGCGCTTCAACGAATCCGACCGTGGTGGAGCCGAAGCGCATGATGCCTGCCGTCCCTGCTCCCTCAAGCAACCTGATCGACATGGTGGGTAAGGTGAAGGTGTAATTATCAGCTGCGTTGACCCGCTTTACGTCCTGTTCATCAAAATTTTCTACATCAACATAGCGTCGTTTCTGCACCGTTACTCGAGTGATGGGTGAAGGCCGCTCGATGCCATCCCGCTCAACCGTGTAGCTCACATCGACCGTTTCACCTTCATTGGCGGCTACTGCAGATACACTAACGGCAACCTCAATACTTCCTGCTGAATTACCATTAACCGTTTCCAGCTCAGGCGACCCCTCCCCCGGAGTGCCACGCCACCACGGCTTGACCCTGTCGGTGGGTAGCATGCCGTCGTACGTGATGACGATCATCGCATTTTCCGAGACCAGCTCTGGATCCAGCACACCGTTCAGCGTCTGCGTGACGGTGGGTGCCGGTAAATCGGTATCGGATTTCAGCAATAGATTGGTCCAGCGCGGCAATTCATGCGCACTGTCGATATTCGGACTTTTGTCGAACGTGACAAACGTCTCCAACGTCAAAGCCGATCTATGGTCGAGCCTACTTAACCAGCTTCGATCAATAGTCAACTCCAGTCCGTTGCTGACCTGCTCTGATGTCACTTCCAGTGCCGTGACCAAATGAAGCGTTTCATGGTTGGGATAATTGCGCTGCCCGACAACGTTGATCCAGATTCGCTGCCTCAGATCGATGAACTTCCAGGGTGCAAGCTGAACCCGAGGGTTGCCTGAGAACCTGCGCATATCCAGGAATACAGTACCTTCGATTTTGACGACTTCAGGTAAACGCGGCACTGGCAAATCGGCGGGAGGAATGTGCTCTACCTTCAGATCAAGTTTATGGGAAAACATCACGTCCTCCCCCAAACTTGCCTCGTACCAGAGCTGTATGGTTTTGCCGACACATAGACCAACGAGCCACGCAGGAATGAAAACTTCAGCAGGCTCTGAAGCCCTTTTTGACTGAGTGGTAAACTCCTCAGTATGTCCGGGTCCAACCAAGAAGAGCCGGAGACGATGTTCGGGTTTCAGTCCCGGGAAATCGATGCGTACGGTTGTACCGTCCAGAGCCTTACAAGGTGGCAATGTCGAGTTGTACGATGCATCTACTACCACTGGAACCGGAAGTTCAGGATCGTTTGCTGCTTGATTGGACATGACGATTCTCCCGTCGAGGATCACTCGATTCAGCCCACACCGGGCGAAACCATTTGATGCCTGTTCAAGAGGAGCGCGCTACTGTCAGAGTTGACAGTAGCGCGGGACGCAAAAGGGTGATTCAGTCGATAGAATGGTTTCGCTCAGCCAAAAAGGCCAACAACACCTCGTTCACAAACTGCGGATTCTCCAGACTGGAGATATGCCCCGCTTCCGGCACCAGCACCCACGGGCAAGCGATCAACTCCGCCATCTCCTTTGCCTCCGACGGCGGGCGCGGTTTGTCCTGATCGCCGCACAGCACCAGCGTGGTCGCGGCATTCAACTCGCCCAGACGCGGCAACCGATCATCACGACTGAAGGTAATACGCCCCATCGGCACGATGCTGTCGCGCAGGCGATCAGTGCTGTACGCCGCCAGTTTGGCGCGGAAGTCCTGATACAGCGCCGATTGAGGATCGATGCCCGGGCGGAAGAAAATCGGTACTACGATGTCCAGCAGTTGCTCGGAAATTTCGCCGCTTTCTTCAATCTGTTTGAACAGCGAGAAGTAGTACTGACGAGTCGGCTCAGGCTCCACGCCGACGTAAGTGTCCATCAGCACCAGCCCGTTGAGCCGCTGCGGTGCCGACAGCGCCAGGCGCACGCCCCACATGCCGCCGACCGACAGTCCGACCAAAGTGACCTGATCGATCCCCAGATGATCGAGCAACGCCTCGGCCTGTCGCGCGATGTCATCCAGCGACGTGGTGCCTGGCGGCAATCGCCCGGATTCGCCATGGCCCCAGAGATCCAAGGCAATCACCCGATAGTGCGGCGCCAGCGCAGCGATCTGCGGCGCCCACATGGCGGTGTCCCACAGATAACTGCCGGCCAGTAACACGGCCGGGCCGGTACCTTGATCAATGTAGTGCAGCGCTTGTCCGTCAACCGTGAAGAAAGGCATCGACCACTCCCGCGATGAAAAAGAGAACCGGCAGACTGGGCTGCCGGTTCTGGATCGTCAACCCCGGAAATGTCTGAAAATATGCCGCCCCCCAATCGCGAGCAAGCTCCCCACATTGGTTCTGCGTACACAGTGCTAAGTGTGGGCGAGCTTGCTCGCGAAAGGGCCAGTGCAGGCACCAGAGAATCAAAGTCCCTCCAGCTCCGCCATCAGATCATTCAATCGATCCACCTTGTCCTCGGTCATGTCACTGGCCGCCAGGCCCTCAATGTACTCAGCCAGTTCCTGCACTGTGCTGCACTCGAACATCGCCCGCAGTGGCACGTCGCGTTGCAGGGTTTTCTGCACCCGCGAGGCGATCTGCGTGGCCAGCAGCGAGTGACCGCCCAGCTCGAAGAAGTTGTCGCGCACACCGACCTTGTCGACCTTGAGCACCTCGGCCCAGATATCGGCCAGGATCAGTTCCAGTTCGTTGCGCGGGGCCAGGTAATCCTGGCTCTGCAACTGGCCGATCTCCAGCGCTGGCAGGGCGTTGCGGTCGAGTTTGCCGTTGGCGTTATGCGGCAACTGATCCAGCCACAACCAGTGCAGCGGCACCATGTACTCCGGCAGTTCGGCGCGCAGGCGTTGTTTGATCCGCTCCAGTCGTTCGTTCGGATTCAGGGCCAGATCTGCCGCTACGAGATACCCGACCAGATGCTTGCCATTGACGCCCTCCTGCACACCCACCGCCGCATCGCGGACTTCCGGTTGTTCGTGCAGACGCGCTTCGATCTCGCCCAGTTCGATGCGGTAACCGCGAATCTTCACTTGATGATCGACCCGGCCTACGTACTCCAGCACACCATCACTGCGACGCCGCGCCAGGTCACCGGTGCGATACAGACGCTCGCCCGGTGCGCCGAACGGATTCGGCACGAACACCGGCGCGGTGCGCAACGGATCACTGACATAACCGCGACCGACGCCAGTGCCGGCCACGCACAACTCACCCACCGCACCCAACGGCACCAGCTCCAGCGCGCCATCCACCAGATAGAGCAAGTTGTTGTCGGTCGGCGTACCGATCGGCAAGTAGCTGCCGCGGGTCGAGGCCAGATCGACGCGGAAGAACGCCACGTCATCGGAACACTCCGCCGGACCATAGGCGTTGACCAGACCGATCTGCGGATAACGCTGTAGCCATTGGTGCGCCAGTTCCGGCGGCATCGCTTCACCGGTCGGCAGCATCCAGCGCAAGCCGTCGAGGCTCAGGCGCTCGGCGGCGAGCATGCCCTGAATCAGCGACGGCACGCTCTCCAGCACGGTAATGCCCTGGGCCTGCACGTGCACCAGCAAACCCTGCGGATCGTGGGCGATGGTGTTCGGCACAATGTCCACCCGTGCGCCGAACAACGGCGCGGCGAGGAACTGCCAGACCGAAATGTCGAAGCTTTGCGAAGCGGTCTGTGCGACCACATCGGCGTCGCTCAGATCGAGGTACGGACGCTTGCTCAACTGGTTGTTGAGCATGCCGCGCTGCTCGACCATCACGCCTTTCGGCAGGCCGGTGGAGCCCGAGGTGTAGATCACATACGCCAGGTTGTCCGGGCCACTGTAAATGCCCGGGTTCTGCAACGACCTCGCCCGCGCCTGCACCTCTTCCCACACCAACAGCCGTGGGCGGTTGGCGCAGCTGAATTCATCGAGCAAGGTCTGCGCCTGTTCGCGACAGGCTTGAGTGCACACCAGCAGCGGCGTGCGGCTCAGTTCGATGATGCGTTGCAGACGCTGGCTCGGCAGGCCCGGATCCAGCGGCAGGTAACCGGCACCGGCCTTGAAACTGCCGATGATCATGCCCAGCAGATCGAGATTACGTTCCGCCAGCAACGCCACCGGTTGATCCATCCGCACCCCGGCTGCAACCAGCGCATGAGCGAGGCGGTTGGCGTTGTGGTTCAGCTCGGCATAGCTCAGTTGCTGATCGAGGCAAGTGGCCGCGATGCGTTGCGGATGCGCTGCAACCTGCGCTTCGAACAGCGCCACGTAGCTCTGCTCCAGTGGATAATCGTGCGCACTCTGGTTGCAACCGTGCAGCAGGAAGTCCTGCTCCTCGGCGCCCAGCAGCGGCAGCTCGGCCATGTCGCCATGGAAGCCATCGACCAGCGCCAGCAACAGCCGTTTGAACTCGCCGAGCATGCGTTCGATGGTCGATTCGTCGAAGTAGCGCTGGTCATACGACAGATGCAGACCGAGGTCATCGCCCGGGTAGCACACCGCTGTCAGCGGGAAGTTGGTGTGAGTGCGGCCGGAGTCCGAAGTCGCGTTGAGGCCCTGCGCACGGTCCAGCACCGAGACTTCCACCGGCGCATTTTCAAACACGAACAGGCTGTCGAACAGCGGCTGGCCTTTCGGCAGTTCGCTCTGTTCCTGGATGTTCACCAGTGGCAGGTATTCGTACTCGCGCAGTTGCATGTTGCTGTCGAGCAGAGCGCTCAGCCACTGGCGCACACTGGCGCGCTGATCGTCCGCCGGGATCTGCACCCGCAGCGCAATGCTGTTGATGAACAGGCCGACCGTGCGCTGCATCTCCGGCATCTCCACCGGGCGCCCGGCCACGGTGACGCCGAACAGCACGTCACGATCACCGCTCAAGCGTCGCAGCACCAGCGCCCACGCCGCTTGAGCGAAGGTGTTCACCGTCAATTGATGGGCCTGGGCCAGTTCACGCAGACGCGCACCCTCCTCGACATTGAGGCGGGTGTAGCGGTCGCCAACGATCATGCCCCCGCTTTCGCCGGCATGTTCACGCAGGAACGGCCGGTCGCTCGGGATCGGCGTGGTGCGTTCGAAGCCTTGCAGGTTCTGCTGCCACCACTGACGCGCCTCTGCCAGACTCTGGCGTTGCAGCCAGCCGATGTAATCGCGGTAACGCGGCGGCACGCTCAACTGCGCTTCGCGGCCTTCACCAAGGGCGGTGTAGATCTCGAAGAAATCGTTCATCAGCAACGAGCGGCACCAGGCATCAATGAGGATGTGATGGTTGCTCATCATGAACCAGTAGCGCGCCGCGCCGACCTTGATCAGACGCAGGTGGAACGGTGCCCGATTGAGCAGATCGAAGCCGGCCTCACGCTCGCTTTTGAGCAGCGCTTGCAGCTTCGGTTCTTGCTCGGTTTCGGCAACGGCGCTCCAGTCCAGGTACTCGATCGGCGTGCGCCCCGGGGTGTGGATCACTTGCAGCATGTCTTCGCCGACGTTCCAGCAGAACGATGCGCGCAACGCTTCATGACGGGCGATCACCGCTTGCCAGGCCTGGGCAAAACGCTCGGGGTCGAGTTCGCTGTTGATGCGGTAGCGATCCTGCATGTAGTACAGGCCAGTGCCCGGTTCGAGCAAGGTGTGCAGCAACATGCCTTCCTGCATCGGCGTCAGCGGATAGACGTCTTCGATGTGCGCCGCCGGCACCGGCAACGCGTCGAGTTGCGCCTGGGTCAGTTTCGCCAGCGGGAAGTCCGACGGCGTCAGACCGCCTGCCTCATCTTGCAGGCAATGGGCGATCAGGCTTTGCAGTTCGCCGAGGTAGGCGTCGGCCAGATCATTGATGGTTTGCGCGTCATAACGCTCGGCGCTGAAGGTCCAGCGCAACAGCAGTTCACCGCCATACACCTGACTGTCGATGCTCAACTCGTTGGGCAGCGGTGCGTGCGGATCGTGGGCAGCACCGACCGCTTCGTCCAGCGGACGGAACAGCGCATCGCTGCCGAAACTCTGGTCGAACTGGCCGAGGTAGTTGAAGGTCACCGGTGCATCCGGCAACGCCGCCATGCTGCGCTGGCTGAGGTCGTCGGCCAGATAACGCAGCACGCCATAGCCCAGGCCTTTGTGCGGCACGCCGCGCAGTTGCTCCTTGATCGCCTTGATCGAAGCGCCCTGCCCGGCCGCCTCTTCGATGTTGTGCGGGGTCAGGCGTAACGGATAAGCGCTGGTGAACCAGCCGACGGTGCGGGTCAGGTCGATCTCGTCGAACAGGGTTTCGCGGCCGTGGCCTTCCAGTTGAATCAGCGCCGACGGCTGCCCGCTCCAGCGGCACAAGACGCGGGCCAGTGCGGTCAGCAACAGGTCGTTGACCTGCGTGCGATAGGCGCGCGGTGCCTGTTGCAACAGCTGCTGAGTGCGCTCGGCATCAAGGCGCACGCTGACGGTTTGCGCGTGCCGGTTCTGCCGTCCGCCTTGCGGGTTTTCGCACGGCAACTCGGCGTTCGGCCCGGCCAGTTGCGTCTGCCACCAGTTCAGTTCTTCACGCAGGGACTCGCTGCCGGCGTAGGCCTGCAAGCGTGCTGCCCAGTCCTTGAAGGCACTGGTTTTCGCCGGTAGCTTCACCGCCTGTTCGGCGTCGAGTTGGCGATACACGGTTTGCAGATCATCGAGCAGCACGCGCCACGACACACCATCGACCACCAAGTGATGGATCGCGATGAACAGCCGTTGCTGCCCTTGCGGCCCATCCACCAGCAACGCGCGCAATAGCGGACCGTGTTGCAGATCGAGGCTGCGCTGGGCATCGGCGAACAGCGCTTGGCACTTGTCCATCGCTGCCACCCGTACTTGCCACAGTACCTCGGCATCGGACACCGGTTGATGCGTTGCCCGCCACTGATCATTGGTCTGCATGAAGCGCAAACGCAGTGCGTCGTGCTGCTCGATCACCGCCAGCAGCGCCTGCTCCAGACGATGGGGTTCCAGCGCCACGCTCGGCTCCAGCAACAGGGCCTGGTTCCAGTGCTGACGCTCCGGGATTTCAGTGTCGAAGAACCAGTGCTGGATCGGCGTCAGCGCCGACTCACCGCTGAGCAGCCCCTGTTCGGCAGTCACTTGCTCGCTGCGGCTGGCGACCCCGGCGAGGGTCTGCACGGTCTGATGCAGGAACAGGTCCCGCGGGCTGAAATGGATGCCTTGCTGCCGCGCCCGGCTGACCACTTGAATCGACAGAATCGAGTCGCCACCGAGTTCGAAGAAGTTGTCGTTGAGGCCGACCTGCTTGACGTTGAGCACTTCGCACCAGATCTGCGCCAGGGTCTGCTCCAGTTCGTTGCTCGGGGCGACGTAGTCCTGACGATTGAGCTCAGGGTCCGGCGCCGGCAAGGCGCGGCGGTCGAGTTTGCCGTTGGCGGTCAGCGGCATGCTCGCCAGCAGGATCAGGTGCGTCGGCACCATGTAGTCCGGCAGTTGTGCCTTGAGGTGCGACTTCAGCGCTTCGCGCAGTTCAGCCTGTTTGGCTTCGCCTTGCTCGGCGACTTCAGTGACCAGATAACCAACCAGTTGCTTGCCGCTCGGCGCATCCAGCGCCAGCACCACCGCTTCACGAATCGAAGCGTGATCCAGCAGACGGCTTTCGATCTCGCCCAACTCGATACGGAAACCGCGAATCTTCACCTGATGGTCGATCCGCCCAAGGTATTCCACCAAACCATCGGCACGCTGGCGCACCAGGTCGCCGGTGCGGTACATGCGTGCGCCATCGGCGGCAAACGGGTCAGCCACAAAACGCTCGGCGCTGATGCCCGGACGGTCGTGGTACCCCTGCGCCAGACCCGCGCCGCCGATGAACAATTCCCCGGTCGCACCTTGTGGCACCAGCGCCAGATCGGCGTCGAGAATATAGGCCACGCGATCACCGATCACACTGCCGATCGGCACGCTGCCGGCGCCCTCTTCCAGCACTTGCGGGGCCAGACTGGCGAGTGGCATGACCACGGTTTCGGTCGGGCCGTAGGCGTTGAAAAACAGGCTCGGCTGGAACGCGGCGCGAATCCGCTGCAGGTGTTCGCCGGTCAGCGCTTCGCCGCCGGTGATGATCATCCGCACCGGCAGCATCTCGTGTTGCGTGGCGAGGAACTGCGCCAACTGGCTGCCGTAGCTCGGGGTGAAACCGAGCACGTTGATCCGGTGGGTGCGGATCAAACCGCAGATTTCTTCCGCGTCCCACTGCCCTTGCGCCCGCAGCACCACCTGCGCGCCACTGAGCAGCGGCACCAGCAGCCGCTCGGTGGCGGCGTCGAAGTTGATCGAATAGAAGTGCAGTTCGCAGTCGTCGGCACGCATGCCGAACCGCGCGATCACCGCTTGGCAATGCATGGCGATTTCACCGTGGGACACCACCACGCCTTTCGGCTTGCCGGTGGAACCCGAGGTGTAAATCAGATAAGCCTGATGCTGCGGCAGGCTGATGAACGGCAGCTCGCTGGCCGGGTAATCGACCAGCGCCGCGCGGTCTTCTTCCAGGCACCAGCGCGCTACGCTCGGCGGCAGATCGCCAAGGGCCTTGAACATCGCCCGATCGCTGAGCAGCAGGCCGATGCGGCTGTCTTCGATCATGTAGTGCAAACGGTCGAGCGGGTATTCCGGGTCCAGCGGCACATAGGCGCCGCCGGCCTTGAGAATCGCCAGCAGGCCGATGACCATTTCCAGCGAGCGCTCCAGCGCCAGACCGACCCGCACTTGCGGGCCGACGCCACGCTCGCGCAGAACCCAGGCCAGGCGATTGGCGCGGGCGTCGAGTTCGGCGTAGCTCAGGGTCTGTCCGGCGAATGTCAGGGCCGGCGCATCTTTGCGGACCAGCGCCTGCTCGGCGAACAGGTGATGGATGCACTGGTCGAGACGATGCTCGCCCGGCTCGACACCAAGGCTGTCGAGCAGTCGCTGTTGCTCCGGCACAGCGAGCAGCGGCAGTTGGCTCAGACGCTGCTGCGGATCGGCGATCAACGCTTCCAGCAGGTTGCGCCAATGCTGGGCCATGCGCGCGATGGTCGGCTCGTCGAACAGGTCGGTGCTGTACGTCAGGCAGCAGCCGAGGCGATGGTCGAGGTCGGTGACTTCCAGATTGAGGTCGAACTTGGTCGCCCGCGCATCGTTGGCCAAGTACTCGACGGTCATGCCGGCGAGGGTGCGGCTCTGCTGGAATTCCCAGCGCTGCACGTTGCACATCACCTGGAACAGCGGGTTGTAAGCGGCACTGCGTGGTGGCTGCAGGGCTTCAACCAGATGATCGAACGGCAGGTCCTGGTGCGACTGGCCTTCGATCACGGTGTGGCGCACCTGCTCGAACAACTCACCGACCGACATCTGGCCGTCGAGCTGGCAACGCAGCACCTGGGTGTTGAGGAAGGCGCCGATCAGCCCTTCGCTTTCCGGGCGGATACGGTTGGCCACCGGTGCGCCGATGCGCAGGTCGGTCTGGCCGCTGTAGCGGTAGAGCAAGGTGGCGAGCGCGGCGGTCATGGTCATGAACAGGGTCAGACCGTTTTGCGCGTTGAACGCACGGACGCGGGCAGCGAGGTCATCACTGAGATCGAAACGAAACAGTTCGCCCTGGTGGCTTTGCACCGGCGGACGCGGCCGGTCACCGGGCAGTTCCAGCAACGGATGTTCGCGCCCCAGTTGCGCGGTCCAGTAGTCGAGTTGGCGCTGACGTTCACCGGATTCCAGCCAGTTGCGCTGCCAGACGCTGTAGTCGAGGTACTGCACCGGCAGCGGCTCCAGCGGTGAGTCGCGGTCATCGACGAACGCTTCGTACAGCGCGCTGAGTTCGCGGGCGAAGATGTCCATCGCCCAGCCTTCGGTGACGATGTGGTGCAGGGTCAGGACAAAGTAATGTTCGTCCTCGGCAGTCTTCACCAGACAGGCGCGCAGCAACGGCCCGGTTTCCAGATCGAACGGCAGGTGCGCTTCGGCGTCGGCCAGTTGCTGAACCTTTTGCTCGCGTATATCCGCAGCGAATGTCGAGAAATCCTTCCAGTCCATGCGCACACCCGTCTCGGCATGCACCTGCTGCCGGGCCACGCCGTCGATGCTCGGGAAGGTGGTGCGCAGGGTTTCGTGGCGCAGGATCAGCGCCTGCAAGGCCGCCTCGAAACGCTCGACATGCAACACGCCACGCAGGCGCGCCATGCCGCCGACGTTGTACGCCGGGCTGTCCGGTTCCATCTGCCAGAGGAACCACATGCGTTGCTGCGAATAGGACAGCGGCACGGGTTGGCTGCGGTCGACTTTTGCAATCGGTGGCTGCTGGTTGGTCTTGCCGCTGGCCTGGATCAGTCGGATCTGCTCGGCGAAATCACCCAGTTCGCTGTGTTCGAACAAGGCGCGCAGCGGCAGCTCGACGTCGCAGGCCTGACGGCTGCGCGAGATGATTTGCGTGGCCAGCAGCGAGTGCCCGCCGAGGGCGAAGAAATCGTCGCGCAGACCGACCTGCGCCAGGCCCAGCACTTCACACCAGATCGCGGCGATCTGTTGTTCCAGCTCGGTGACCGGCTCGACGTGTTTGCGTACTTGCCACTGTGGTTCAGGCAACGCACGGCGATCAAGTTTGCCGCTCGGGCTCAGGGGCATTTGTTCCAGACGCATCAATTGCGCCGGGACCATGTATTCCGGCAGCGCGGCGGCCAGGGCGATTTTCAGTCGGGCGATTTGCACGTCCTGATCTTCGCTGGCATCCAACGCGGTGAAGTAACCGATCAACTGCGCACCGGCCGCGGTTTCACGCACCAGCACCACGGCTTGGGCGACGCCTTCCTGGGCCAGCAGACGCGCTTCGATTTCTTCCGGTTCAACGCGAAAGCCACGCAGCTTGACCTGCTGATCGAGACGACCGAGGTATTCGAGCACACCGTCCGAGGTCCAACGCGCACGGTCACCAGTGCGGTACAACCGTGCGCCCTGCTCGCCCAGTGGATCGACCACGAAACGCGCGGCGGTCAACGCCGGACGGCCAAGGTAGCCGCGAGCGAGGCCGAGGCCGCTGATGCACAATTCACCCGGCACACCGGCCGGCACGGGATTGAGATCGGCGTCGAGGACGCGGCAGATCACGTTGCCCAGCGGCCGGCCAATCGGCGAACGTTCGCCGTCGGCGCTGGTGCAGTGCCAGTGGGTGACGTTGATCGCGGTTTCGGTCGGGCCGTAACGGTTGTGCAACTGCACCGCCGGCAGTTGCGCCAGCACGCGGTTGCGCAGCTCCGCCGGCAGCGCTTCGCCACCGGAGAACAGCCGACGCAGGCTGGTGCATTCGGCGCTCAGCGGTTCGTCGATAAACAGCGAAAGCAGCGGTGGCACAAAATGCAGCGTGGTCACCCCGTATGCCTGCACCAACTGGGCGATGCGATGCGGATCGCGGTGCTCGCCCGGCGCGGCAATCAGCAGGCGTGCACCCGTGATCAACGGCCAGAAGCATTCCCACACCGACACGTCGAAACTGATCGGCGCCTTTTGCATCAGCACGTCGGTTTCATCGAGGCCGTAGGTGTTCTGCATCCACTGCAGCCGTTCGGCCAGCGCCGCATGGGTGTTGCCGACACCTTTCGGCTGGCCGGTGGAACCCGAGGTGTAAATAACGTAGGCGAGGTTGTCGCCATGCAGGTGCAGGCCGGGCGCCTGGCTCGGCCAGTTCTCCAGGTGCAGCGCATCCATGGCGATCACACTGACGCCGTCGCTGGCCGGCAGTCGATCAAGCAACGCGGTCTGGGTCAGCAGCAGTTCGACACCGCTGTCGCTGAGCATGTAGGCCAGACGGTCGGCCGGATAATCCGGGTCCAGCGGCACATAGGCACCGCCGGCCTTGATGATCGCCAGCAGGCCGATCAGCAGTTGCGGCGAACGCTCGGCAGCAATCGCCACACACACATCCGGGCCGACGCCCTTGTCGCGCAGGTAGTGCGCGAGGCGGTTGGCCTGGGCGTGCAGTTCGGCGAAGTCGAGGCTGCCGCCGTCCCACACCAGCGCGGTGCGTTCAGGAGTCTGGCGCGCCTGTTCGTTGAGCAGTTCCGGCAGCCATTGCTGCGCTGGCGTGCACGGCGCGACGCTCCATGCCTGGTGCTGCTCGTGCTCGCACGGGGTCAGCAATGGCAGGTCGCCGATCGCCTGTTGCGGTTGTTCGCAGACGGCGCGCAGCAGGTTGCTGAAGTGTTCGGCCAGTCGCTCGATAGTTGCCGCTTCGAACAATTCATCGGCGTAGTCGAAGGACAGGGTCAGGCGCCCGTTGCGATCTTCTTCGCTGTGCAGTTGCAGGTCGAACTTGGCCTCGCGGCTGTGCCAAGGCAGTTCTTCGGCGAGCAACCCGGGCAGGCGCTTGAGCGCACTCAAGTCGCGTTGCTGGTGGTTGAACATGACCTGGAACAGCCCCTGCTCGCGGGCCTGCGGGAAGGCTTCGAGCAGTTGTTCAAAAGGCAGATCCTGATGGGCTTGAGCGCCGAGCGTGGCCTCGCGGGTCTGCACCAGCAGCTCGACAAACGACAGCCGCGAATCGACCTCGGCACGCAGCACCTGGGTGTTGATGAAGAAGCCGATCAGACCCTGGGTTTCCAGGCGCGGACGGTTGGCATTGGGCACGCCGATGCGAATGTCGCGCTGACCGCTGTAGCGATGCAGCAGGCTCTGGAAGGCCGAGAGTAACAATATGAACGGCGTCGATTGATGAGCCTGGGCGGTCTGCTTGATCGCATCGCTGAGGCTGACACCGAGGCGCACGCTGTGGCGGGCGGCGCTGTGCACTTGTCTGGTCGAGCGCGGGTGGTCGGTGGCCAGTTCCAGCACCGGATGTTCGTCGCCCAACTGCGCTTTCCAGTACGCCAGTTGCCGCTCGCCCTCGCCTTGCGCCAGCCATTGGCGCTGCCAGCTGCCGTAGTCGGCGTATTGGGTCGGCAGCGGCGCAAGGTCGGCGCGCTGGCCCTGGGATGCAGCGGCGTACAGGCGCGAGAACTCGTCGATCAGCACGTTTAGCGACCAGCCGTCGGCGATGATGTGGTGCAGCGTTACCAGCAACTGGTGATCTTCGTCGTCGAGACGCACCAGCGTCACCCACAGCAGCGGGCCGTTCTGCAGATCGAACTGGCTGCGCGCTTGGTCTTCGCGGATCTGTTGCGCGCGGGCTTCACGCTCGTACGCTGGCAGGTCGCTGATGTCGATCAGTTGCAGATTGAATTCAGTCGCCGTATCGACGTGTTGCAGCGCCACGCCGTCGCGTTCGAAGAAGCGCGTACGCAGCGATTCGTGGCGCTCGATCAGTTGCTGGAAGCTGGCGCGCAGCGCATCTTCGTCCAGCTCGCCACGCAGACGCAGGGCGCCGGGAATGTTGTAGGCGCTGCTTTGCGGGTCGAGTTGCCAGGTGATCCACAGACGGTTTTGCGCCAGCGATTGCGGCAGCGCTTCGGTGCGCGACAACACGCTGATTTCGCCTTGGGCGCTACCACCGTCCTGCTGCTGTTGCGCAACGGCAGCGGCGAACGCAGCCAGGGTCGGAGCCTCGAACAACAGACGCAGGTTCAGCTCCAGTGCCAGCGCTTCACGCACCCGGGCAATCACTTGCGTGGCGGCAATCGAGTTGCCGCCGAGCAGGAAGAAGTGGTCGTCAGCGTTGACGTGCTTGACGTTGAGTTGCTCGGCCCAGATCGTGCCGATCAGCGCTTCCAGTTCAGACGCCGAGGCGCCCGTGTTTTCAGTGGCTGCGCTGGCGGACGGGAACACCGCGTAGCTGTCGAGGCTGCCATCGGCCAGACGATTGCGGCAGGCGGAACGTTGCAGCTTGCCGCTGGAGGTCTTCGGCAAGGCCCCCGGATTGAGCAGCACCACCACGCTCGGCGCCTCTTGATACGCCTCGGCCACCGCCTGGCGAATGGCTTTGATCAGCGCTTCGGGCGGCAGGATTTTCTGTACGCTGCGGCTGATTTCCGCCGCAATGCCGATGCCTTCTTCGCCGTCCTGAGAGACCGCGAATGCCGCGACCCGGCCCTTGCGCACCACTTCCACTTCGCGCTCGACGGTTTGCTCGATGTCCTGCGGATACAGGTTGTGGCCGCGCACGATGAGCATGTCTTTCAAGCGCCCGGTGATGAACAGTTCGCCGTCGCGGATGAACCCCAGATCGCCCGTGCGCAGCCAGGTCTGGCCGGCGTGCTGGACGAAGGTCCTGGCGCTGGCTTCAGGATTGCGCCAGTAGCCATGGGCGATGCTCGGCCCGGCGGCCCAGACTTCGCCGATGAGATTGTCAGCCAGTTCTTTGAGCGTGACCGGATCGGCGATCAGTACCGCGTGCTCCGGCTGACTGATGCCGCAACTCATGATCGGGCTGCCGTCGCCCGGTTCGGCGCGGTTTTGCGCCAGCGCCTGATCGTCCACGCGCAGCGCTGGAATGCCGGTGCCACGCGGTGTGCCGGCAACGAACAGCGTCGCTTCGGCCAGACCATAGGACGCCATGAAGCTGTCTTCACTGAAGCCGCACGCGGTAAATTTTTCGGCGAAGCGCTCAAGGGTGTCGAGACGGATCGGTTCCGAGCCGGAATAGGCCACCCGCCAGCGGCTCAGGTCGAGACGCTCCAGCGCCGAATCGCTAACGCGTTCGCTGCACAGACGGTAGGCGAAATCCGGGCCGCCGCTGATGGTGCCGCCGTATTGGCTGATCGCTTCGAGCCAGCGCAACGGGCGACCGAGGAAGTACGCCGGCGACATCAGGATGCACGGCACGCCGCTGAAGATCGGTTGCAACAGACCACCGATCAGGCCCATGTCGTGGTACAGCGGCAGCCAACTGACGATCACGTCGTCAGGATTCACATCGATGCCGAAGCCGTGGCGAATCAACAACTCGTTGGCCACCAGATTGCCGTGGCTGACCTGCACGCCTTTGGGCAGCGCCGTGGAACCGGAGGTGTATTGCAGGAAGGCGATGTGCTCTGGCGGCAGGTTCGGCTCAACCCAGTTCTCGGCCAGTGCGCTGTCGAGCGTATCGACGCACAGCAACGGCGGCGCCCCCTCGATTTGCTGCAAGGCATCGCGCTGGTCGGCGCTGGTCAACAGCAGACGCGGTTCGGCGTCGGCAATGATCGACAGCAGGCGTTCCTGATGATGACGACGGGTGGACTCCGGCGGATAGGCCGGCACCGCGATCACCCCGGCGTACAGACAACCGAAGAACGCCGCGACGTAATCCGGGCCGCTGGGGAACAGCAACACCGCACGATCGCCGAATTCGGCTTCAGCCTGCAATGCGGCCGCGATGCTGCGGGCGCGCTGATCGAGTTCGCGATAGCTCAGTACCACAGCCTGCTCTGGGTTTTCGGCGAGAAAACGCAAGGCCAGTTGATCCGGGGTCAGGGCCGCGCGGCGCTGGAGGGCTTGGACCAGGGTGCTGGGGAGTTCGAACGCGTCGGTCATGAGGTTTCCTGCCTGAATTCGGCTTGCTAATGGAATCGGTTTGCTGCGTCACGCCCATCAGGGGGCATGCAGGGCGCGGTCTGTGCCGACCGCGCGAGGCTTCGGAATGCTGTCTGGCCGGGGCTGTGTACCCGGAACCATTCACCAATGAGAACGGATGACGTCTGGAAATAATTAGTCGGCAGGCTGGATCGCCAACGGGGGCAGGCGTGTGGCGGTGTGTCGCAGTTCTCGCTTCGCACCTTTACGGAGCATTACTTCTCTTTCTCAATTGACAATCATTATCATTCAACATAATTTGTCGCTCGATGTGTAGGACGACCCCTCCCCCAGGCGTCCCACTAACCTATTGGCAGCAAGGTGATTTCCATGACGGAACAAGTATCCACAAGCAGGTGCGATTCACCGCTACTTCAGGCCTTCGTCGACAATCGACTGATTCTGGTGAAGATTGCCGCGCGCATTACCGGCTGCCGTTCGCGCGCCGAAGACGTGGTGCAGGATGCGTTCTTCCGGTTGCAGTCGGCCCCACCGATCACCTCGTCGATCAAGGCGCAATTGAGTTACCTGTTCCAGATCGTGCGCAACCTCGCCATCGATCACTACCGCAAACAGGCGCTGGAACAGAAATACTCGGGCCCCGAGGAGGAAGGGTTGAACGTGGTCATTCAGGGCGCTTCGCCGGAAACCTCGCACATCAACTTCTCGACGCTGGAACACATCGCCGACGCGCTGACCGAACTGCCGAGCCGCACCCGCTACGCCTTCGAGATGTATCGCCTGCATGGCGTGCCGCAGAAAGACATCGCCAAGGAGCTGGGCGTCTCGCCGACCCTGGTCAACTTCATGATTCGCGATGCGCTGGTGCACTGCCGCAAGGTGTCGGGCAGCCGTGGGGATGCGGCATCGATGGGTCGTCGTTAAGCCCGGTTCATCGCAAAAAAAGATCGCAGCCTTCGGCAACTCCTACATGAAATATTTGCTTCTGTAGGAGCTGCCGAAGGCTGCGATCTTTTGCTTTTACGCCAACTTGCACCGATCAAAAAACCGCTCACGCCCCAGAATCATCAACGCCGCGCGCTTGTGCGGGAAGTCGAATTCTTTCTCGCAGTGAAAGCACTGGTTGTGCATGTGGCCGATCATCTTCGCGTTGTCGGCACGCGGTTCAGCGACCACCCGCTGCGTGCGCGGATCATCCAGAAACAGGTAGTGCACCAGCGCTGACAGCCAGCTCGCCACCTTGTGCGGACCACGGTGATCCTCCTCCCCCACCAGCATGTGAATGCCACGGTCGTAATTGTCGGCGTCGTAGAACGGCGCGATACGGTCTTCCTTGGCCCAGTAGGCTTCGAAGTAGGCAAACGGCTGATCGTCGAAACAGCCGATCAGGGTCAGGGTGTGCGGATCAGCATTAAGCTTGCTCAGGTATTCGCGATGCTGCTCGAGAGTGCCCTCTTCCTGCCAGAAACTGGCGACACGCGGATTGTTCTGCCAGCGATTGAAACGCGCCAGGTCCTGCTCGATTTCAACTGTACGCAGGGAAATCCACGCGCCAAGACGCGCATCGAAACGTCGATAGACCTCACCGCGCGGTTTCACCGGGCGCAGCGGGTGGCGTTTGCCATTGCTGATCACCATCTGTTGCGGGTAGCTGCCGCTCAGGGATGTACCGAGCCATGGCTGCGGCAGTTGCCAGAACAGCGTACGTTCGCAGCGATACTCGCCGGCGACCTCGGTGCTGACCAGCAGCCCGCTGAGCAAGGCTTCAGTGGGGGGCTGATCCAGTTGCCAGATCAATTGCTGGCGTACCGGCTCACGGGCAAACAACCAATAACAGGCCGCCCACAGCGCCAGGCCTGGCGGCAGGGCGAAACGCTCATCGAGCTGGATCGGGCCGTTGCCTTCACGATCCAGACGCAGGCGAATCAGCGGTTGTCCGTCCAGGCTCAGGCTCAGACGGCTTTCAGTTGCATCGGCTATCAGTTGGCTGCCCGAAGGCAGGGCCAGGGCAGTCAGGTCATTCAGATTGGACATGGGTCGGGCTCACGATAATCGTCGACAGTTCAACGATGGGACGTGAGCCGAGAGCGGAAATTTACCCGTCCGGGTGAGAATCGCTCAGTGATGCGGCACCGGCACCACGGCAATCTTGTACGGATCGAAGATCTTCAGCATCTGCCCATTGTCGCGCAAACCCTGCAGCAACTTGCCGAATGCCTCACCGGTGATCGGCGCGGTCGGGCGCAGAATGGCGTAATGGTGGTAGATCTGGTCGATGCGCTGCGATACCAGCAATTCGTCGCGCACTTTCTCGTTGCGCAGCAGGTAATCGAACAGGTACGAGCGCGTGACCAGAGCGATATCGGCACGGCCGCGCAGAACCATCAGCAGGTTGCTGTCATGGGAATAGGTCAGCGTGGCGTTGAAGGTATCGGCGAGGTATTTGGGGTCGGCATTGAAGTTGGCGAATTCGTAGTGATAACCGCTGTACAGCGCCAGGCGTTTGCCCTTGAGGTCGGCGAAATAGTTCTGCTGGCGACCGTTTTCACGCTGCGCGACGAAAATCTCGGCATCTTCCAGCCCCATGTCGACGTCGGTGTGCGCAATCTCCTTCCAGCCCCAGTCGGGATTCTCGAAGATCGCCATGTCGATCCGGCCCTGCTTGAAATCACCGAAGCGCCGGGGAATCGAGGTTGGCACAAGGACAAACTGATAGTCGGTCTGCAATGCATTGAGCGCTTCGACCAATTGCGGCAGCAGGCCGGTGTCGGCACCACTTTCCGGACGTATGGTGTAAGGCGGAAAATGCGCCGCACCCACCCGAACCAGTTGCGCTGCCTGTGCGGGCAACACCCAAAATACCGCCAGCGCTACGAGCAAAAGCCCCGCGGTCGTCCGAATTGGCGAAGACTTCAAAACACCCCACTCCCCGAAAAAATACCGATCAATGCATTCAAGCTAGGCGGTTTCGCCCAGTTAGCCAGTTTCCCGGCCGGTTAGAAAGTGGGTCAGCGCTCTTCGAGCACCAGAATCAGCGCTTCATCAGCCAGCTGATCGAGGCTCAGACTGCCACCGGCACGGAACCAGGTGGTGGTCCAGGACAGCGCACCCGTGAGAAAACGTCGGGTTACAAATACATCGCCCCGGATGAACCCCGCCTCCTTGGCTTCGCCCAGTACCTGCAGCCAGATGTCTTCGTAGACATCGCGCAGCGCCAGCACTTTGGCCTGACCTTCTTCGGACAAGGAGCGCCATTCGTAGACCAGCACCGCCATCGCTTCGCCGCTGCCGCCCATGATCGACTGCAGCTCGCAGCGGATCAGCGCCAGCACCCGCTCGCGCACACTGCTCGCATCGGCCAGCGCGGCGCGCATCAACGCAGTGTTGTAACGAATGGTCTCTTCCATCACCGCACGGAGAATTTCATCCTTGCTTTTGAAGTGATGAAAAATGCTCCCGGACTGAATCCCCACCGCCCCGGCCAGATCGCGCACGGTGGTGCGTTCATAGCCCTTGTTGCGGAACAGGTGAGCGGCCACTTGCAGCAGTTTGCCGCGAGCGCTGTCAGGATCGGTCAGTTGGCCTTGGTCGACCAGTTCGCGCATGACCCTCAGGGCTTTTTGCTCGTCCACCCGTTCTCTCCTACAGTCGATCAGTCTGTTGCCCCCTGAACACGCAGGGTTGCGCGCAATTTAAGCCGCGGGCCGCGACCAAGCAAGCGCTTGGGCAGAAGATATTTCAGCTGTTTACAAACCAAGCGCTTGCTTGGTAGCCTCCAGACACTTCTGTCGCAGGTTCCTGAGTCGGAGATCATAATGCCAACCACCGTTCGCATCGGATGCGCCAGCGCATTCTGGGGTGACACCAGCACCGCCGCCGCCCAGCTTGTGGCTGGCGGACGCCTGGATTATCTGGTGTTCGATTACCTCGCCGAAATCACCATGTCGATCATGGCCGGTGCCCGCCTGAAAGACCCACAGGCCGGATTCGCCGGGGACTTCATCGAAGTGCTCGCTCCGCTGCTGCCGCAACTGGCCGAACACAACATCCGCGTCATCAGCAACGCCGGCGGGGTCAATCCACAGGCCTGTGCCGCCGCCCTGCAAGCGGCCTGCGACAAGGCCGGTGTCGCGCTGAAAATCGCCGTGCTGCTGGGCGATGACCTGCAACCGCAATTCCAGCAACTCGCCTCTCAGGGCATCCACGAGATGTTCAATGGCACGCCGCTGCCGCCAATGTGCGTGTCGACCAACGCCTACCTGGGCGCGCCGGGCATCGTCGAGGCGTTGCGCCTGGGTGCCGACATCGTCATCACCGGGCGGGTGGTCGACAGCGCGGTGGTCAGTGCGGCGCTGGTGCATGAGTTCGGCTGGGCATGGCACGACTACGACAAACTCGCCCAGGCCGCGCTGGCCGGGCACATCATCGAATGCGGCGCGCAGTGCACCGGCGGCAATTTCACCGACTGGCGCGACGTACCGGATTACGAACACATCGGTTTTCCCATCGTTGAAGTCAGTGCCGACGGCCAGTTCATCGTCAGCAAACCCGAAGGCTCCGGCGGCTTGGTGACGCCGCTGACCGTCGGCGAACAGATGCTTTATGAAATCGGTGATCCGCAAGCGTATTTGTTGCCGGACGTGGTCTGCGATTTCACTCAGGTCAAACTGCAGCAACAGGGCAAAAACAGCGTGCATGTACACGGCGCCAAAGGCTTGCGCCCCAGCGACAAATACAAGGTCAGCGCCACTTGGCCGGACGGTTTTCGTTGCACCGCCAGTTGCCTGATCGCTGGCATCGATGCGGTGGACAAGGCACGACGCGTCAGCCAGGCGATCATCGACAAGACCTCGGAGATGTTCAGCCAACGTGGCTGGCCGCCCTACAGCGAAGTCGACATCGAACTGCTCGGCAGCGAAGCCACCTACGGCCCTCACGGCCAGCGCCGGGACAGCCGCGAGGTGGTGATCAAACTCGCCGTGCGCCATCCACAGAAACAGGCGCTGGTGCTGTTCTCCCGCGAGATCGCCCAGGCCGCCACCGGCATGGCGCCGGGGCTGACCGGCATCGTCGGCGGACGCCCGACGGTGTACCCGCTGATTCGCCTGTTCTCGTTCCTGATCGATAAAACCGCCTGCACCCTGCAAGTCGCCATGGCCGGTGAACAACATCCCTGCGCCCTCCCCGCGCAGATGCCGCTCGACAGCCACGACCTGCCAACCCCCGACCAGCCGCCCAAACCCCAGGGCCGTGCCGACGCCAGTGTGCCGTTGGTGAAACTGGCCGTGGCGCGATCCGGAGACAAGGGCAATCACAGCAACATCGGCGTCCTCCCGCGCCGGCCGGAATACCTGCCGTGGATCGCCGAAGCGCTGACCCCGGCAGTGATCGTCGACTGGATGCGCCATGTGCTCGACCCGATTCACGGCCGGGTCGAACGCTGGTATCTGCCCGGCACCCACAGCCTGAACTTCCTGCTGGAAAACGCCCTCGGTGGCGGCGGTGTCGCGAGTCTGCGCATCGACCCACAGGGCAAGGCCTTCGCCCAGCAACTGCTGGAAATCCAGATCCCGGTGCCGCAGAGCATCGCCGAACAACTCGACTAGAGGTTGGGCTTCATGGCTTACGCATCGATTTTCAAAGCCGATCTGTTCAGCGGTCAGACCATCATCGTCACCGGGGGCGGCAGCGGCATCGGGCGCTGCACCGCCCATGAACTGGCGGCGCTCGGGGCCACGGTGCTGCTGGTCGGGCGCAAGCCGGAAAAACTGCAAAAGGTCGCCGCCGAAATCGCCGAAGACGGCGGCCGCGCTCACTGGCAAGCCTGTGACATCCGTGACGAAGAAGCAGTGAAACAACTGGTCGGCGAGTTGATTGCCGAACACGGGCCGATCCACGGTCTGGTCAACAATGCCGGCGGCCAATACCCGTCGCCGTTGGCCTCGATCAATCAGAAAGGCTTTGAAACCGTGCTGCGCACCAATCTGGTCGGCGGTTTCCTGATGGCTCGGGAGGTGTTCAACCAGTCGATGAGCAAGCACGGTGGCAACATCGTCAACATGCTCGCCGACATGTGGGACGGCATGCCCGGCATGGGCCACTCGGGCGCGGCACGTTCGGGCATGGACAACTTCACCAAGACCGCCGCCTTCGAATGGGGTTACGCCGGTGTGCGAGTCAATGCGGTGGCGCCGGGCTGGATCGCTTCCAGTGGCATGGACACCTACGAAGGCGCGTTCAAAGCGGTGATCCCGACCTTGCGCGAACATGTGCCGCTCAAGCGCATCGGCACCGAATCGGAAGTCAGCGCGGCGATCGTTTTCCTGCTCAGTCCGGCAGCGGCCTTCATCAGTGGCAGCACCTTGAAAATCGATGGTGCGGCGAGTCTCGGCAACCGCGCGTGGCCGCTGCACAAGGCGAGCCACAGCGAGTCGTTCAACGGATTCCATCGGGCCTACTTGCCCGACGTCCTCAAGGACAAGGAGTAAGCCATGCCGCAGATCCAGTCCCAACTCGATCCGCACAGTGAAGCCTTCGCCCGCAACCGCGCGGCGATGCTCACGGCCATCGAGCAAGTGCAGCAACTGGAACAGCACCTGCTGAACAAGGCTGCCGAAGCCAAGGCCAAATTCGACAAGCGCGGCCAACTGCTGCCCCGCGAACGCCTGAACCTGTTGCTTGACCCCGGCGCACCGTTCCTCGAACTGGCGAGCCTGGCCGGCTACAAACTGCACGACGACAAGTACGGCAGCGCCGCCGGTGGTGGGCTGATCGCCGGCATCGGTTACGTGTCCGGCGTACGGGCGCTGGTGGTGGCCAACAACAGCGCGATCAAGGGCGGCACGATATCCCCCACCGGCCTGAAGAAATCCCTGCGTCTGCAGCAGATCGCTCAGGAAAACAAACTGCCGGTGATCACCCTCGCCGAAAGCGGCGGCGCCAACCTCAACTACGCCGCCGACATCTTCGTCGAAGGCGCACGCAGTTTCGCCAATCAGGCGCGGATGTCGGCCATGGGCCTGCCGCAGATCACCGTGGTGCACGGCTCGGCTACGGCCGGTGGCGCGTATCAGCCGGGGTTGTCGGATTACGTGGTGGTAGTGCGCGGCAAGGCCAAGCTGTTTCTCGCCGGGCCGCCGCTGCTCAAAGCCGCGACCGGCGAAGTCGCCACCGATGAAGAACTGGGCGGCGCCGAGATGCACGCGCAGGTTGCCGGCACTGCCGAATACCTGGCCGAAAACGATGCCGACGGTGTCCGACTGGTGCGCGAGATTCTGCGCATGCTGCCGTGGAACGAGCAACTGCCGTGGCTGCCGGAGCCGCAATACAAGGAGCCGCTCTACCCGATCGACGAGTTGCTCGGGCTGATTCCCGACGACCCGAAGAAGCCCTACGACGTGCGCGAAATCATTGCGCGAATTGCCGATGACTCGGAGTTTCTCGAATTCAAGGGCGAGTTCGATCAACAGACCGTGTGCGGTCAACTGAAAATCCAGGGCCGCGCCTGCGGCCTGATCGGCAACAACGGCCCGATCACGCCGGCCGGTGCGAGCAAGGCAGCACAGTTCATTCAACTGTGCGACCAGAGCCAGACGCCGCTGCTGTTCTTCCACAACACCACCGGGTTCATGGTCGGCACCGAGTCGGAGCAGCAAGGCGTGATCAAACACGGCTCGAAGCTGATTCAAGCGGTGGCCAATGCGCGCGTGCCTAAACTGACCATCGTCGTTGGCGGTTCCTACGGTGCCGGCAACTATGCGATGTGCGGGCGCGGTCTCGATCCACGTTTCATCTTCGCCTGGCCCAACAGCCGCACGGCCGTCATGGGTGGGGCGCAGGCCGGCAAGGTGCTGCGCATCGTCACCGAGGCCAAGCAACTCAAGGAAGGACTGGTGCCGGACCCGAAAATGCTCGACATGCTCGAACAGGTCACCGCGCAGAAACTCGACAGCCAGTCGACCGCGCTCTACGGCAGCGCCAACCTGTGGGACGACGGCCTGATCGACCCGCGCGACACCCGCACCCTGCTTGGTTATCTGCTGGACATCTGCCACGAGGCCGACATCCGCACGCTGCAACCCAACAGTTTCGGCGTCAGCCGCTTCTGATCGCCACGGATCCCAAGGAGAACAATAAAAATGATCTTCACCCCGGAACACGAAGCACTGCGCCGCACCGTCCGCCAATTCGTCGAACACGAGATCAATCCGCACGTCGAGGAATGGGAAAAGGCCGGGCGTTTTCCGATCCACGAGATTTTCCGCAAGGCCGGCGAGCTCGGCCTGCTGGGAATTTCCAAACCGGAAAAATTCGGTGGCATGGGTCTCGACTACAGCTACTCGATTGTCGCCGCCGAAGAGTTCGGCACCATCCATTGCGGCGGCATTCCGATGTCGATCGGCGTACAGACCGACATGTGCACCCCGGCGCTGGCCCGCTTCGGCTCCGATCAATTGCGCGAAGAATTCCTCCGTCCTGCCATCACCGGGGAGCAAGTCGGGTGCATCGGGGTCTCGGAAGTCGGTGCCGGCTCTGACGTCGCCGGGCTCAAGACCACCGCGCGCAAGGACGGCGACGACTACGTGATCAACGGCAGCAAGATGTGGATCACCAACTCGCCGAGCGCCGACTTTATCTGTCTGCTGGCCAACACCTCAGACGACAAGCCGCACATCAACAAGTCGCTGATCATGGTGCCGATGAACACGCCGGGGATCAGCCTCAGCTCGCACCTGGACAAGCTCGGCATGCGCAGTTCGGAAACCGCCCAGGTGTTTTTCGATAACGTGCGCGTGCCGCAGCGCAACCGCATCGGCCACGAAGGTGCCGGTTTCATGATGCAGATGCTGCAGTTCCAGGAAGAACGTCTGTTCGGCGCAGCGAACATGATCAAAGGCCTGGAATACTGCGTCGACAGCACCATCGAGTACTGCAAGGAGCGCAAGACCTTCGGCAACGCGTTGATCGACAATCAGGTGATCCACTTCCGTCTCGCCGAACTGCAGACTGAAATCGAATGCCTGCGGGCGCTGGTCTATCAGGCCACCGAGCAGTATGTGAAAGGCCAGGACGTCACGCGTCTGGCATCAATGGCCAAGCTCAAGGCCGGGCGCCTCGGCCGGGAAGTCAGCGACAGCTGCCTGCAATATTGGGGCGGCATGGGCTTCATGTGGGACAACCCGGTGGCCCGCGCCTATCGCGATGTGCGATTGGTGTCGATTGGCGGCGGCGCCGACGAAATCATGCTCGGGATCATCTGCAAACTGATGGGCATCCTGCCGGGGAAAAAGAAATGAGCACCCTGCCCGACTGCCAGACCCTGCTGCTCGAACAGCATGGCGGCGTGTTGCACATCACCCTCAACCGCCCCGACAGCCGCAATGCGATGAACCTGCAAATGGTCGCCGAACTGCGTGCGGTGTTGGCGGCAGTGCGGGATGACCGTCGTGTTCGCGCCTTGGTGCTCAGTGGCGCCGGCGGCCATTTCTGTGCCGGTGGCGACATCAAGGACATGGCCAATGCCCGCGCCCAGGGGGCCGCAGCCTATCGCGAGTTGAACCGCGCTTTCGGCGCCCTGCTGGAGGAAGCTCAGCACGCGCCGCAAGTGCTGATCACCGTGCTACAGGGCGCAGTGCTGGGCGGCGGGTTCGGACTGGCCTGCGTCAGTGACATCGCCATGGCTGACCATCAGGCGCAGTTCGGCCTGCCGGAAACCAGCCTCGGGCTGCTGCCGGCGCAGATTGCCCCGTTCGTGGTGCAGCGCATCGGTCTGACCGAAACCCGCCGACTGGCACTGACTGCCGCGCGCTTCGACGGCCATCAGGCACGACGTCTGGGGCTGGTACATTTTGTCGAGCAGGACCCGCAAGCGCTGGCCGAGCGCCTCGATGAGGTTCTGCAGCATGTGTTGTGTTGCGCACCGGAGGCGAATGCCATGACCAAGAAGTTACTGCTGGCCAGCGCCGGGCAACCGTCGAGTGAATTGCTGGACGAGGCGGCGCAGTGGTTCAGCGAGGCGGTGACCGGGGCCGAGGGGGTCGAGGGCACCCTGGCTTTTGTGCAAAAGCGTAAACCGAAGTGGGCCCTTTAAAAGCATCGCGAGCAGGCTCACTCCTACAAGGGGATTTGCGTCGTTCACAAAACCTGCAGGAGTGAGCCTGCTCGCGATGAGGCCAACACATTCACCGCCACAATTTCAGGAACAAGACCATGCCCGCCATCCACAAAATCCTGATCGCCAACCGCGGTGAAATCGCCTGCCGCATCCAGCGCACCGCTCAGGCCCTGGGTTATCGCACCGTCGCCGTGTTCAGCGACGCCGACGCCGAGGCCTTGCACGTGCAGATGGCCGATCAAGCGGTCAACATCGGCCCGGCCCCGGTGCAACAGTCCTACCTGAACATTGCGGCGATCCTCGACGCCGCGCGCCGCAGCGGCGCCGACGCGATCCATCCCGGCTACGGTTTCCTCTCGGAAAATGCCGGGTTCGCCCGCGCCTGCGAAGAGGCCGGGCTGACCTTCATCGGCCCGAGTGCCGAGGCCATCGAGCTGATGGGCAGCAAGCGCCTGTCGAAAATCGCCATGCTCGACGCCGGTGTGCCGTGCATCGCCGGCTATCAAGGCGCCGCGCAGGACGACGCAACCTTGCTGCGCGAAGCCGAGCGTATCGGCTATCCACTGATGATCAAGGCCAGCGCCGGGGGCGGCGGGCGCGGCATGCGTCTGGTGCACAGCCGCGACGAGTTGCCGGCACAACTGCGCACAGCCCGCTCCGAGGCATTGAATGGATTCGGCAGTGACGAACTGATCCTCGAACAGGCGCTGATCGAACCGCGGCACGTCGAGGTGCAACTGTTCGGCGACAGCCACGGCAACCTGGTTTATCTGGGCGAGCGCGATTGCTCGGTGCAGCGGCGCCACCAGAAAGTCATCGAGGAGGCGCCCTGCCCGGTCATGACCCGCGAGTTGCGCCAAGCCATGGGCGAAGCCGCGCTCAAGGCTGGCCGCGCGGTGAATTACGTGGGTGCCGGTACGGTCGAGTTTCTGCTCGACGCCCGTGGGCAATTCTACTTTCTGGAAATGAATACGCGTCTGCAGGTGGAACATCCGGTCACCGAGTTGATCACCGGGCTGGACCTGGTCGCCTGGCAACTGGCCGTCGCCGAAGGGCAGCCGCTGCCATTGACCCAGGATCAGGTCACCCTCAACGGCCACGCGATGGAAGTGCGCCTGTATGCCGAAGATCCGACGCAGAATTTCCTGCCGCAGACCGGGTGCATCCAGGCCTGGGAACCGGCCTTGAGCGCGGGCGCGCGGATCGATCACGGCTTGCTCGAAGGTCAGGCGATCAGCCCGTTCTACGACCCGATGCTCGGCAAACTGATCGCCCACGGCGCCACCCGCGAAGAGGCGCGGCGCAAGTTGCTGCGCGCGGTGCAAGACAGCGTGCTGCTCGGCGTACAGAGCAATCAGCGCTTGCTGGACAGCCTGCTGCAACATCCGCAGTTCATCAGTGGCGAATTCAGCACCGCGTTCATCGTCCAACATTTCACTGACCACCCAAGTCTGCAGGCCCACATCCCCGGCGCCGAGGAGCTGGCCATCGCCGCCGTGCTGTTTTACCAGGCGGGCGCACAGGCGCATCGTGCATCGCTCAAGGGCTGGCGCAACAACGCCGGAGTACCACTCAATTACCGCCTCGGCCTTGAGGAAAAGGACTGGACGCTGCAACTGCTTACGGGCACCGATGGCCGCTTCACCGTGAACGTGATGGAACGTTCGTTGGCGCTGAAGGTTATCGATTGCAACGAGCGCTCGGTGACCCTGGAAATCGACGGCCTGCGCCAGCGTCACGCCTATCGACTGGCGGGCGAAGCGCTCTGGCTGTTCACCCATCCTGGCAACCTGCGGCTGGAGGATCGAACTCATGCACTGATCAGCAGTCAGAGCAGCGTCAGCTCCGGCACGCTGAAGGCGCCGATGGACGGTGCCATCGTCGACGTGCTGGTCAGCGAAGGCAGCCCGGTCAGCAAGGGTCAGTTGCTGGTGGTGCTGGAGGCAATGAAAATGGAGCACCCGCTCAAGGCCGGCATCGACGGCGTGCTCAAGCGGGTGCAGGTCAAGGTCGGCGATCAGGTAAAAAATCGTCAGGTTCTGTTGCAGGTCGAGTGAGTCGCCAGGCGCAAACGCAAGGTTTGACTACGCTCTGATCTATCAGGACGCGTAAATCAGGAAACCTGCGATGCCCCATTGGCTGGTCATTGATCTGGAAGCCACCACAGATGAAGGTGGCTGGCCGGTTACGGAAATGGAAATCATCGAAATCGGCGCCACGCTGGTCGATCGTGCCGGTCGCGAGCAGGATCACTTTCAGCGTTTCGTCAAACCGACCCGACGGCCGTTGCTGACGCCGTTCTGTCGTGAGCTCACGCACATCACCCAGGCCAACATCGACGCCGCGCAGCCGTTGAGCGTGGTCTGGCCGGCTTTCGAACGCTGGCTCGGCCAACACCAGACGCGGCTCGAAGGCTGGGCCAGTTGGGGGGATTACGACCGCAAGCAATTGCTCCAGGAATGGCAGCGTCTGCAACTCGACAGCGTATTGAGCCGGGTGCCGCACATGAACCTCAAGCAACGCTTCGCCAAGGCCCGGCGCCTGGAACGGCCATTGGGCTTGAACGGCGCGCTGCAACTGGCCGGCATGCAGTTCAGCGGTCAACAGCACCGGGCGCTGGAAGACGCTCGCAACACCGCACGGTTGTTGCCGTTGGTGTTGCCACTCTAGAGTCAGGGCGGGAACTCGCCGGACACGCCCCGGGCAGGTGACGGCGCCAGGAGCCTTGTGCATACTGGCCAGCCTTTTGTAACCCTTTTTTGCCCTTTTCGAGAGGAATCGCCCATGTTCAAAGTCAACGAGTACTTCGACGGCACCGTCAAGTCGATCGCTTTTGGCACCGCTGAAGGTCCGGCGACCCTCGGCGTCATGGCCCCGGGCGAATATGAATTCGGCACCGCTCAGCGTGAAATCATGCACGTGGTCTCCGGCGCACTGACCGTTAAACTGCCGGACAGCAGCGACTGGGAAACCTTCGCCGCCGGCAGCCAGTTCAACGTACCGGCCAACAGCAAGTTCCAGCTGAAAGTCGCCGTCGACACCGCTTATCTGTGCGAATACCGCGGCTGACACCTCGGCTTTCCCCGGCGCAAAAAAATGCCCGTGTCCAAGGACACGGGCATTTTCATTTCAGGGCCGGTTACTCGAGGATTTCCACCGACATCCCGACTTCCAGTTGACCATTGCTGTCGTTGACCAGATTCTGGCCGAACATCGCGCCATCGGCCTGGGCACGGTATTTCTGCAAGGTTGCCAGCGGTTCGCGATCGGCACTGCGTTCGCCGGTCTGCGGATCGATCGTGGTCAGAATGCAGCGCGAGCACGGTTTCACGACACGGAATTCGACGTCGCCGATGCGAATTCGCTTCCAGCCATCCTCGGCAAACGCTTCGCTGCCCTCGATTACCAGATTCGGCCGGAAACGCAGCATCTCCAGCGGTCGTCCAACCTTTTGCACCAAATCCTGCAGCGACGCTTCGCCGATCAGCAACAGCGGGAAACCATCGGCGAACGCAACCTGATCGTCCTCGCGGCCAAATCCGGCCTGAGTCATGCGGGCGCGGTTCAACGGCACCTGCACCAGCCGGGTGGGTTTGCCAATGAAATCGCTGACCCAACGGGCCGCTTCGTCACCGGCATCCGGTACGCGCAAGGTATCGCGCCAGATGGTCACGCCGCGCAGGTCGGTATCTGCCTCCGGCAACGGCACATCCAGCGCCGCGTGCCCGGGCGCGCTGAGGGTCAGCCCGCCCTGCGCATTCCATAGCGCCGCCAGCTGACTCATTTTCGCCTCGGCCCGCTGGGTCAGGAAGCGCCCGCTGGACTCGTCCACCAGCATCCAGCGTCGGTCACCTTCAAGGCCCAGTTTGTCCAGGCCAATCGATTGCAGAATCTCGGGCTTGCCGGATTTCAACGGGTAACGATAAAGCGCGCTCAGACGCAGCATGGCCAACTCCCTGGTGGCTAAAAAAAGCCACCCTATACGAGCTTGATCCGCGAATCAAAGCCTGAGTCCGGACACTGCACGACAATGCAGGAGCTGTGTGATGTTGTGATCAGGCAGGCACTTCATCCAGCATCAGACGCTGGCGCACCACATCGACCAGTTTGTCCGGCTGGAACTTGGAGAGGAAGTTGTCGCAGCCGACCTTCTTCACCATCGAGTCGTTGAAGCTGCCGGACAGCGACGTGTGCAGCACCACGTACAGGCCGCGCAGCCGTGGGTCGTTGCGAATTTCGGTGGTCAGGCGATAACCGTCCATCTCCGGCATTTCCGCATCGGTAAACACCATCAGCAGCTTATCGGTCATGTGCACGCCGGTATCGGCCCAGGCCTTGAGCATGTTCAACGCCTTCAGACCATCACTGGCAATGTGCATTTTCACGCCGAGCTGGCCGAGGGTGTCGCGCAGTTGCGAGAGCGCGACGTTGGAGTCGTCCACCAGCAGCACTTCGCGGCCACGGGCACGTTCCAGCACCGGATCATCGAGCTTGTCGCGCGAGACCTTGGCGTTGTACGGGACGATTTCGGCGAGGACTTTCTCGACGTCGATGATTTCCACCAGTTGCTCGTCGACCTTGCTGATCGCGGTCAGGTAATGCTGGCGTCCGGCGCTGGTCGGCGGCGGCAGAATGGCTTCCCAGTTCATGTTGACGATGCGATCCACGCCACCGACGAGGAAGGCCTGCACCGAACGGTTGTATTCGGTCACGATAATGGTGCTGTTCGGGCCCGGCACCAGCGGACGCATGCCAATCGCCTGGGACAGATCGATCACTGGCAGCGTCTGACCGCGCAGGTTGACCACGCCACAGACAAACGGGTGGCGCTGGGGCATCAGGGTCAGCTTCGGCAACTGCAGAACTTCCTGAACCTTGAACACGTTGATCGCGAACAATTGGCGTCCGGCCAGTCGAAACATGAGAATTTCCAGGCGATTCTCACCCACCAGTTGCGTGCGTTGGTCTACCGTGTCGAGAATGCCGGCCATCAATGACTCCTGGGCTTGTTCTGATGAATTCACTAAGAGGGATTATCGGCTGTTTATGGCGAATCTTGATCCCCGCAAAAATCGCTATCAAAATGCCATGCGCAGGCATTGATGTCACATTAACATCATGCTTTACTGACTCGGTGACTTCATCTGCTACATTCTCTTCTGGCGCGACCACGGTTTGCGCCACAGGTTCCCGCGCGTAAGGGATTCCCCTAGGCACAATCAGGCCCAACCTGATGTTCGCAATATCCAATAGCCATTAATGTGACGCCATTCTCATTGCATGAACGGAGTCAGGCTATTGTGTGCGATCGCAGGTCAGTGGAAACCCACCCTCTGGAAAACCTCAGTCAGTGCACTTGCACAGTGGGGCGCGATCTCCCGACGATTCACGAACGTCGACACACACGGCATTCCCTCATCAGACATGACGCTGTGGAGATAAGCATGCCAATCGACCGTAAAGACTGGGCACAACGCTTTCCCGAATTTCTCGTCGAGGCGCAAACGCTCCTGGCCAAGTCCGAAGAGTGCCTGAGCCATCTGCAATTGATCAGCAACGACAAGGACGCCATCGACTGCATGCTCGGTACCCTGCTCAAACTCGCGAGCCGGGCCGAAGCCTTGGCGCTGGAAGCGGTTTCCGAGTTCTCCCTGCACATTCACAGCCTGCTCAATCACGCACCGGAACATATCGATCTGCACGCACAGGCGCTCGACGCGCTCAAAGACTGCTTCACCCTGATGGCCTGGCAAATCGAACTGGTCGACCAGAACACTGGCCAGTTGAGCCTGGATGCCAGCGAACAGACGTCCCTGATTGAAGCCTTCGCATTTCAGGTCGGTCAAAGCCAGTTTCAACCGCCGCTCTCGACCCAGCCGCCATTGCTCGCGCCCTACCTGGAGCGTCAGGCCTGATTTGCCGCGACCCATGCGCAAATCGAAGCCGTAGATCCGAATCGCTGAATGTCGCAATTGAATAGTTCATACCTGCCAACGACCAGCCGAATTAAATAATCACACCTGATACCAGCGGATATTTTCTCGCGGCCTCAGGGTTTGCCTGTGTCCAGGCAACGAGCAACTTCGGGCAATATCGATATCTATCGAGTGCATTAAAGCGAGCTTTTTTCCATTATGGAACTCACGTCCAACATGGCGTCTTTCCTGACTCAATGGACATATATGGCAACGCGACCAACGGTATCTTAAGTGGTATTATACCGGCCACTAGTTGCTTTCAATTAATGGCACAGTGATTGAATGACGGACATCCAGCGAAGTTGGCGGTCAGACATCGCTCACTGAGCCTCGTCAAAATCAATCACATAATTGACAGTATTTTCAGACAGAGACCCGCCAGCCACCGGCCGGTCTACCCGCAGCGAACATCCATTGGCTCCATCCGTTATGTACGCCAGCCTCAAGTCGATCATTACATGGCCACCCTCCCGGGAAAATGCACGCCGGTTCACACTCATATTGTGTGTCATCGCAACCGTCGGCTGCCTGCTGACCTATGGTTTTTCAGCACCACTGTCACTGGGTTTGCTGCTGTTGAACGTCGCAGCCACTGCTTGTGTCTGGGTGCAATATCGACTGTCACGCAAATCGATCAAGTTCCAGCCCCAGGAACTCGCGGACCGCTTGCTCGAAGTCCAGGAAAACGAGCGGCACCGACTCAGCCGCGAACTGCATGACGACATCGGCCAGTTGCTGACCGCCGCCAAGCTGCAAAGCGAATGGCTGAAGAAACGCCTGCCGCCAGACTTGCAAGAGCAATGCTCGACGCTTTGCGACACTCTGGACGAAACCCTTAACAAAGTGCGCGATGTTTCGGCCATTCTCAACCCGCGCCAACTGACCAGTCTCGGGCTGGAAGCCAGCCTGCGCGCGCACTTGCTCAAGACCCTGACCAACACGCCGGTGCACTGGAGCCTCGACTGCCAGCAGCGGCTCAATGGCATCCCGGAAGAAATGGCGGTTGCCGCCTTTCGCATTACCCAGGAAGCGGTCACCAACATTCTGCGTCACGCGCAGGCCAAAAACCTGCTGATCCGCGTACAACGCCTGCCACAAGGCCTGACGTTGTTCATCAGTGACGATGGTCTGGGATTTGCGCCTGCAGCCGATCCGGGGCGCGAAGGACAACGTGGCATGGCCGGGATGGCCGAAAGAATCGAACAGTTGGGCGGCACGCTGAACGTCATCAGCGAGCCGGGCAAAGGCACTCAAATCGAAGCACTATTCCCCTGGGCGCCCCGTGCACTCGAGCGGGCCAGTACGAATAAGGTTATGCGTTGACTTGTAACTTACTTCTGGTGGATGACCACTCGCTGATCAGGGCCGGCGTGCGCGCTCTGGTACTCGACATTCCCGGTTACGCGGTCATTGGCGAAGCCAGCGATGGCTCACAGCTGCTCGAAATGGTCGAGCAACTGGCGCCCGACATCGTGCTGCTGGATATCTCGATGAAGGAAACCGGTGGACTGGAAGCCCTGCAGCGGCTCAAGCGGGTGCGCCCGCAAAGCAAGGTGCTGATCCTGTCGATGCACACCGATCCGGCGCTGATCATGCAGGCGCTGGAGTCCGGCGCGCACGGTTATCTGCTCAAGGACACCACGGCCACCGAGCTTGAACATGCGCTTGAAGCGCTGCGCAACAACGAACGCTACCTGAGCCCGGCGATCGCCCATACCGTGATCAACCAGGCGCTGACCCGCACGCAGAAAAACCAGCCGGAAGTGGCCGACTCGCACAACCTGACGGCACGTCAGCTGGAAATCCTGCGGTTGATCGTGCGCGGCAAATCCACCCGGGAAATCGCCAACGGCCTGGGCCTGAGCATCAAGACCGTCGAAACTCACCGCTCGCAGATCATGAAACGCCTGCAGATCTATGACGTGGCGGGTCTGGTGCTGTTCGCGGTGCGCGAACAGATCATCAGCCTGGACGACTGATCGACCGTACACCGCCCAACAGCGGCGAATGCTCGGGCAAGTGCACCTGCAAGGCTGCGGGGCGCGCCTCGAAGCGCAGGCTCTCGCCCTCCAGCGGCTCGCCATCCAGATTGATGCTCAATCCCTCGGCAACCTTGATCTCGACCCAGGGCAAGCGGGCCCGGACAAACATATTGTCGAGACCAAAGCCATCAGTGAGCAGATTCTTCAGCGTACCAACCAACTCCTGTGGCGCCGGCAGGATGCTGATATCCAACAGGCCATCATCGGCCAATGCCTGCGGACACAACACGTGCCCGCCGCCCGCCTGGCGACCATTGCCGATGCCCAATGCCAGCAGCTCGCCACTCCAGTGGAAATCCGGCCCCTGTAATTCACCGTAGGCCGCATGCAATTCGCTGAACCGCGACAAACCGGTGAACAGATAGGCGGCCCCGCCGAGCACTTTTTTCAGATCCTCAGACGTATTGGCCGTGACCTGGCTGCCGAAGCCGCCCGTCGCCATGTTCAGGAAAATCTGCCCACCGACTTCGCCCAGATCTATGTCACGCGCTGGCACATCCAGCAGTTCCAGCGCCTCGGCCGGCTCCAGCGGGATCCCCGCAGCACGGGAAAAATCATTGGCCGTCCCCAGCGGCAACAGCACCAGACTGGCCTGATGCGGATGTGCGGCAAGCGCTTCGGCGATATCCCGCAGCGTACCATCCCCGCCACCGGCGATGATCTGCCGGTACCCGCCAGCCAGTGCCTCTTGCACCAGACGTTGAGCATCACCGGCCTCCCAGGTCAGACGTACCGCCACCTCCCAGCCCTGCTTGCGTTTTCCTTCGACGGCGGCGCGAACCGCCTCATTGAGTGCCTGCTTGCCATGCAGAATCAACAGCGCCCTGCGTTCACTCATAATGGTCACTCCCCACGATTGAATCGGTCTGAGACATCTTGACCACTGGCGCACGCAAAAAAGCCGCAAGAATCACTTTTAATTCAAGCGGCTGATCTGTTGCGTCCTACAGGGCGGTATTTTTTCTTACAACATGTGAGGAATCGGCTCAATTGACCCGTCGCGATCATTGATTCACCGTGTGCAGGTGGTATCAATCTTCGATTTAACAACACAAGGATGTGCAGGTAATGAGTGGATACACCCTCGGAACGGGTAACAGTTTGAATGATGGAAAGGTTAGCGAGCTTACATTTGAAACTGCCGACGGACATTTCCATGCATAGCCATGAAGCCAGAGTCTCAACGAGTCCGGTGGCCCCTCTCACCGAAAGTCGCGCCAGCCACAAATCCGATTTCAAAAAGAGCGCCAGAACCACCGGAGAAGTCGATATGGAACCGCGCGTGACCGAACTGGAAACCCATCTCAAATACATTCGCCGGGATATGGATGAAGTCCGCAGCGATGTCAAAACGATCAAACACCGTCTCGCCTATTCGGCGGGGGCAACAGCGGTGGTGTTGGGACTGCTGGGATGGGTCGCCAACAGCCGGTTCGATCAGTTGGTCACATTGATGAGCCATTGATTGGGGAACGCAGGCATCGACGCGGTATCGGTCGAGCCTGCACTTGCAAGACGGGGCTCAGCCGAGCAGATCGCTCAGAGGGATGAAGACAACTTGATCGTCTTCTACCAGCGTGCGCCCCTCCAGCACTTCTACCAATCCATCCGCCCAGGCAGCGCTGCGCAGCACGCCTGAACTTTGATTGCGGTAGATGATTGCCCGTCCCTGTTCGAGTCGGCCGCGCAAGTATTCACGCCGATTACCCGCCACAGGCCAGACAAACCCTGCTGGCACCGAGAACTTCAGCGGTTCGACATCCTGCACACCCTGACGCCGCAACAGGTAAGGCCGCGTGAGCAGGGCAAAGGTCACCAGCGTCGAAGCGGGGTTACCGGGCAGACCAATGACCGGCACATTGCGAAAATGGCCGAACGTCAGCGGTTTCCCAGGTTTGATTGCCAGTTTCCACAGTGCCAGCTCGCCCTCTTCTCTCAGTGCGATGCCAAGAAAATCCGCTTCGCCAACTGAGACACCACCCGTGGAAAGGATCAGATCAACATCCTGCAACTCGCCCAAGCGCGCACGGGTGGTGGCCAGATCATCCGGAAGAATGCCGGCATCGACCACCTCACAACCCAGGCGCTGCAGCCAGCTGCACAATACCACCCGATTGCTGTTGTAGATCTGGCCCGGGCCCAACGCCTGGCCTGGCTCGACCAGCTCATCTCCGGTAGACAGCACCGCCACCCGCACCTTGCGCACCACATTGAGCCCGGCGCAACCCAGCGATGCCGACAAACCTTGCTCGATCGGCCCCAACCGCGTGCCTGCCGGCAGGACCAGCTCACCGACGGTGGTTTCCTGGCCTTGCGGGCGTATGTTCTGGCCAACGCTCATGGCTTGGGTGAAACGCACCCGGCCATCGTCCTGAACCTCGGCGTTTTCCTGCATCTGCACGCAATCCGCTCCGGCAGGTACAGGCGCACCGGTAAAGATTCGCGCACAAGTGCCGGGTTCCAAAGGCTCGGGCGCCTGCCCGGCGAACACCTTTTGGCTGACCGGTAGCGGCTCGCCCGTCCAATCGGCGAGATTCAGGGCGTAACCATCCATGGCGCTGTTTGGCCAGGGCGGCAGGTCCAGTGTGGAGATCAAGTCTTCGGCCAGCACCCGCCCCTCAACGTCAGCCAACGGCAGGAACTCACGCTCAACAATCGGCGTGGCATCGGCCATTGCCAGCAGGCGGGCCAGCGCTACTTCGACAGGCATCAGGCTGCCGGTCTTGCCCGGCTTACCCACGGGATTCACAAGGCGCCGCCTGTTTCAGGTGAGGCACGAAGTTGCACGGACGGTGCCGCGAATCCAGCTGCTCGGCCAGAATGCCATCCCAACCGGTGCGCACCGCGTTGGTCGATCCGGGCAGGCAGCACACCAGCGTGCCATTGGCCAGACCGGCCAGTGCCCGCGATTGCACGGTCGAGGTGCCGATGTCAGCGACCGAAATCTGACGGAACAACTCACCAAAGCCATCGACTTGTTTGTCGAGCAGGCACGCCACGGCTTCCGGTGTGCTGTCACGCCCGGTGAAACCGGTGCCGCCGGTAATCAGTACGACCTGCACCACGTCCTCGGCAATCCAGTGGGCAACTTGCGCGCGGATTTTGTACAGGTCATCTTTGAGCAAAACCCGTTCGGCCAAGCGGTGGCCGGCAGCGGTCAGGCGGTCGACGAAGACCTGGCCTGAGGTGTCGGTTTCCAGGGTTCGGGTATCGCTGACAGTCAGCACTGCAATGTTCAGCGGTGCAAAAGGTACATCGGCCTTGGCTTTCATTAGGCTCGTCCAGTTGTAGGAGAAACAGCCCGGTGTTATATCACAGCGCCTGAATTTTTCGCCGCCCTGCTGGAGAGCTGCCATGACCTCGAACACGCCATTGCCCCCCTGCTCCATTCTGCTCCTGGCGGGCGGACGCGGTCAGCGCATGGGCGGCCAGGACAAAGGCCTGGTCGAATGGCAGGGTGAACCGCTGATTGCGCATTTGCAGCGCAAGGTGCGGCCGCTGACCGACGATCTGATCATCTCCTGCAACCGCAATCGCGAGCGTTATGCCGCCTACGCCGACCAACTGGTGAGCGATGAAGAAGGCGACTTTCCGGGCCCGTTGGCCGGCATCCTCGCCGGACTGAAGGCCGCGCGCCGGTCACACATGCTAGTTCTGCCCTGCGACGTACCGCGCATCGACGCCGCGCTGCTGCACGACATGCGTGCAACCGCCGGCCAGTTTCCTGAAAAACCTTTAATGTTGCGTCATGACGACCACTGGGAACCCCTGCTGTGCGTGATTCCGGTGGCCCTTTTACCCGCGTTCGAAACCGCCTGGAACGCCGGTGAACGCAGCCCCGGCCGGGTCATGCGCAACCTCGGCGCCACGGCCCTGCAATGCCCGGACAATGACCCGCGCCTGGCCAACCTGAACACCCCCGAACTGTTAAATGCGCATAACACTGTGTCAGACTGACAGCATTCAAGGAACTCTCAGGCCTTGTATACGTCTCAAGCTCAGTAACCAAAAGTATTCCCATTCGGAGACACACCCATGACTCAACGGACCCTCGCCACTTTCATGCTCGCACTGGGCCTGGCAACGCTCGCTGGTTGCTCGTCGCCAACAGTGATCACCTTGAATGACGGTCGCGAAATCCAGGCCGTCGACACCCCTAAATACGACGAAGATTCGGGCTTCTACGAGTTCAAGCAACTGGACGGCAAAGAGACCCGCATCAACAAGGATCAGGTTCGTACCGTTAAAGAGCTGTAAGCTTTACGTCGACACCGGATACAGAAAAGCCCGCATTGCTGCGGGCTTTTTCATGGGCGCTGGAAAAGTGAACAGCGTCACCACTGCAGGGTGATCTGGCTCTCGAATGACCGCTCTTCGCCCGTCACCGGGTCGACAAAGCGCAACCCCTGCGCCAGCAACTTCAACGGATTGGCGTAGTCATCCTCAACGTCTTTCAACACATCCGGGTAAAACGGATCGTTACAGATACTCGCCCCCAGCGCGGTCATGTGTACCCGCAACTGATGCTTCTTGCCGGTCACCGGGTACAGCCCGTAGCGCCACAGCTCGCCGTTCTTTTCCCGCACCTCCACCGCTGTTTCCGTATTGGCGATGCCTGGGCCTTCCTGCATGCGGAAGAACGGTTCGCCATCGATCAGACGACTTTTGTGTACGAGGGGAAATTCCAGCGCTGGCAGCGCACGGGCGATCGCTTCATAACGTTTTTCGATCTGCCGGGTCGGGAACAACGACTGATAGGCCGAACGGGTCTGCGGATTGGCCGAGAAAATCACCAGCCCCGCCGTGTGCCGGTCGATGCGGTGCAGCGGCACCAGATGCGGGTTGTCCAGGCGCCGGATCAGTCGGCGCAACAACGTCTGCTCGACGTACTCGCCGGCCGGTGTCACCGGCAGAAAATGCGGTTTGTCCGCCACCACCAGATGTTCGTCCGCATAGAGGATCGATTCCAGCACCGGAATTGGCTTTTCATCCGGCACTTCACGGAAGTAGTGAATGCGCAGGCCTTCCTTGTATGGCAGGTCCAGCGCAATCGGCTGGCCCTGACCATCCAGCACCCGCCCCCGGGCGATCCGGTCCAGCCATTGCTCGCGACTGATCGCACTGAAATGCTCACACAGGCAATCCAGCACGGTCAGCCAGGCGCCCGGCGGCAAGTAAAGGGTGCTGGCCTGATTCTTAGCAGCGGAAAATGTTGGTGTGGACATACGGAAATTCGAACCCTCAATGCAGGTCGGCATTATCCAACACCGAGCGATACGAACCTAGTGCAGATTCCGCCGCCCGCCTCAGGCCGGGATCGCCTTCAGCGCTGCGGCTTCGGTGAATTCCTTGAGCCAGCGCAGCACATCGACCGCTTCCCAGCGCCCCGGGTCATACAAGGCGTACAGCAGCCCCTGATAGCCGACAACATCCAGTTGTTTGTGATAACCGGCACGCTGGAACAGCGCCTCGATTTCGGCGAAGCAAGTATTGAAATGCAATTTGTTGAACGGCGTCTTGCCCTCCGTGACCAGCCCGTCCAGACGCAGCTCGAGGACCGCCTCGCGCACCACGTCAACCGACATCCGGTTCACGCTGTTCTTCAACTGTTCGACATTGACCACGGTTCGTCCCTCTGACTGCCGGATTCACCTGCTCAAGTCATGAAAAGCAGCAGGCCAACCCAATTACTGTATAGACATACAGTAACCGAATAATCCGCAAAGTGCCAAGGGATGGATGCACGGTCGCGACCGGCGGAAGACAGTGGCACGCCACCGGGAAACGGCTCAGCGTAGGAATGCCACCACCTGATCAGCGTTGAATGGCCAGCCCAGTTCTGCGCCATTATCCACCCGGCGCAGCAGCGGAATCCGCAGGCTGTAAGCCTCGTACCAGGATTCATCGTCGGCAATATCCACCAGCTCCACCAGCAGACCGTGCTCGACAAAAGGCATCAATTCGGCCTCTGCCAACTCGCACAGATGACATCCCAGGGTGCCGAACAACTGACATTCAGGAGGCATGATCGCTCAACCGGAAAAATGAGCGTTCATTCTAGGCCCGCCTCGAAAACCCGTCGAGCCGCGGCTGCCCAAAGGACCGGACACGGCGTCAGATACGCAAAACCCTGACGCAAATCAGTCCGCAAAAAAGCCAATCAGGCGATGCTCCCGCGCTTTTTGCCTCTACGCTTGAGAAGCCAGAGCCTGCCATCGGAGTGTCTTGTGTTTGCCAACCTGCTGATCATCCTCGCGTCGTCCCTGGTGATGATTGCCCTGTTCCGCCGTCTGCGCTTGCCGCCGGTGCTGGGCTATCTCTGCGTGGGTCTGATGGTCGGGCCGACCGCATTCGACTGGGTCAACGAGAGTGAACACCTGCCTGACGTGGCCGAGCTGGGCGTGGTGTTCCTGCTGTTTTCGCTGGGCCTAGAGTTTTCCCTGTCGAAAATGATCGCGCTGCGTCAGGTGGTGTTTCGCCTGGGCAGTCAGCAAGTGTTGCTCAGCACAGCGTTGCTGGGCCTGGTGTTGATCCTGCTGGGCATACCGGTGCCCCCGGCGCTGTTGCTTGGGGCCGGGCTGTCGTTGTCGTCGACGGCGATTGTCACCAAGGAGCTGAGCAGCCTGGGCGAAGTGTTCAGCAGTCACGGGCAGAACGCCGTCGGGGTCTTGTTGTTTCAGGACGTGGTCGCGGTGTTGCTGCTGACGCTGGTACCGGTGTTCGCCGGGAGCAGCGCACAAGCCTGGTATTGGGCCTTGCCACTGACCCTGGCAAAGACCGTGGTGCTGTTTTTCGGTTTGCTGCTGGCCAGCCGCTGGTTGCTGCCACGGCTGTTTCATGAAGTGGCCGCCTCGCGCTCGGCGGAATTGTTCGTGCTGCTGGCGCTGGTCATTGTGCTGCTGACCGCATGGCTGACGCACCTGCTGGGCCTGTCCCCGGCTCTCGGTGCATTTCTGGCCGGCATGCTGCTGGGCGAAAGTCACTACCGCCACCAGATCGAGGCCGACATCCGGCCCTTTCGCGACATTCTGCTCGGGGTGTTTTTCGTCAGCATCGGCATGCTGATCGACTTGCAACTGTTTGTCAGCCACAGCGTGCTGATCATCGGTCTTACCCTCGGCCTGATGCTGCTCAAGGGCTCGGTCGTGGCGCTGCTGGTGAAGTGGCGCGGCAGCGATCACGAAACCGCCTGGCGCAGCGGCCTGGCCCTGGCGCAAGGGGGTGAATTCTGCTTCGCGTTGATGGCGCAGATGCAGCAAAACAAGATACTGCCTGCCGAGTTGGGCGCCCTGCTGTTGGCGGCAACATTCTGCTCGATGCTGCTGACCCCGCTGTTACTGCGCGCGGCGCCGAAAATTGCCTTGCGCCTGCATCGCAAGCCGAACCAGGAAGCGCAAATCGAAGAGATCAGCGCGCTCAACGCCGACCTCGACCAGCATGTGGTGATTTGTGGATACGGGCGGGTCGGCCAGTCCATCGGCCGTTTCATGCGCAATGCCAATCAGCCTTACATTGCTCTGGACAACGACCCGGTGCGGATCCAGGAAGCTGCCGTCGGCGAAAGCAATGTGTATTACGGCGACTCTTCTCGCACCGATCTGCTGATCGCCGTCGGACTGTTGCGCGCACGACTGGTGGTAATCGCCGTGGATCAATGCGACGTTGCCCTGCATATTCTCAAGGAAGCACGCCGCCACAATGATCAAGTGCCGATACTGGTGCGCACCCGCGACGATAGCCAATTGGCCGAGCTCAAGGCGGCCGGCGCCACCGAAGTGGTGCCGGAACTGTTGGAGTCGAGCCTGATGCTCGGCTCTCACGCACTGATCCTGCTCGGTCTGCCAGCGCGGCAGGTACAGGAGCGAGTCGATCAGGTGCGCAGTGACCGTTATCGCCTGCTGCACGGGTTTTACCCCGGTGCCGACGATGAGGAAACCTAATCCTGACTGACCGCGCCGATCTTGTGCAGCGACAGGTCGGCGCCGTAATACTCCTGTTCCTGACTCAGGCGCAGACCGTGCAACGCCTTGATCAAACCGTAGACGGCAAAACCACCGATCAGCGCGACCACCACGCCGAGCGCGGTGCCGATCAACTGGCTGATCAGGCTGACACCACCGAGGCCACCGAGCGCGCTCTGGCCGAAGATGCCGCAGGCAACCCCGCCCCACACCCCGCACAAACCGTGCAACGGCCAGACCCCCAGCACATCGTCGATGCGCCATTTGACTTGCGCGGCGGTAAAGCACCACACAAACAATGCGCCGGCAATCGCGCCGGTGACCAAGGCACCGACCGGGTGCATCAGGTCAGAACCGGCGCAGACCGCCACCAGCCCGGCCAATGGGCCGTTGTGCAAAAAGCCCGGGTCGTTGCGCCCGGCGATCAACGCCGCCACCGTGCCGCCGACCATCGCCATCAACGAGTTGACCGCGACCAGACCGCTGACACCCTGCAAGGTTTGCGCGCTCATCACGTTGAAGCCGAACCAGCCGACAATGAGAATCCACGAACCCAGCGCCAGAAACGGAATGCTCGACGGCGCGAATGCCACCAGGCGCCCGTCGCGATAACGCCCGTTGCGCGGACCGAGCAACAGCACCGCCGCCAGCGCCAGCCAGCCGCCCATGGCATGAACCACCACGGAGCCGGCGAAATCATGGAACGCCGCACCGAATCGGGCCGTCAGCCAGGCTTGCAGACCATAGTTACCGTTCCAGATCATGCCTTCGAAAAACGGGTAGATGAACGCTACGATCAGCGCCGTCGCGCACAGCTGCGGTACGAACCGTGCACGCTCGGCGATGCCGCCGGAAATGATCGCCGGGATCGCTGCAGCGAAGGTCAGCAGGAAGAAAAACTTCACCAGACCGTAACCGTGATCGGCACTGAGTACCGCCGCCGGTTGCATGAAGGTCACCCCGTAGGAGATCCAATAGCCTATAAAGAAATAGGCCAGGGTCGAGACCGCGAAGTCGCTGAGAATCTTCGACAGCGCGTTGACCTGGTTCTTCTGGCGAACCGTACCCACTTCAAGGAAGGCGAAACCGGCGTGCATCGCCAGCACCATCACCGCACCGATCAGAATGAACAGCGTGTTGGAACTGTGAACCAGCGTGTCCACAGCGCTTTGCAGATTTTCCATAAAGAGGCAGACCTGAAGGCTGAAAAAGGCACCAAAGCGGTTCGCGCGGACAATTCATGCACCAAGTTGCGCCTTGCGCGGCACCGCACTGAAGCTGCGATGAACCACTTTGGCGCACCAGGTCGATGTCCTGACACGAACCAGGATTATTTGAGTTAAGGTTTTCCTGCATGTACGCCCGCCAACAGCGCACGACGACTGCAGGACGCACCACGACATAGCAAAAGCTGTACCAGTCATTTGTACTGAACCTTCGCGCAAGGCTCATACTCGAACGCTTCAGACGTCACTTACGGAGATCCACCCATGGCCAGCATCAAGGCAAAGACTGCTCAAGAAATCCTGATGAACGACTTCCAGACTCTGGTCGCCGACACCGAACGGTTGCTCGAGCACACCGCGACGCTGGCGGGCGATCAGGCCGATGAGCTGCGCGAACAGATCCACGACAGCCTGCTGCGCGCCCGCGAAACCCTGAAGCTGACCGAAGACACCCTGCGCGATCGCGGCCAGGCCGCCGTCACCGCCACCGAAGACTATGTGTCGGCCAACCCTTGGCAATCAGTGGGCATCGCCGCCGGGGTGGGCTTTCTGATTGGCCTGCTGGCCACTCGGCGCTGATCATGTCGATCGGCGAATCCGGCCTGGGGTCGGGCACCTCCTCCACGCGGCGTCTGGGCGCCGCTGTACTTGGTTTGCTGCACAGCCATGTCGAACTGTTCGGCATCGAGCTGCAGGAGCAGAAGGCACGTACCGTCAGCCTGTTGCTGTTTGCAGGTCTGGCACTGGTGTTTGCGCTGCTGTTGCTGGTCGGTCTGTCGACGCTGGTGCTGATTGTGTTCTGGGACACTTACCGCCTGCCCGCCATCATCGGCCTGTGCGTGTTCTACACCCTGGCGGCCGCTTTCTGTGGCTTGCGCCTGAAGGCTGCAGTCTTCGATGAGTCCTCACCCTTCCACGGCACCCTGGAAGAATTGGCCAACGATCGGGAGCGCCTGTTGCCATGAGCCTGCCTGAACTTCCCCACAACAGCTCGCGTCGGGAAATGCGCAAGGCGCTGATCCGCCTGCGCATGGAAATGCATCGCCAGGAAATCCGCCATGAAGCCGGGCAAGTGCTGCAACCCTTGCAGCGCATGCGCGGCATGACGCAAAACCTGCAGGACGGTTTCGGCATCAAACACGCGCCGCTCTGGGGCGTGGCGGCGGTCACGCTGCTGGGATTCATCACCGGCAAAGGCGCGAAAAGCGGTGGCGTCGGCGGTCTGACCCGGCTGATTCGTCTGGGCACCAGCCTCGGGCCACTGATCAAACTGGTGATGCAGAGCTCAAGCAAACGCTGAGCCCGCGCATCTGGCTGCATTCTTGCAATACCCGCGGGATGAACCTCTTTTATCCGGAGGTTCAATCCCGCGCGCCTACCTGGTCTGCGGGGTTCATCCAGAACAAGAACGACTAAGGAGGCTCCGTGATCGACGGGCAACCGCTCGCCTGCTTTCAGCCTTTCATCGATACCGCCACCGGACGCATTGCAGGCGTCGAGGCACTGGGTCGCCTGCGCCAGGCTGACGGCCAACTGGCCTCGGTCGGACCACTGTTCGCCGACCCGCGCACACCCGCCGTTGCCCTGCGTCGCCTCGACCGCCAGATTCGCGACAATGCCCTGAGCCGACTGCATGAAGCCCCCGCCGAGTGGTTTCTCAGCCTGAACATGTCGCCGCGCTGGATTAGTCGCCTGCGCGCGGATCAGCCGTTGCCCAGCCTCAAGCAGATGCTGCGCCACGGCGTCGATCCGCAGCGCATCGTCTTCGAGATCACCGAACTGGGTGGCAACAGTCAGCGCCTGGCTGAAGTGGTCGCCCGCTATCGCGAGGCCGGTGCGCGCATCGCCATTGACGATTTCGGCGCCGGCTATTCGCAGCTCGACCGGGTGCTGGCCTTGCAGCCGGACATTCTCAAACTCGACATGCGCCTGTTTCAGGCCGCAGCGTTGGGCGGGCCGAGCAGTGACGTGGTCAAGGCGCTGGCGCAAATGGCCGAGAAGACCGGCTGCTGGATCATTGCCGAAGGCGTGGAAACCGAGGCACAACTTAATTTCGCTCTGGAATGCGGCTCGCGATACGTCCAGGGATTTCTCTTCGCCAAGGCGCAGGAAGCCTTCTATCCGTCTGACGCCTTCGTGCAACGCTTCGCCGAACTGCGCCAGCGCTACGTGCGGCAGAAACTGGCCGAACGCGGACGTCTGATGCAGATGCGTCAACAGCTCGGCGAACTGATGTCGATCCTCCAGGCCTGGGCTCAGACCCATGCACCGCTCAGTGCGCTGCCACAGCTGGACGCCTTTCCGTGGTTGCTGCGGTTCTACCAGTGCGATCGCCACGGCACGCAACTGACGCCGAACCTTGAGTGGCGCCCCGGTGGCTGGATGGCCGACAACCGCTATCTGGGGCACAACTGGTCATGGCGCCCGTACTTCTATCACTTGTTGGCCGAAGGCTGGGAGGAACGCCGTCTGACCCTGTCCAACACCTACCGCGACGCCACCAGCAATCAGTATTGCCTGACCGCCGGCCAGTTCTTCGATAACGGCGAACGCCTGTTGCTGATCGATATTGATGCCGCGGGCCTGTAGTTCCGCTTGCAGCTGGAGGCGCGAACCGGGAAGCTAGGGCCATAGTCATCCCAATCACCGACGGAGAGAACCAGCCTTGGATTGGCAGACCCTGCTCAACCGCGAACGCCTTGGAAAACCGCTGCACAGCCCGCAAGAGCTGGGCCGCAGCCCGTTCCACAAAGACCATGACCGCATCATCTTCTCCGGCGCCTTCCGGCGTCTGGGACGCAAGACCCAGGTGCATCCGGTATCGAGTAACGACCACATCCACACCCGTCTGACCCACTCGCTGGAAGTCAGCTGCGTGGGCCGTTCGCTGGGCATGCGCGTCGGTGAAACCTTGCGCAGTGCCCTGCCCGACTGGTGCGAACCCAGCGACCTGGGCATGGTGGTGCAGTCGGCCTGTCTGGCCCATGACATCGGCAACCCGCCCTTCGGCCACTCCGGTGAAGACGCGATCCGTCACTGGTTCCAGCAAGCGGCCGGGCGCGGCTGGCTCGACGGCATGAGCGAAGCCGAGCGCGGTGATTTCCTCAATTTCGAAGGTAACGCGCAAGGTTTCCGGGTGCTGACTCAGCTTGAGTACCATCAGTTCGACGGCGGCACCCGCCTCACCTACGCCACCCTCGGCACCTATCTGAAGTATCCGTGGACCGCGCGTCACGCCGACTCGCTGGGCTACAAGAAACACAAGTTCGGCTGCTATCAGAGTGAACTGCCGCTGCTCGAGCAGATCGCCCACAAGCTCGGCCTGCCGCAGCTGGAAGACCAGCGCTGGGCGCGTCACCCATTGGTGTACCTGATGGAGGCTGCCGACGACATCTGCTATGCGCTGATCGACCTCGAAGACGGCCTGGAAATGGAGCTGCTGGAGTACGCAGAAGTCGAATCGCTGCTGCTCGGCCTGGTGGGTGACGATCTGCCGGAGACTTATCGCCAGCTCGGCCCGCAGGATTCGCGTCGGCGCAAACTGGCGATCCTGCGTGGCAAGGCCATCGAGCACCTGACGAATGCCGCCGCCCGGGCATTCGTCGAGCAACAGGACGCGCTGCTGGCCGGCACCCTGCACGGCGACCTCGTCGAACACATGCACGGCCCGGCCAAACGTTGCGTGCTGAACGCCAAGGACATCGCCCGCAAGAAGATCTTCCAGGACAAGCGCAAGACGCTGCATGAAATCGGCGCCTACACCACCCTGGAAATCCTCCTCAATGCGTTCTGCGGCGCAGCGCTGGAGCAACATGGCGGCCGTAGCCCGTCGTTCAAGAGCCGGCGTATTCTCGACCTCTTGGGCAACAACGCCCCTGACCCCCATGGACCGCTGCACACTTCGTTTCTGCGCATGATCGACTTCATCGCCGGGATGACCGACAGCTACGCCAGTGACATGGCGCTGGAAATGACCGGGCGCTCCAGCCACTGACCGGGCGCGCTTCTTGACCGGTCAGCGCAGCTGTCCGGTCGAGCGGTTTTCCAATAAATCGGCTCTGACCTGTTCGATAAATACCCTGAGCGAAACGTAATACGTTTCACGCAAAAAACCTCAACCCAACACCTTATTTAAACACTCGACCCGCAACTTAAAACATTCAACTAAACAAACAAGCTCAACACTTCCTTACGCGACACAGAGTTCTGTCGTAGTAGATTTCCTTTTAGTGTGTAGGACTTATCCTATATTGCCGCTAAAGCCATGTGAGTTCATGCGACCGCTCATTTAACTGAGCTAAGGTGCGCGCTTTATTCGCGCACGTATGGGATTTGATTATGAACTCCGTTTTTATTGTCGATGATCACCCCGTCATCCGGCTTGCCGTTCGAATGCTGCTCGAGCATGAAGGTTACAAGGTCGTCGGCGAAACCGATAACGGGGTCGACGCCATGCAAATGGTCCGCGAATGCATGCCCGACCTGATCATCCTCGATATCAGCATCCCCAAACTCGACGGCCTGGAAGTCCTCGCCCGCTTCAACGCCATGGGCATGCCGCTCAAGACGCTGGTACTGACCGCGCAATGCCCGACGCTGTTCGGTATCCGCTGCATGCAGTCCGGCGCATCCGGTTACGTGTGCAAGGAAGAGGACTTGAGCGAACTGGTCAGCGCCATCAAGGCCGTACTTTCCGGTTACAACTATTTCCCCAGCCAGGCGTTGAATCCGGTACGCAGCGACGATGTGCGTTATGCCGAACTGGAACTGTTCAAGTCCGTCAATGACCGGGAACTTATGGTCTTGCAGTTATTTGCCCAAGGTCGCACCAACAAGGAAATTGCCAAGGGCATGTTTCTCAGCAACAAGACCGTCAGTACCTACAAGAAGCGCCTGATGCAAAAACTCAAGGCCAGATCCCTGGTTGAACTTATCGAGATGGCCAAACGCAACGCGCTAGTGTGAGAGCCCGAATGCCCAGTCGTTTAAAGATCTATCTCGCTGGATTGTGCGCGAGCCTGTGCCTGACGACTCAGGTAAATGCCGAGGGCGTTACCGCACAAGATTACGTGCTGCGCAGCCGTTCGGGTCACGAAACGCTGGTCGTGGCCCTTGAACCGTCGCAACGTCAATGGTTGCAGACTCGCAGCGAACTGGTACTGGGCACTTCCGCACCGGATTATCCGCCGTTCGACATGACCGCCAGCGGTCGCGATTACGAAGGCTTCACCGCCGACTACGCCGGCCTGCTCAGCCGGGCCACCGAGCTGCCGATCCGGGTCAAACGCTTTGCCTCACGGGACGCCGCCTTGCGAGCGCTGGTAGCCGGTCAGGTCGACATGCTCGGGACGGCCAACGGTTTCGAGGCGAGTCGTGCCGACGTCCTGCTTTCTACCCCCTACGCCATCGATCAGCCGGTACTGGTCACCCGTGAAGATGAGACCCGCACGCTCACCGAAGGCCTGGCCGGACTGCGCCTGAGCATGGTGTATCACTATCTGCCGCAGGATGAAGTCAAGGCGCTGTATCCCAAGGCCATCCTGACGTCCTATCCCTCCTATCAGAACGCAATCAACGCGGTGGCTTTCGATCAGGCCGATGTGTTTCTGGGCGACACCATCTCCACCCACTACATGATCAACAAGGGTTATCTGAACAACATTCGCATGGCCAATTTCGGCAAGCAGGAAGCCCATGGTTTCAGCTTTGCCGTGCGTGCAGACAACCCGCAACTCCTCGCCATCATCAACACCGCGCTCCAGGCCGTCTCAGCCAGTGAACGGGACAGCATCGCCAAGCGCTGGAGCGCCGGCAGCGACATCCTGCTGACCGACCAGAAGCTGCAATTGACCCACCATGAAGAGCAGTGGCTCAAGCAGCATCCAGTGCTGCGTGTCGTGGTCAATGAGGCGTTCGCACCGCTGACATTCTTCGACAGCGACGGCAATCTGCGGGGCATCACCGCAGACCTGCTCGAACTGCTGCGCCTGCGCACCGGCATGCGCTTCGAACTGGTACGCAGCCGCAGCGACGGCGACATGATCGAGCAGATCGACCAGCACCGGGCCGACCTGATAGCGGCGTTGCTCCCCACTCCTCAGCGGGAAAAGTCCCTGCTGTTCAGTCGCCCCTATCTGGAAAACTCGTTTGTCCTGCTGACACGCAAATCCGCTGACAGCCCGACTCATCCAACCCAGCTCTCGGGCAAGTCCCTGGCGATCTCCCAAGGCAATCCCATGGCCGATTACCTGCGCCGCGAGTTCCCCGACATCCACCTGATTGAAACCTCCGATACCTTCGGCGCCGCGACGTTGCTCGCCGAAGGCAAAGCCGATGGCGCGGTCGCCTCGCTGGTGATCGCCAACTATCTGATTGCGTCGCGAATCTTCGAACACCCGTTGCAGATCACCACGACCCTGGGCACCCGCCAGGCGGCCTTTTCACTGGCCACCGCCCGCGACAACAGCGAACTGGGGTCGATCCTCGACAAGGCGCTGCTGAGCATCACGCCCGAGGAACTGGGCGTCATCAACAGCCGCTGGCGTGGTTTTTCCAACGCCGCGCAAGGCAACTGGCATCACTACCAGCGCCTGTTCTACCAACTGATCGGCGCGGCGTGTTTGCTGCTGGTGTTGTCACTGCTGTGGAATGCCTACATGCGTCACCAGATCAAGCAGCGTCAGGCGGCCGAGCGCGCCCTGAACGATCAGTTCGAATTCATGCGCTCACTGGTCAACGGCACTCCGCATCCGATCTACGTGCGCGACCGTCGAGGCCTGCTGCAAAGCTGCAACGACAGCTACCTCGAAGCCTTCAACGCCAAACGTGAAGACGTGATCGGCAAAAGCGTCATGCAAGGCACCCTGAGCAATGCCTTCGAAGCGCAGGCGTATCAGGCGGATTACCAGCGGGTCGTGGACGAAGGCACGCCATTGGTGCTGGATCGTCCGCTGCACATTGGCGGTCGACGCCTGACGATCTACCACTGGATCCTGCCGTACCGCGACTCCAGCGGCGACGTGCAAGGGATCATCGGCGGCTGGATCGACATCAGCGAACGTCGACAACTGTTCGATGAATTGCGCAGCGCCAAGGAACAGGCGGACAACGCCAACCGCGCCAAAAGTACCTTTCTGGCGACCATGAGCCACGAAATCCGTACGCCGATGAATGCCATCATCGGCATGCTCGAATTGACCCTCAAACGCATGGCCGAACAGCATCCGGATCGTTCATCCATCGAAACCGCCTACTGCTCGGCCAAGGATCTGCTGGGCCTGATCGGCGACATCCTCGATATCGCGCGGATCGAGTCCGGGCGCCTGAGCCTGAGTCCGGAGCGGGTCAATCTGGTCGAAACGGTGGCGTCAGTGGTCAGGATTTTCGACGGCCTGGCCCGTCAGAAAAACCTTGCTCTGCCGCTGAGCGTCAATCCCCCCGGGCTTCAAGTCGATGTCGAACTCGATCCGTTACGCTTCAAGCAAATCCTGTCCAACCTGATCAGTAACGCCATCAAATTCACCGAGTACGGACAGGTGCGGATCACGCTGGACGTGCTGTCCAATGGCCCGGGAACGTGTTCGCTCATCCAGTTGACGATCCAGGACACCGGGGTCGGGATCAGTATCGAAGATCAACAGCGCCTGTTCGAACCTTTCGCTCAGGCCGACGGTGGCAGACAGCAGGCCCGCAGTGGCGCGGGCCTGGGGCTGGTGATCAGCCGCAATCTCTGCGAAATGATGGGCGGCCAGTTGCAATTGAGCAGCCAGCCCGGGATCGGCACCCAGGTCTGTCTGTCGCTGCCGCTGCAAACGCTGCCGTGCACAGTGGCCACGACGAAAACCGAACCACCGATCCGCGTGACCTTTACGCCGCTGAACATCCTGGTGGTCGACGATCACCCCGCCAATCGCCTGTTGATGTGTCAGCAACTGGAGTTTCTCGGGCACCGCTTCAGCCTGGCGGAAGAAGGGCGAAGCGGGTTTGAACAGTGGCAGGCAGGTGAATTCGATCTGGTGATTGCCGACTGCAACATGCCGCTGATGAACGGCTATGAACTGACCGCTGCCATCCGCCAGCAGGAACAACGCACAGGTCGCGCACCGTGTACGGTGCTGGGCTTCACCGCCAACGCGCAGCCTGAGGAAGTGCAGCGCTGCAAACAGGCCGGCATGAATGACTGTCTGTTCAAGCCCTTGAGCCTCAGCGCGCTGAGCCACTGGGTCAACGGCTTGCAGCCCGTCGCGCCCGAGCCTGCATTCAATCTCCAGGGACTGAATCAGTTGACGGGCGGCAATCCGCTGCAGGCCCGGCGCCTGCTCACAGAGTTGCTCAAGAGCAGCCGCCTCGATCGCCAGGAGTTGTTGGCCCTGGCCCCGCACAATGATCGTGAGGCATTGGCGGTGGTGGCGCACAAGATCAAAGGAGCCGCCCGAATCGCTCAGGCTTCGCGCCTGATCGCCCGTTGCGATGCGCTCGAACAAGCCTGCGCGCCGACAACGCCCGGGCTCACTCTCGTGCATCGCATACAGGCCACCGATGCGGCCATGGTCGAACTGGAGCAGGCGTTGCAGCAACAACTCGAACCGCTTGAAAAAAGCAGAATGACCGAGCCTTAACTATGCTTGGGCGCTGAGCAGTGTGTTTACTTCAATGGAGAGCCAGCGATGCCCAGCCCACTGCGCCCGGATCAACGCCGGTTCCCGTTGCATGTGCATATCAGCGTCATGTTCACCTTTCTGCTGTTGCTCACGGGCATCGTGCTGGGACTGTTCAATTATCGCCAGACCACCCGGATCATCCTGTCGAGCAGCGAAAACCTGTTCAATCGTATCGAACAGGACGTGCGCCTGGACCTGCAGGCCACTTACCAGCCGATCCGGCATTTGCTCAGTCTGCTGGCGGTCAACCAGGCGACCGAGGCCTCGAACCTGCAACAGCGTCTGGCACTGCTCAAGCCGTTCAGTCAGTCGCTCAAGGACAACACCGACCTCGCTTCGCTGTATCTGGGCTATGGCAACGGCGACTTCTTCATGGTGCGCCCCTTGCGCACCGACGCCCTGAAAACCCTGCTCAAGGCGCCGCCGACAGCGGCCTATCAGGTCTGGAGTATCGAACACACGGCCAGCGGCACCGCGTCTTCACAATCGTTGTTCTTCGACGAAACGCTGAACCCGGTCGCTCATCAGGACAATCCCGACGATCGCTACGACCCGCGCACCCGCAACTGGTACAGCAACGCCCTGCGACAAGGCGATCAGATCACCACCGAACCCTACGTGTTTTTCTCCACGCACAACGTCGGCACCACCCTCGCCCGGCGCAGCAGCGCAACAACGGTGATCGGTGCCGATCTGACCTTGGCCGCGCTCTCGGCCACCTTGATCAAGCACGTGGTTACACCCTCCACCGAAATCGTGCTGTTCGATGCCGATGGCAATGCCGTGGCCTATCCGGACAGCAGCCGGCTGATTGTCGATGACAGCAATGCACGCCTGGCCAAGGCCGCCGACCTGAGTCCGAATCTGCACGCGCTGCTGTCCACGGCGCATCAGGGCAAGCGGCTCGACGTCGCGGGCCGACACTGGATCGTCGCCCGCAGCAACCTGCAGGAAGGCGGCCCGAAAGGTCTGCAGATGGCCCTGCTGGTGCCGGAGGACGAGTTGCTCGCCGACGCCTACCGCATGCGCTGGCAAGGCGCGCTGATCACCTTGGCGACATTGCTGCTGTGCCTGCCGCTGGGTTGGCTGATATCGCGAATTCTGGTCAAGCCGCTGCACGCGCTGGTCAAGGAAGCCGACGCGATTCGCAGTTTCGATTTCAACTTTCCGGTCACCCGCCGCTCGCCAGTGCTGGAGGTGGATCAGTTGAGCCTGTCGATGGCCCGCATGAAGGACACACTTGCCAGTTTCTTCCGCATCACCGACAGCCTGTGCGCCGAAACCCGCTTCGCCCCGCTGCTGCAACGGGTGCTGTTCGAAACGGTGCAGATCGCCCAGGCGCAGGCAGGCTTGATCTATCTGCGCGAAAACGATGGCAACCGGATGGAACCCTACGGGCTGGTGATCGATGGCGTCTCGCAGGATCTGGACGAGTTCGATGTGCTGGGTCAGGAGCTTCTGGCGGGTCAGGGGCCTGCGTGGTTCCAGCAACTGACGAACGCTGACAACGTGGTGACCAGTCTTGGCTTCGAACAGGCCGGGGACTTGCAGAAAGTACTGCTGGCGATGACGTCGCCGCGTATCCACTTGATCGGCATTCGCCTGCGCAACCGGCACAACGAAACCATCGGCCTGTTGATTCTGCTGATCAACGACAGCGGCACCGCGCAGGATCTGGAAAAACTGCGTCCGGACCGCATCGCCTTCCTGCAGGCGGTTTCCGGCGCTGCGGCGGTGAGTATCGAAAGCCAGCGCCTGCAGGCAAAGCAGAAGCAGTTGCTCGATGCGTTCATCCAGCTGCTGGCCGGTGCCATCGACGCCAAGAGCCCCTACACCGGTGGCCACTGCCAGCGCGTGCCGGAGCTGACGCTGATGCTCGCGCAGGCCGCTGCCGCCAGCCAGGCGCCGGCGTTTCAGGGCTATCAGCCAAACGAAGACGAATGGGAGGCCCTGCACATCGCCGCCTGGCTGCACGACTGCGGCAAGGTCACGACACCGGAATACGTGGTCGACAAGGCCACCAAACTGGAAACCCTCAATGATCGCATCCACGAAATCCGCACCCGCTTCGAGGTGCTCAAACGCGACGCCTGGATCAGCTACTGGCAGGCACTGGCCATGGGCGGCAACGAGGCGCAACTGAGCGAACTCCGTGACGCCACGCTGACAGAACTGGACGACGACTTTGCATTTGTCGCCCACTGCAACCTGGGCGGTGAGGCCATGGCGCCAGCCGATCTGCAGCGCCTTGAGCGCATTGCCGAGCGTCGCTGGACGCGCACCCTCGATGATCGTCTGGGCGTGTCCTGGGAGGAAAACCGGCGGCAGGCACGAACGCCTGCACCGAAGCTTCCGGCCAGCGAACCTCTGCTGGCGGACAAACCCGAACACCTGATCGAACGCGCCGACAGCGAACTGATTCCGGAAGACAACCCGTGGGGATTCAAACTGGATGTGCCGCGCTACAAATACAACCGCGGCGAACGCTACAACCTGAGCATCGCCCGCGGCACGCTGACCCGCGAAGAGCGCTACATCATCAATCACCACATGGTGCAGACGATCCTGATGCTCAGCCACCTGCCCTTCCCGGGGCACCTGGACAGCGTCGCGGAAATCGCCGGTGGGCATCATGAAAAAATGGACGGCAGCGGTTACCCCAAACGCCTGAAGCGCGAAGACATGAGCCTGCCGGCGCGGATGATGGCGATTGCCGATATCTTCGAGGCTCTGACTGCGGCTGACCGGCCGTACAAGAAGGCCAAATCCCTGAGCGAAGCACTGGGGATCATGGCCACCATGTGCCGCGAGGCCCACATCGATGCCGAATTGTTCGGGCTGTTCATCAACGAAGGGGTGTACATGCAGTACGCCGCGCGGTTTCTCGACCCGCGGCAAATCGATGCGGTAGAACCGGCCAGCCTGTTGCGCAAGGCTGGCCTGAGCGCCTGATCAGCAGTCGGTCAGACGCAGGAAGATCGCCGCCAGACGCTCGATACCGGCCTGATCGTCGGCACCGAAACGTGCCAGTTTCGGGCTGTCGAGATCGAGCACGCCGATCAACCGACCATCCTTGACCAGCGGTACCACCAGCTCGCTGTTCGAGGCGCTGTCACAGGCAATGTGCCCGGGAAAGGCATGCACGTCTTCGACCCGCTGGGTCTGCAGACTGGCCGCCGCCGCGCCACACACGCCGCGACCGAATGGAATGCGCACGCAGGCGATCTGCCCCTGAAACGGGCCAAGCACCAGTTCTTCGTTGCGATTGAGGTAGAAACCGGCCCAGTTCAAGTCATCGAGCTGGTTGAACAGGAACGCCGAAAACTGCGCGGCGTTGGCGATGAAATCGCGCTCGTCCGCCAGCAGCGACTCCAGTTGCGCGGCCAACATGCCATAGCCTTCAAGGCCCTGGCCGCTTTGTTGCAAATCAATCATGCCTTGTGCTCCAGCAATTTCAGTCCCACCCAGTAACGGGCGAATTGGTACGCGCAACGTCCATTGCGATTGCCGCGCCCGGTTGCCCAGCGCACGGCGAGGATGTCCAGCGCTTCGTCACGCTGCCAGCTCAAGCCGGCCTTGGCCGCCAACTGGCCGATCCAGTGTTCGACGACGTTGAGAAAGTGCTCTTGGGTAAACGGATAGAACGACAGCCACAGACCGAAACGGTCCGACAGGGCGATCTTGTCTTCCACCGCTTCGCTGGGATGCAGTTCGCCGTCGACGCGTTTCCAGTTCTCGTTGTCGCTTTCCTTCTCCGGCACCAGATGGCGGCGGTTGGACGTGGCGTACAGCAAGACGTTGTCCGGCGCCTGCTCCAGCGAGCCGTCGAGCACACTTTTCAGGACGCGGTAATCACCTTCACCGGATTCGAACGACAGGTCATCGCAGAACAGCACGAAGCGCTGTGGCAGTTTGGCGATCTGCTCCACCACCCGCGGCAGGTCTGCCAGGTGATCGCGCTCGATCTCGATCAGGCGCAGGCCGGCCTGGGCGTGCTCGGCCAGCAACGCCCGCACCAGCGAGGATTTACCGGTACCGCGCGAGCCCCAGAGCAGCGCGTGGTTGGCCGGCATGCCGTCGAGAAACTGTTGGGTGTTACGCCCCAGTTGCTCCAGCTGCCGGTCGACACCGATCAGGTCACTCAGACGCATGTCGAGGCTGACTTCCAGCGGCAGCAGAAACCCGCTGCGCCCGTCGCGCTGCCAGCGCGCCGCCAGGCAGGTGTTCCAGTCAATAACAGGACGCGGAGCCGGCAACAGCGGCTCGATCCGCGCCAGAACCGACTCGGCGCGTTCAAGAAAAGCATTCAATCGGGAATCCACGTCTTCTCCTCGGGCACGTTCAAAGTGATGATGGTGCTTCAGCGACGACAATCAGATCAACAATGGCGCGCCGCGCCCTTGTTACAAGGCGATTCGGGAACCTCGGTATCCATACATGATCGACTATGCTTGAGCAGCGAAGGGAAACGGAAGTGGTTCATCACCCTATGGATATCAAATTCACCCACCGGCTGTCTTACAAGCAAGCCAGATTCACTGTGCTGGTCGGGTTCATTCTGGGCACGCTGCTCAGCCTGCTGCAAATCGGCATCGATTATGCCAGCGAAGACGCCTCCATCAACCGTGAAATCCTGTCTTTGCTGGAAATCAGCCACAATCCGGCATCTCGAATCGCCTACAACATCGATTCCGAACTGGCCCAGGAACTGACCCTGGGTCTGCTGCGTTCGCCGGCGATCATCTCTGCGCAACTGACCGACAACAATGGCAACGTCCTGGCCAGCGTCAAACGCCCGGAGCTGCAAAGCGGCTATCGGATCATCAGCGACTTCCTGTTCGGTGCCAAGCGCGAATTCGAAGACCGCCTGTACCTCGACCACTTGCCCAACGAGTCGCTGGGCATTCTGAGCCTGGAAGTCGACACCTACGCGTTCGGCAGCCGGTTCCTGCGCCGCGCCGAAATCACGCTGTTCAACGGCTTTGCCCGCAGTCTGATCCTCACCGGGATTCTGCTGGCCTTGTTCTACGTGATGCTGACCAAGCCACTGGTGCGGCTGATCCGCGAACTCAGCGCACGCGATGCGCGCAGTGCGGAACCCACAATGCTGGAGTGTCCGGCCGGACACGCCAACGACGAAATCGGTGTGCTGGTCAGGGTTGCCAACCAGCAGTTCGACAACATCGCCACAGAAATCCAGCAACGGCGCAACGCCGAAAACCGCCTGACCGATTACCTCGGGCAACTGGAGCACATCGTTTCGGCGCGCACCGCCGAGCTGAAGGCCATCAACGCCCGGCTCAGCCAGTCCAACCAGGAACTGGAAGTGGCCCGCAGCACCGCACTGGACATGGCCGAAGCGCGTTCGGCGTTCCTCGCCAACATGAGCCACGAGATCCGCACTCCGCTCAACGGCTTGCTGGGCATGATCGCCCTCTCCCTCGACGGGCCGCTGAACGCCGAGCAGCAGCAACAACTGTCGATTGCTCATGACTCGGGCAAGGTCCTGGTGGAGTTGCTCAACGATATTCTCGACCTGTCCAAGTTCGATGCCGGGCAGCTGGAACTGGAACACATCCCGTTCGACCTCGGTTCACTGATCGAGGACACCGCCAACCTGTTGTCACAGAATGCGGCGCCCAGTGTCGAGCTGACGTGCCTGATCGACCCGCACTTCCCGGCATTGGTGTTGGGGGATCCGACCCGGGTGCGGCAGATTGTCAGCAATCTGCTCTCCAACGCACTGAAGTTCACCCGTTTCGGCCGCGTCGATGTGCGTCTGTCCACCCACCAGGACGGGGTACGTATCGAAGTCTGCGACACTGGCATCGGCATCGCCCAGGACGCCCAAGTGAAAATCTTCCAGCCGTTCACCCAGGCCGGTGCCGGCATCACCCGTCAGTACGGCGGCACCGGCCTCGGTCTGGCGCTGACCTACAACCTGTGCGAAGCCATGCAGGGTCGGCTGACGATCAGCTCCGAGGCCGGTTTCGGCAGTCAATTCTGTGCCGACCTGCCGCTGCCATGCCACACCCGGGCGGTCATGCCGCCGCCGCTGCACGGCAAGGTGCTGGCGATCACCGCTGCCAGCAGCGGGCTGGCAGAGTTGCTCAAGACGCTGCTGCCGGTGTGGGGCGTAACCTATGAGCAGCGCACCATGGACGACCCGTTGCTGGGCCTCTCCCCAGACTTGCTGATCACCGATTGCCCGGAATGTCTGTTCAGTCTGCGCCCGACGCTCAGCGCGCCGATCCTGGTGGTGACGGCCTATGGCAGTTTCATGCCCGGTGAAGAAGCCGCCGCGCTGGCACCGTTACAGCAGCAAGCGCGGCCGCTGGCGCGCAACGCGCTGTATCAGATCCTGCGGCGCATCCTGCTGGCCGACATCACCACGATCAACGACGCGCGCCTTGACAGCCAACCGGTTCAGCGGCGCGGAAAGGTGCTGCTGGTGGAGGACAATCCGGTCAACCAACTGGTGGCCAAAGGCATGCTCGGCAAGCTCGGCTGCGACGTGGTGGTTGCGGCCCACGGCGCCGAAGCGCTGGATCAACTGGAACACGATGAATTCGATCTGGTACTGATGGACTGCAACATGCCGGTGATGGACGGCTACGAAGCGAGCCGGCAGATTCGCCAGAGCGGGCGCTGGCCGCACCTGCCGATCGTCGCGCTGACCGCCAACGCCATGTCCGAGGAGCGCGAACGTTGCCGTGCCGCTGGCATGAGCGATTACCTGGCCAAGCCGTTCCGCCGCGAAGAGCTGGCGGCCCTGCTCGACCAATGGATCCCGACTACGTCAGCGCTTTGATCTGCCCCAGCAGGTGATCGAGGCCATTGCGCAAATCGTTGAGCCGATCAAGATTCACCCCGCTGTCGCACAACAAGCGAGCCTTGAGCGGCCCGACCTGTTCGCGCAGCGCCTGCCCTTGCGGCGTCAGGCTCAGATGAACTTCACGCTCATCACGCGCCGCACGCTGACGCTGCACCAACTGCAGTAGCTCAAGACGCTTGAGCAGCGGCGTCAGGGTGCCGGAATCCAGCGCCAGACGCTCGCCCAGAGACTTGACCGTCGGTTGCTCCGGCGCACTGTCCTGCCATTCCCACAGCACCAGCATAGCCAGGTATTGCGGATAGGTCAGGCCGAGCTGATCGAGCATCGGCTTGTAGGCGCGAATCACCGCCCGGGACGCGGCATACAACTTGAAGCACAACTGATTGTCGAGCTTCAGCGAATCAACGGGCAGGCTGTTCATTTGAGCAGGGCTTCGATCTCGCCGGTCAGGTCCTGCGGCTTGGTGGCCGGGGCAAAACGCTTGACCAACTGGCCATCCTTGCCGATCAGGAACTTGGTGAAGTTCCACTTGATGCCTTGGGAGCCGAGCACACCCGGAGCGCGCTTTTTCAACTGCACAAACAGCGGATGGGCGTCGGCGCCGTTGACGTCGATCTTCTTGAACAGCGGGAAGCTGACGCCGTAGTTCAGTTCACAGAACTCGCTGATCGCACCCTCGTTGCCCGGTTCCTGCTTGCCGAACTGATTGCACGGGAAACCCAGTACCACCAGGCCCTGATCCTTGTAGGTCTGCCAGAGTTGTTCCAGCCCCTTGTATTGCGGGGTGAAACCGCATTTGCTGGCCGTATTGACCACCAGCACCGCTTTGCCGGCGTAATCGGCGAGGGTCTTTTGCTCGCCCTTGATGTTCGTGACCGGGATATTCAGCAGGTTGTCGCTCATGGGTCGGCTCCGCGGGTTATCGGGAAAGGCCAAACATAGCGAGCAATTAAATTGTGTGCAATTTAATTATCCGAAAGGCGACCCACAGGTCGCCCGTTCGATTACTCGCGTGGCACCAGATCCAGGCACACCGAGTTGATGCAGTAACGCAGGCCGGTCGGTGGCGGACCGTCAGGGAATACATGCCCCAGGTGCGCATCGCAGCGGGCGCATTTGACCTCGGTGCGAATCATGCCGTGGCTGGTGTCGCGGATTTCGGTCATGGCGCTTTCGCCGATCGGCGCATAGAAGCTCGGCCAGCCGCAGCCGGAATCGAATTTGGTCGTGGAATCGAACAGCGGCTCATTGCAGCAGACGCAGTGATAGACGCCGTCAGTCTTGGTGGCGTTGTATTTGCCGGAGAACGGCCGTTCGGTCGCACTGAGACGGCACACGTTGTACTGTTCGGGGTCGAGCATCGCACGCCATTCTTCCAGGGTTTTTTCCAACTTTTCCATCATCACACCTCAGCGGCTGAAAAAGCCCGATCTGTATCTTTTCCACGGATCGGGTGGCACGTATGATTGCGCCTCGTCACACGCCAGTCTGGCAGCCAGACCGGGCGCATTCAAACGGATTCTCGGCGCCACGGCGCAAGACTCCGCCTGTGCGAAGACGCAGGAATCCCAGCACGGTTGTCCATCCGCCGTCTGGATCGTTCATTTTCGGGATCACATCGCCATGCAGTTCAGCAAATCGAACAAGCTCGCCAACGTCTGCTACGACATTCGCGGTCCGGTGCTCAAGCACGCCAAACGTCTGGAAGAGGAAGGCCAGCGCATCCTCAAGCTGAACATTGGCAACCCGGCGCCATTTGGTTTCGAAGCACCGGACGAAATTCTCCAGGATGTGATCCGCAACCTGCCGACGGCGCAGGGCTACAGCGACTCCAAAGGTCTGTTCAGCGCACGTAAAGCGGTGATGCAGTACTACCAGCAGAAAAATGTTGAAGGTGTCGGCATCGAAGACATCTACCTGGGCAACGGCGTGTCCGAACTGATCGTGATGTCGTTGCAGGCGCTGCTCAACAACGGCGACGAAGTACTGGTGCCGGCGCCGGACTACCCGCTGTGGACCGCCGCCGTGAGCCTGGCCGGTGGTAACGCCGTGCACTATCTGTGCGACGAGGGTGCCAACTGGTTCCCGGACCTTGCCGACATCAAGGCCAAGATCACCCCGAACACCAAGGCCATGGTGATCATCAACCCGAACAACCCGACCGGCGCGGTGTATTCGAAGGAAGTGCTGCTGGGCATGCTGGAAATCGCCCGTGCGCACAATCTGGTGGTGTTCTCCGACGAGATCTACGACAAGATCCTCTACGACGATGCCGTGCACGTCTGCACCGCTTCGCTGGCCCCGGACCTGCTGTGCCTGACCTTCAACGGCCTGTCGAAATCCTACCGCGTGGCCGGTTTCCGCTCCGGCTGGATAGCCATCTCCGGGCCGAAACACAATGCCCAGAGTTACATCGAAGGCATCGACATTCTGGCCAACATGCGCCTGTGTGCCAACGTGCCGAGCCAGCATGCGATCCAGACCGCGCTGGGCGGTTATCAGAGCATCAACGACCTGGTGCTGCCGCAAGGTCGCCTGCTGGAGCAGCGCAACCGCACCTGGGAGTTGCTCAACGACATTCCGGGCGTCAGCTGCGTCAAGCCGATGGGCGCGCTGTATGCGTTCCCGAAGATCGACCCGAAGGTCTGCCCGATCCACAACGACGAGAAATTCGTCCTCGACCTGCTGCTCTCCGAGAAGCTGCTGGTGGTGCAAGGCACGGCGTTCAACTGGCCGTGGCCGGATCACTTCCGGGTGGTCACCCTGCCGCGTGTCGACGATCTCGAGATGGCCATCGGACGCATCGGTAACTTCCTCAAGTCCTACCGCCAGTAACCGGTCAACAGTGCGCAACGGCCCCCACGTTGCGCACTGTCTGATTCAGCAACACTTCTGCCCTCCCCGCCTCGCTGCACCTTCTACACTTGCGATTCATATGGCTTGCACGCATCTGACGTAATGGCGGCGGGCGGCGGCTGTCTGTCATCCCTTTCGGTTTCGGTCGTGGGGAATGACCTGCAGACCATGGAATTCGCTGTAGGACACAGTTTGAAATAGTCACTCGGTTGAATCACCCCGTGCCGCACCTTATATACCCCGCAGTACGCTACATCTTTAGCTTGAGGAGATTTCTACAACCATGATGCGCATCCTGCTGTTTTTGGCCACTAACCTGGCGGTCGTGCTGATAGCCAGCATCACCCTGAGCCTGTTCGGCTTCAACGGGTTCATGGCGGCCAACGGGGTTGATCTCAACCTCAGTCAGCTGCTGGTTTTCTGTGCGGTCTTTGGTTTCGCCGGTTCCCTGTTCTCGCTGTTCATCTCCAAGTGGATGGCGAAGATGAGCACCAGCACCCAGATCATCAGCCAGCCACGCACCCGGCATGAGCAATGGCTGCTGCAAACCGTCGAGCAACTGTCCCGCGAAGCCGGGATCAAGATGCCTGAAGTCGGTATTTTCCCGGCCTACGAAGCAAACGCCTTCGCCACCGGCTGGAACAAGAACGACGCGCTGGTCGCGGTCAGCCAGGGCTTGCTCGAGCGCTTTTCGCCGGACGAAGTGAAGGCCGTACTGGCGCACGAAATCGGTCACGTGGCCAACGGTGACATGGTCACCCTGGCATTGATCCAGGGCGTGGTGAACACCTTCGTGATGTTCTTCGCGCGGATCATCGGCAACTTCGTCGACAAGGTGATCTTCAAGAACGAAGAAGGCCAGGGCATCGCCTACTACGTGGCGACCATCTTCGCCGAACTGGTTCTGGGCATCCTCGCCAGTGCCATCGTCATGTGGTTCTCGCGCAAACGCGAATTCCGTGCCGACGAAGCCGGCGCACGTCTGGCCGGCACCAACGCGATGATCGGCGCCCTGCAGCGCCTGCGCGCCGAACAGGGCCTGCCGGTGCACATGCCGGACACCCTGAATGCCTTTGGCATCAACGGTGGCATCAAGCAGGGCTTTGCCCGCATGTTCATGAGCCACCCGCCGCTGGAAGAGCGTATCGACGCGTTGCGTCGTCGCGGTTGATCCATCGGGTGCAGTAACGAAAAGGCCCGCAGCGATGCGGGCCTTTTTTGATTGATTGAAATAATTGTTTGCTCATTCTGCCCCTATCGCGAGCAGGCTCACTCCTACAGGGTTCTGTGGTGCACGCAATTCGCGAGTCACCACAAATCATTGTAGGAGTGAGCCTGCTCGCGACAGGGCCGACACTGACTGCAAAAATCTACTGCCCAGAAACCCGGTAAACCCGCTCCTCCAACCGCGTCACCCCCGCCTGCAGGAACTTCCAGCTCTCCCCCAGCACATCCTGCTCTTCCAGCATCCGCACCTGCCAGGCACCACCCAGCAACCGCTGCACCTCGTCGTCGTCAACCGCAAACGGCGGCCCGGACATCTGCGCCTGATCGTAATCCAGCGTGATCAACAGCCCTTGCACAGTCGGCGGCAGGATCTGCTGCAGATGCGCCGCGTAACGCTCACGCATCGCTGGCGGCAAGGCAATCAGTGCCGCCCGGTCATAGAACGCTGCGCAATCCGCCACATCGCCTGCGGTCAGTGCAAAGAAATCCCCGCACCACAACTCGATGGCGTCGGCACGGTAGACCTTGAACGGCCCTTTGTCGCTGACCTGCGGCGTTACCTGATGCTCACTGAAAAAGTCCTCGATGGCCTTCTTCGACAACTCCACCCCCAGCACCTGATGACCACGCCCGGCCAGCCACAGCAGATCCAGACTCTTACCACACAACGGCACCAGCACCCGCGCTTGCGCCGGGAGGGTCAGTTGCGGCCAGTGACCTTGCAGATACGGGTTCACCTCAGGCTGATGAAAACCGATCTGATTGGATTCCCACTTCTTGTGCCAAAACTCAGGCTGCATGCATCCCCCCAATAAATTCGATCAAAAGGCGTTAAAACTTATATTAGATTTAGATCAATGATCTGACTGAAGATGGGCCATCTTACCGCTCAGGAACCTTTCCATGTTTCCCAGCCTGTTTATCTCCCACGGCTCGCCGATGCTGGCCCTGGAACCCGGCGCCAGTGGCCCGGCCCTCGCACGTCTGGCGGCCGAGCTGCCGAAACCCAAAGCCATCGTCATCGTTTCTGCCCACTGGGAGAGCCAGGAACTGCTGGTCAGCAGCAATCCGCAGCCGGAAACCTGGCACGACTTCGGTGGCTTCCCGCGCGCCCTGTTCGAAGTGCAGTACCCGGCCCCCGGTGATCCGCAACTGGCAGCCGAGGTCGCCCAATTGCTACAAGCCGCGCATCTGCCGGCACGCCTCGATCCGCAACGACCTTTCGATCACGGCGTGTGGGTGCCACTGTCGCTGATGTACCCACAGGCCGATATCCCGGTGGTGCAGGTGTCGCTGCCGAGTCGCGGCGGCCCGGCGTTGCAAACCCGTGTCGGGCAAGCGCTGGCGAGTCTGCGCGATCAGGGCATTTTGCTGATCGGTTCCGGCAGCATCACCCACAACCTGCGCGAACTGGACTGGCACGCCGGGCCGGAAAGCGTCGAGCCGTGGGCCCGGGACTTCCGCGACTGGATGATCGACAAGCTGGCGGCCAATGACGAAGCGGCCTTGCACGACTACCGCCAGCAAGCACCAAATGCGGTGCGCAGCCATCCGAGCGATGAGCATTTGTTGCCGCTGTATTTTGCCCGCGGTGCCGGGGGTGAGTTCAGCGTGGCGCACCGGGGGTTCACCATGGGTGCGCTGGGCATGGATATTTATCGTTTCGGTTAAAAGCAAAAGATCGCAGCCTGCGGCAGCTCCTACAGGAGGAACGCGTTCCAACATGTAGAAGCTGCCGCAGCCTGCGATCTTTTGATCTTGAAAGACAGGCAAAAAAAATCCCCGAACCAGTCGGGGATTTTTTATGTTCGATCAATCAGCCCAAGGGCAGATCAATCTTCGCGGTAGCGACGCAGTTTCAGCTGCTTGCCAGCGACGCGAGTGTCCTTCAGCTTGGTCAGGAGTTTGTCCAGACCATCTTCCGGCAGCTCGACGAGGCTGAAGCTGTCACGCACCTGGATGCGACCGATTGCTTCGCGGGCCAGACCACCTTCGTTGAGGATGGCGCCCAGCAGGTTCTTGGCGGCGATACCGTCACGCGCACCCAGCGCGGTACGGCAACGGGCACGACCTTCGCCCAAAGGCATTGGCGCGCGACGCTCGCGGTCACCACGATCCGGACGATCACCGGAACGCTCAGGACGGTCACCACGCGGTGCGTTGTTCGGCACCAGTGGACGTTCCTTCTCGATCGCTGCCAGGTTCAACGCTTGACCGTTGGTAGCTTTGCGCAGCAGGGCTGCAGCCAGTGCACGCGGGGTGCAACCGATGTCAGCGGTCAGACGATCCAGCAGTTCGCCGTGAGTCGACTCGGCATCAGCGACCAGCGGCGACAGGCTGTTGGTCAGTTTCTTGATGCGTGCATCGAGAACCGCCTGAGCGTCCGGCAGACGCACTTCGGCAACCTTCTGACCGGTGACACGCTCGATCACTTGCAGCATGCGGCGCTCACGCGGAGTCACCAGCAGCAGCGCACGACCTTCGCGACCGGCACGGCCGGTACGGCCGATACGGTGCACGTAGGATTCCGGATCGTACGGCATGTCCACGTTGAATACGTGGGTGATGCGCGGAACGTCCAGACCACGGGCAGCAACGTCGGTCGCGACAACGATGTCCAGACGGCCATCCTTGAGCGAGTCGATGACGCGCTCACGCTGGTTCTGGGCGATGTCACCGTTCAGCGCAGCGGCTTTGTAGCCTTTGGCGTCCAGGGCACTGGCCAGATCCAGGGTCGCTTGCTTGGTGCGCACGAACATGATCAGAGCGTCGAAATCTTCCACTTCCAGCAAGCTGAGAACGGCAGAGGTCTTCTGGTCAGCGTGAACCAACAGGTGAGCCTGTTCGATCGCGGTAACGGTCTGGGTCTTGCTCTGGATCTTCACGTGCTTCGGATCGCGCAGGTGGCGCTCGGCGATGGCACGGATCGACTGCGGCAAGGTGGCCGAGAACAATACGGTCTGACGGGTTTCCGGCATGGCCTTGAAGATGACTTCCAGGTCGTCCATGAAGCCCAGTTTGAGCATTTCGTCCGCCTCGTCCAGAACCAGGTGGTTCACGGTGGCGAGGACTTTTTCGTCACGACGCAGGTGGTCGCACAGACGGCCCGGAGTGGCGACAACGATCTGTGCGCCATTACGGATTGCTTTCAATTGTGGGCCCATCGGCGCGCCGCCGTAGACAGCCACAACAGTTACGCCCGGCATTTGCTTGGCGTAGGTTTCGAAAGCGGTTGCAACTTGCAGCGCCAACTCACGAGTTGGGGCCAGGATCAGAGCTTGCGGCTCGCGCTTGGACGGATCAATGCGGTGCAGGATAGGCAGGGCAAAGGCAGCGGTTTTACCGGTACCGGTTTGCGCCTGACCAATCATATCGTGACCGGCGAGGATGATCGGGATCGACTGCTGCTGAATGGCCGAAGGCTCTTCATAGCCGGTAGCGACTACTGCAGCGACAATATTGGGATGAAGTTCAAGAGCGGCGAAGCCGCCGATTTCCTGGGTCATGGGTCTGCCTCTAAGTGCATCCGCAAAGACCCATGCTCCAAAGCTGCACATGCCGTGTTGAGACTCAAGAGTCGCCCTGGCAGCTTTGTCGGCGGGGATTTGCGAAAACGTATGAATGAAAAAGAATCGTCAAGGAAGAGCCCGCAGTGCGGACATGCAGCCGAAGCTGACTTCGGGGAATTGCGCTACCTAAACGCGGCCCGGTTAAAGGCCGGCGCGCACTATACCGGAATTTGCCCAAAAAGGGAGCTTTTTTTATCGCTTGAATCCGTGTGTCACCGCTGTGTAACGGGGTTTTGCGGATAATCAGGCGAAGGTCTATTTTTCAAAAGGCCCGGCCCTGCGGGTGATGACGCTTAAACGATTCACCGATGTGCGGCATACCGTCGCTGCACCCGCCCTTCCCGCCCGAGGATTTACCCATGAATCAGCCCTGCCCCGGCCGCGTCAGCCGTGAACGTCGTGGTCATGTCCACTTGATAGGCCTGGATCGAGCCGCCAAACGCAACGCATTCGACCTCGACCTGCTCAACGCGCTGAGTCTGGCCTACGGTGAATTCGAGGCCGACAGCGAGGCGCGGGTAGCCGTGGTGTTCGGGCATGGCGAGCACTTTACCGCGGGTCTGGATCTGCTCAACGTCAGCGCCGCCCTCGCCGAAGGCTGGCAGGTTCCGACCGGCGGTTGCGACCCCTGGGGGGTGTTCGTCGGGCCACGGGTCAGCAAACCGGTGATTGTCGCCGCCCAGGGTTACTGCCTGACCATTGGCATCGAGTTGATGCTCGCGGCGGATATCAACCTGTGCGCGAGCAACACCCGCTTCGCGCAAATGGAAGTGCAGCGGGGGATTTTTCCTTTTGGTGGCGCGACGTTACGTTTTCATCAGGTGGCTGGCTGGGGCAACGCGATGCGCTGGCTGCTGACCGGTGATGAGTTCGACGCGCATGATGCCTTGCGCTTGGGTTTGGTGCAGGAAGTCATGGCCAGCGAGGACCTGTTGCCGCGAGCGCTCGAACTGGCCGAACGGATTGCCCGGCAGGCACCGCTGGGGGTTCAGGCGACGCTGATGTCGGCGCGGCAGGCGCGCTATGAAGGCGAGACGGCGGCAGCGCAGGGGTTACCGGCGCTGGTGAAGAAGTTGCTGGGCAGTGAGGATGCCAAGGAGGGAGTGCGGTCGCTGGTAGAGAGGCGGCCTGGAATCTTCAAAGGGATCTGATGAACTGCGCCCCCTGTAGGAGCTGCCGAAGGCTGCGATCTTTTGACTTTGGTTTTAAAAACAAGATCAAAAGATCGCAGCCTTCGGCAGCTCCTACAGTTGACCGAGTCCCCACTCAGGTGGCTGGGCGGATACTGTTGATCAACGACTGCAACGAATACCCCAACTTCGGCGCCAGCGCTTCGGCCCGGGCCGTCAGGGCCTGCATGTCGAGTGCCTGATCGAGGTCTGCCGGCACAATCAGAATCACGTTGCCCTCCTTCACCGGCAGCTCCCAGTAATGCCGGTGATAGAGCCCGCGCAACAGCGCGGCGCCCAGTGGCTTGCCGTCATCGGTGGCCCACTGGTTGATCACCAGCCAGCCGCCCGGATTCAGGTGTTTCTGGCAGTCACCGAGGAAACTCCAGGCCAGATGCCCGACACCCGGGCCGACGTCGGTGTAGAGGTCGACAAAGATCAGATCCGCAGGCTCGGCGGTCGGCAGCAGCTCCAGCGCATCGCCGACACGAATGTAGAGCCTCGGGTCGTCATCCAGTCCAAGGTATTCGATGGCCAGGCGCGGCACATCCGGGCGCAGTTCGATGGCTTCGACGTCTTCCAGCGGCAGGAACTTGAGGCAGGCCTGAGTCAGCGTGCCGGCGCCGAGGCCGAGAAACAGCGCGCTCTCCGGTTGCTCATGGCACAACGCGCCAATCAGCATCGCCCGGGTGTAGTCGTACTCCAGCCAGCTCGGATCGGCGGTGAACACGCAGCTTTGCTCAATCGCGTCGCCGAACTCCAGAAAGCGGTAATCGGCCACTTCCAGCACGCGAATCACGCCGAACTCATCCTGTACCTCGGCGAGCAGATGCTCGACGCGCTCCTCAGTCATTTCGTCTCCTGATGGTCACCGGGCGCGGTGACGCGATGGCACCGCTCAGGCGCCGTGGCAAAGCGGCGATTGTCGATGATGGGGCGGGAGCAGGTCACGCACTAATTGCTGCTACCATGGGCTTCCCGTGCGTAGAACCCTTTAGAGACCGTGATGAGCCAATCCTGGAGCCCTGACAGCTGGCGCGCCCTGCCGATCCAGCAACAACCCCAATATCCCGACGCTGCGCATCTGCGCCAGGTCGAGCAGACCCTGGCCAGCTACCCGCCGCTGGTGTTTGCCGGCGAAGCGCGCGAGCTGCGCCGACAGTTTGCCGAAGTGACTCAGGGCCGGGCATTCCTGCTGCAGGGCGGCGACTGCGCGGAAAGCTTCGCCGAGTTCTCCGCGGCGAAGATTCGCGACACGTTCAAAGTGTTGCTGCAGATGGCGATCGTCATGACCTTCGCCGCCGGCTGCCCGGTGGTCAAGGTCGGGCGCATGGCCGGCCAGTTCGCCAAGCCGCGTTCGGCCAACGATGAAACCATCGACGGCGTGACCCTGCCGGCCTACCGTGGCGACATCGTCAACGGCATCGGTTTCGACGAAAAAAACCGCGTGCCGGATCCCGAGCGTCTGCTGCAGTCGTATCACCAGTCCACCGCCACCCTGAACCTGCTGCGCGCCTTCGCCCAGGGCGGGTTTGCCGACCTGCATCAGGTGCACAAGTGGAACCTCGATTTCATCGCCAACTCGGCGCTGGCCGAAAAATACAGCCACCTCGCCGACCGCATCGATGAAACCCTGGCGTTCATGCGCGCCTGCGGCATGGACAGCTCGCCGCAACTGCGCGAAACCAGTTTCTTCACCGCCCACGAGGCGCTGCTGCTGAACTACGAAGAAGCCTTCGTGCGTCGCGACAGCCTGACCAACGATTACTACGATTGCTCGGCGCACATGCTGTGGATCGGCGACCGCACCCGTCAGCTCGACGGCGCCCACGTCGAATTCCTGCGCGGGGTGAACAACCCGATCGGGGTGAAAGTCGGCCCAAGCATGAACCCGGACGATCTGATCCGCCTGATCGACGTGCTCAACCCGGACAACGATCCGGGCCGCTTGAACCTGATCGCGCGGATGGGCGCGAACAAGGTCGGCGATCACCTGCCGGCGCTGCTCCGTGCGGTGCAGCGCGAGGGCAAGCAGGTACTGTGGAGCTCCGACCCGATGCACGGCAACACCATCAAGGCCAGCAGCGGCTACAAGACCCGCGACTTCGCGCAGATCCTTGGTGAGGTGAAACAGTTCTTCCAGGTGCACGAAGCCGAAGGCACTTATGCCGGCGGGATTCACATCGAGATGACCGGGCAGAATGTCACCGAGTGCATTGGGGGTGCACGGCCGATCACTGAAGACGGGCTGTCGGACCGTTATCACACCCACTGTGATCCGCGGATGAATGCCGATCAGTCGCTGGAACTGGCGTTTTTGATTGCTGAAACGCTGAAACAAGTCCGCCGCTAGACCGCGTCGCCCCTATCGCGAGCAGGCTCACTCCCACAGAGATTTTTGGGTGACCTGGATCCCTGTAGGAGCTGCCGAAGGCTGCGATCTTTTGATTTTGTTTTTAAGACCAGGATCAAAAGATCGCAGCCTTCGGCAGCTCCTACATTGACCGCGTCAATATACAAACCCCTTGTAGGAGTGAGCCTGCTCGCGATGGCGTTAGATCAATCACAACCGATCTGCGCCAATGCCACCCGCAACCGCCCTGCACTCTCGCGCTGACAATTGAGCTGCACCCGCCCCAGCCCCAACCAATCCGCCATCCGCCGCAAATTCAAAGCCAGCGCCAGCATCCCTTCATCCTCCAGCCCAGGCGTCTCCTCGTGCACCGCATGCACCGCCAGGCGTCCTGTCGCCCTCTCGGCACGCAGATCCACCCGGGCGGCAATCCGCTCGTTGTGCAGAAACGGCAGCACGTAATAGCCGTAGACCCGCTTGTCCTGCGGCGTATAGATCTCCAGCCGATAGCGGAAATCAAATAACCGCTCGGTGCGACTGCGCTCCCAAATCAACGAATCGAACGGCGACAACAACGCACTGGCGACAACTTTGCGCGGCACTTTCGGCTCCGGCAGGCAATAGGCGATCTGTCGCCAACCGGCGACTTCACAGGTCTGCAACTGCCCGTCCTCGACCAGTTCCGCCAGACGCGGGCGGGCGTCCCCCGGGCTCAAACGGAAATAATCCCGCAGGTCCTTCTCCGTCCCCACGCCCAGAGCCTGCGCCGCGTGCAGCAGCAAGCCACGCTGTGCGCAGGCTTCATCCGGCAGCGGCTGCTGCAGAATCGGCGCGGGGATGACCCGCTCCGGCAAATCATACAAACGCTCAAACCCGCGACGGCCGGCCACCGTCACTTCACCGGCGGCGAACAACCATTCCAGCGCATGCTTTTCCGCGCTCCAGTCCCACCATGGCCCGGCCTTGTCTTCGCGGGTCGACAGACTGCCGGCACCCAATGCGCCCTGCTCCTCGACCGAAGCCAGAACCCGGCGAATCGTCGCCTGCTGCTCACGCCCGAATCTGGCCAATTGCTGATAAATGTCCTCGCCACGTCTGGCGCGCTGCATCCGCCAACCCAGCAACGGATACATCGTCAGCGGCAGCAACGACGCTTCGTGGCCCCAGTATTCGAACAGCGTACGGCGTCGCCCCGAACTCCAGGCGGCCTGGTCGAGCAAGTCAGAGGAATAGGAACCGAGACGGGAAAACAGCGGCAGGTAGTGCGAGCGCACCACGGCGTTGACGGAGTCGATCTGTAGCAGCCCCAGCCGTTCGATCAACCGGTTGAGCTGTGGCGCCCGGACGGTTGGCGGCTGGCGCCCGTTGAACCCTTGGGCAGCCAGCGCCAGACGTCGCGCCTGTTTGAGGGAAAAGGCCAGAGTCGCGGGCATGAAGATCTCCTTGTCTGCTCGCAACCTACCTCACCTGAAAGTGGTTTGTGTAGTAAGGCCCTGATCATTTATGCATCGGATCGTCCCAGAACGGCCGAATGGCCTCGTGCTCGACGTCGGCCCGACTGACCCCGATGTCCTTCAGCGCTTCGTCGCTCAGACTGGCGAGCAACTCGCGTTCACGGTGCAATTCATACCAGCGACTAAACTTGTGCAGCAGGTCAGAAACGATATGGCCGTGGCCGGAAAATTTTGTGTCGTCTACATACTCTCTTTGACCTTTCATCGTGTTGCCCTCCTTGTGGATGGCTCAAGTCTCGCGCTGGCGCTAAGATCAATCCAACGAATGTTTCTGATGGCATTCATCACGGAGATTCATCAATTGTCGGCCTACCCCAGTATCGATACCGATGTCCTGCGCACCTTCGTCGCGATTGCCGATCAGGGTGGGTTTACCCGCGCCGGCGAAATGGTCAACCGCACGCAATCGGCGGTGAGCATGCAGATGAAGCGTCTGGAAGAAGACGTGTTGCAGCGCCAGCTGTTCGAGCGTGACGGACGTCAGGTGCGCCTGACCGCCGAGGGCCAGGTGCTGCTCGGGTATGCGCGGCGCATCCTGAAATTGCACAGCGAGGTGTTCAACACCCTGCGCGAGCCGCACATGGTCGGCACCGTGCGCATCGGTACGCCGGACGATTACGTGATGCGTTTCCTGCCGGGGATCCTCTCGCGGTTCGCCCAGTTCTATCCGCTGATCCAGATCGAAGTGCATTGCGAGTCCAGCAAGCAGCTGTTGCAGCGTACCGACCTGGATTTGTCGATCGTCACCCGCGAGCCGGGCAACGAGATCGGCCAGTTGCTGCGCAAGGAGCGTTTCGTCTGGGCCGAGGCGCAAAATTTCAGCGCCCACGAGCAGACGCCGTTGCCGCTGGCGATGTTCAACAGTGATTGTTTCTGCCGCTTGTGGGCGTGCAATGCGCTGGACGCGATGGGCCGCGACTACCGCATCGCCTACAACAGCACCAGCCTGTCGGCGCTGATGGCGGTGGTAAGCGCGGGTCTGGCGATCACCGCGCAACTGGAAAGCCTGATCACCCCGGACATGCGCATTCTCGGCGCCAACGAAGACCTGCCGTTGCTGCCCGAGGCCAGCATCATGCTGATCCGCAACCTGAACAATCCGTCGCCGATCACCGAGTGCCTGGCCGAGCACATCGTCGAAGGCTTCAAACTTTAAACGCGAGCATCACCGCACACAGCACCAGAAAACCGCAGAACAGCCCGCGCAGCAGCCTTTCCGGCATGGCGTGGGCGACTTTCACGCCCCAACTGATGCTCGCCAGGCCGCCGATGGCCAGCGGCAGGCCGATCATCCAGTCCACCTCGTGATGCACCGCGTACGTCACCAACGTCACGCCGGTGCTCGGCAACGCCAGCGCCAGCGACAGGCCCTGGGCGACCACTTGGCTGGTGCCGAACAGGCTGGTCAGCACCGGCGTCGCCACCACGGCCCCGCCGACACCGAACAGCCCGCCCATGGTCCCGGACGCCGCGCCAAGCACACCCAGCCATGGCCATGAGTAACGCATCTCGGAGGTCGCCGCGGGCCGCGCGCCGAACATCCGCACCAGGTTGTAGACCGACAACACGATGAGGAACGCGACAAAGCCGATGCGCATGGTCTGCGCATCGATGCCCACCGCCCAGATCGAACCGATCCAGGCAAAGCAGAAGCCCATGACCGCCAGCGGCAGCGCATGGCGCAGTTCGATGCGATTGCGCTGGTGATAGCGCCACAGCGCCAGCATCACGTTGGGCACGACCATTACCAGCGCCGTGCCTTGGGCGATCTGCTGATCGAGGCCGAACCAAACGCCCAGCAGCGGAATCGCGATCAGGCCACCGCCGATGCCGAATATGCCGCCTAATGTGCCAAGGGCGGCGCCAAACAGCAGGTACAACAAGAACTCGATCACAGCGATTTCCTCATCCGTCAGGCGGTTCATCCTACGCAGTCGAGGCTGGCGGGGAAACGCACAGCAACGCACAATGGTTATGCCAACTTCGCACAAGCACTGAACACTCATGAATCCCAATCAATTGACCGAACAGCTCGGGTTGTTTCTCGATGTGTTGGAAAGCGGCAGTTTTTCTGCGGCTTCCCGTCGTCATCCGCTGACGCCCTCCGCCGTGGCGCGGCGCATCGACAGCCTGGAAAGCGCGGTGGGTAGCCAGTTGTTCATCCGCAGCACCCACGCCGTGCGGGCCACACCCGCCGGTCTGGCCTTTGCCGAACGCGCGCGGCGCATTGTTGCCGAGTTGCAACTGGCCCGGGCCGAAGCGGTGTCCCTGAGCAGTGCGCCGGAAGGCTTGATTCGCATCGACGCCCCGGCCGCGTTCGGGCGCCGCCATCTGGCACCGGTGATTGCCGATTTTCTGGTGTTGTACCCGGGCCTGGACGTGCAGTTGCACCTGATCGACAGCTTCATCGACATGCACGGCTCCAACCTGGGCAAGGTCGACCTGGTGTTGCGGGCCGGGCAAATGGCCGATACCCGGCTGGTCGCCACCCCGCTGGCGAGCATGATGCGCATCGCCTGCGCCAGCCCCGATTACCTCAAGCGTCGCGGTGCACCGAGTCATCCCGGGCAGTTGAGCGAACATGACGGACTGGATTGGGAAGGCCTGGCCCCGCCCTTCGCCTGGCGCTTCGAACAGGACGGGCAAATGCAACTGCACCGCCCTTCGCGAATCCGCATGAGCGCCAACAATGCCGAGGCGCTGGTGTGCGGCGCATTGGCCGGGCTGGGCATCGCGCACTTGCCGACCTGGCTGGCCAGTGAATACCTGCTGCGCGGAGAGCTGTTACCGCTGTTCTGCGAGAACGGTCTGCCACAACCGGAGAGCACCGGTATCTATGCGCTGCGCATGGAACAGCAAACCAACTCGCGCAGCCGCTTGCTTCTGGAATACCTCAAGACCCGCTTCAGCCCGGTGCCGCCGTGGGATCTGGCGCTGCAGCGCGAGCTGGGCCGACACTAAGTTCTGGATAATTATCTGGCGCATTAAACATTCGGGCGCTAGATTCAAGCCCATCATCGAACAAGGCTTTGCCATGACCACCGAACGCGACACCACCGACAACTGCGATCACCTGCTGTTGGACAACCAGGCCTGCTTCGCCCTGCACTCCACCTCGCTGATGATGACCAAGGTCTACAAGCCGTTGCTGCAAGCGCTGGGCCTGACCTATCCGCAGTATCTGGCGATGATGGTGCTGTGGGAAAAGGACGGTTTGACCGTGGGCGAAATCAGCACGCGGTTGCTGACCGATCCGGGATCGCTGACACCGTTGCTCAAGCGCCTGGAGGCTGAAGGTTTGCTCAGCCGTACGCGCAGTCGCGAGGATGAGCGGGTGGTGATCGTTGAACTCACCGCACAAGGCCGGGCCCTGCGTGACCAGGCCAAGAGCGTTCCGCAATGCATCCTGGGCGCCAGCGGCTTTACCATCGAACGCCTGCAGCATCTGCAATCGGAGCTGCAAGCCCTGCGCAGCCACCTGCAAGACAGCTTGACTTGATAACAACACTGCCTCTCCCACAGTAGGAGTGAGCCTGCTCGCGATAGCGATGGTTCAGTCGACTTCCGTTGATTTTTGTCCCACCGCTATCGCGAGCAGGCTCACTCCTACCAGGGATCGCTTCACCTGAAAAATATTCTTCAGCCCCCGCACCCCCACCATCCGCTCTAAATCAACACTTTCAAGCTGATCGTCAGTTCGTTGCAGGACTGAAACGCAGCTTTCTCGAAAATTTATATTGCGCGCTAAATATTTGAGAGCTACATTTATCTCGCACTTACTTAGCGCGCAAACAATTAGCGCAAATAAAGACTCTGAACGAGGCTCACACCATGCAAACTCTCTACACTGCAATCGCAACCTCCACTGGCGGCCGTGACGGTCGTGCGATCTCCAGCGACAACGTCCTCGACGTTAAACTCGCCACCCCGAAAGAACTCGGTGGTGCCGGTGGTGCAGCGACCAACCCTGAGCAACTGTTCGCTGCCGGTTACTCGGCCTGCTTCATCGGCGCACTGAAATTCGTTGCCAGCCAGACCAAACGCAAGATCCCCGACGACGCCTCGATCACCGCGCATGTCGGCATTGGCCAGATCCCTGGCGGTTTCGGTCTGGACATCGACCTGCACATCAGCCTGCCGGGTCTGGAACAAGCGGATGCACAGAGCCTGGTCGAAGCCGCGCATCAGGTCTGCCCGTACTCCAACGCCACCCGTGACAACGTTGACGTGCGTCTGCACACCACCGTGTAACCGAAGCAAAAGATCGCAGCCTGCGGCAGCTCCTCCACCGATCCCTGCAGGAGCTGCCGCAGGCTGCGATCTTTTGATCTTCCTTGCAGGCACAAAAAAGCCCGACTCAATGGTCGGGCTTTTTCTTTCCGCGAAAAGCTGTGCTTATTTGGCACGGCCTTTGTAGGAACCGCCTTCACGGGTGTCGATCTCGATCTTGTCACCGATTTCGATGAAGTCAGCAACTTGCAGCTCAGTACCGTTGCTCAGCTTGGCTGGCTTCATGACTTTGCCGGAAGTGTCGCCACGAGCCGAACCTTCGGTGTAGTCAACTACGCGCACGATGGTGGTCGGCAGTTCTACGGAAACCAGACGCTCTTCGAAGAACACGGCTTCGCAAACGTCGGTCATGCCTTCTTCAACGAAAGGCAGAACGCTTTCGATGTCTTCGGCGTTCAGCTCGTACATGGTGTAGTCAGTGGTGTCCATGAACGTGTAGGTGTCGCCGCTGATGAAGGACAGGGTCGCTTCTTTGCGGTCGAGGATCACGTCGTCCAGCTTGTCGTCCGCACCGTAAACGGTTTCGGTCTTGTAACCGGTCAGCAGGTTCTTCAGCTTGGTCTTCATGATCGCGCTGTTACGGCCCGACTTGGTGAATTCAGCTTTCTGAACCAGCCAAGGATCGTTGTCGATACGGATCACGGTACCGGGTTTGAGTTCTTTACCAGTTTTCATTGCGAATATCCGAATTTGGATGGGATTTACAAAAATCTAGGCCGCGTATCATATCCAATTTAGGTAAAACTGTACCAGCGCCGTGGCAAGATCGGCCTGCAAGCCTTGTTCCAGACACCATTGTTCGGCGTTTTCCTGCAGTTCTGGCCAGTGTTTACGGGCCTCTAGCCAGTGCTCGCCGATCGGTTGCCCGGCACTCCAGGCATGCCACAGACCGTTCATCGCCTCGGCAGCCGCCGGCGAAAGTCCTTTCGTATACAACGCAAGGAAGGCGTCGAGCTTGTCCAGATGGATGTCTTCGTCCTGCTGATAGATGTGCCAGAGCATCGGCCGCCCGGCCCACTGCGCACGAACGAACGAATCCTCCCCACGCACCGCATTGAAATCACAGCACCACAGCAACTGATCGTATTGATCCTGACGGACGAACGGCAGCACCTGCACCGTCAGCGCCTGACGCACGTTCAGGTCGCCGACCTCCAGTGAGTCAACCCCGAGCCAGCGCGCGACGTCACCGAGAATCCGCCCTTCCGGCACCAGCAGGTGGGTGGGTTCGTTATCAGCGGCCAGCACATCCAGCCAACTGGCGAGACCGGCGTTCTCGTAGGCAAACAGTGAAATCAGTTGTGCGCCCGGTGCGCGATCGATCCCCAGACGTTCCAGGAACTGGCGCTGCGCCTCGTCATCCGCCTGAAACGCACGACGTCGCTCAAGCAAACCCCGTTCACGCAGCAAGCCTCCGGTGCCCGGCTGAAACCCGGGAAAGAAGAAAAACTTCTGCACCGATTTGTATTTCACCGAGGGCAAACCGTGACAACCGATGACCCAGCCTTCGGCGCTGAGGTAATCGAGGTTCATCCACAGCGGCAGCTGTTGGCGCTCGGCCATGGCGTCCATGTACGCGGGAGGCAACTGACAGGCAAACGCGGCGATCACCACGTCCGCCGCCTCCGTCTGCGGCCAGTCGCTCGGCCAGTGCCGCACGTCGACGCCCTGCTGCGTTTGCTGGCCCAGGTGGATGTCGATCTCGGGGCAGATGCGCTCGAAGGCGCGCAGGTCATCGACCCACAGGCGCACCGCCAGCGCATGTTCGGCCACCAGTTGCCGGGCCAGACGCCAGGTCACGCCGATGTCGCCATAGTTATCGACCACGGTGCAAAAAATATCCCAGCGGGTTTTCGGTACCGGCATGCAAGACTCCCCGTTGGCAAAGGCGCTGATTGTCCGCATAAATGACGTCGCGCAGAAGAGCCGACGGCGATTAATCTTCGTGCGACAATCGCCACTTGCCCGCAATCATCCGCCAGGAGGCAGCCATGCCCTATCGTCCCAACCCGCGTCGTCCATTGCCTGTTCAGCTTAGCGCGCTGCAACTGACCGGCAGTATTGCTTTGGGCATGTGGCTGGGCTTTCTGGCCATCGCGCTGACCTGCTGGCTGCTCTCGCGTCTGGTGTTCACCGAACAGCTGGCGCCTGTCGCTCAGGCAGTGCAACAGCTGGCCAAACCGCCCGCGACCGTCCAGGTACAACCGGACATTGCGCCACAGAGCCCGCTGTTCGAGCAGTACGAAGAGAACCTGCGCAAGAACGAACAGCAGGCACGGTTGGAGCAGGCGCGCAGCAGCACGCGCAATCAGTCGAACCCCAAGTGCCAGTTCTGGCTGCAACAGGACCAGACCGCGCCAAGCGAGAAGAGCCGCGCCAACGTTTTGCAATTCTGCGATTGATCATGAACAAACACACCGTCCACCAGTTGATCCTCGACAAACTGCGCGTCGACCTCGACATCGCCGAACGCGCCGCGCAGACCGCTTATGAAACCGCGACCCACGAAGAGAACATCGCCGAGAACAAGTACGACACACTGGGGCTTGAGGCGTCTTATCTGGCGGCGGGTCAGGCGAAACGGGTCGAAGAAATCCGTCAGTCGCTGGCGCTGTGCCAGAACTTGACGCTGCGCGCCTACGATGAAAATCGTGGCATCGAGATCGGCGCCCTGCTCGGTCTGGAAGACGAAAAGGGTCGCGAGCAATGGCTGTTTCTGGCCCCGGATGCAGCGGGCCTGAAAGTCGATGTGGTGGGTCAGCCGATTACCGTCATCACCCCGCGCTCGCCGCTGGGCAAAAGCCTGCTGGGCAAGTTCGAGGGCGACGAGGTGGAGATTCTGGTGGCGGGCACCCGGCAACAGTTCGCTGTCACCGAGGTGCTCTGAGGCAGGGTCTTAGTGGACCGGCAGTTCGACGCCGTCGAACAGCTCTTCCAGCTCCTGCTTGTTGTGGCACTGGATGGCTTTGGCCATCACTTCGCGGGTCAGGTGCGGGGCGAACTTCTCGATGAAGTCGCACATGAAGCCACGCAGGAAAGTGCCACGACGGAAACCGATCTTGGTGATGCTCGACTCGAACAGCTCGCTGGCATCCAGCACCACCAGGTCGTTATCGAGTTTGGTATCGACCGCCATCTTCGCCACGATGCCCACGCCCAGACCCAGGCGCACGTAGGTTTTGATCACGTCGGCGTCGGCTGCGGTGAACACCACTTTCGGCGTCAGACCACGATGGCTGAAGGCTTCGTCGAGTTTCGAACGGCCGGTGAAACCGAACACGTAAGTCACGATCGGGTATTCGGCCAGCGCTTCGAGGGTCAGTTTCGGCAGCTTGGTCAGCGGGTGGCCCTGCGGCACGACCACGCAACGGTTCCAGCGATAGCACGGCATCATCACCAGATCACCGAACAGCTCCAGCGCTTCGGTGGCAATGGCGAAATCGACGGTGCCGTCAGCCGCCATTTCGGCGATCTGCATCGGCGAACCCTGGTGCATGTGCAGCGCCACGTCCGGGTATTGCTTGATGAAATTGCTGATCACCGGCGGCAGCGCATAACGCGCCTGGGTGTGGGTGGTGGCGATCGACAGAGTGCCTTTCTTCTCGTTGGAGAATTCCTGGGCAATCTGCTTGATGCTTTCGACCTTGCGCAGGATTTCGCCCGCGGTGGTGATGATGCGCTCGCCAGCCGGGGTGACGCGGGTCAGGTGCTTGCCGCTGCGGGCGAACACTTCAACGCCCAGTTCGTCTTCCAGCAGGCGGATCTGCTTACTGATGCCCGGTTGCGAGGTGTAAAGGCTTTGGGCTGTAGCGGAAACGTTGAGGTCGTGGTGCGCCACTTCCCAGATGTAGCGCAATTGTTGAAGCTTCATATGTATCCCTCAAAGCAGGTAGACGCCACGGGCATCAGCGACGGTATATAACTATATTAATGGTTTAATTAATAAATCTAGAACTTTTTCATCAAAGCGCCATTATTCCCGCCTCAGCGATCCCCCCGGCGCCGACGCTCCACCAACGGCACCAGATAAACCGGTACCTTGGCCAATTGCAGAACCCGGGTCGCCGTGCGCCCCAAAGGAGTTTCCGCCCCCACACCGTGGCTATGCGTGCCTACGATCAGCAAATCCACCGAGAGTTTCTGCACCTGGTCGAGAATCACCTGCGCCGGATCGCCCTGCACCACCCGAACCGCGCAAATACGCTGCAGATCCTGATCGCCCTCGTCGCCCAGTTCTTCGCGAAAACTGTCCAGCACCCGCTGCTCAATACTCGCGATGACAGTTTTCAGACCCTGACTGTGGAATTCGTTCAATGCCTGTTCGTCGAGATAGCTTTGCAGCACCGACTCGGCAAACAGCCCCATGGGTTCCACTGCGTGCACCACATACAAGTCGGCATCGAATGTTCGCGCCAACGCCAGGGCATGCTGCATCACTAACGGTGCGTACAGACCGAGGTCAGTGGCATACAGCATCGAACGAATCATATGACCTCCTCGCGTGCCAACATGGCGGAGATTTGATTCAGCTTAGCAGTGCCTTGGCGAGTACGACGTGCGACGCAACGTCTTGAAGCACAGGGGCTTTAGATCGATGGTTCGTTGCTGATGCCGTGCGGCACGTGGCCGGTGGCGACCACTTCACGCGCGAGCTCGCAGTGACCGGCCTGATCGTCGAAAAACACATCGGCGGCAAAGGCTTCGAGGAACGCCGATTTGGTCAGCCCGCCGAGGAACAGCGACTCGTCGAGACGGATGTCCCACTCGCGCAAGGTGCGGATCACCCGCTCATGGGCCGGCGCCGAACGCGCGGTCACCAGCGCTGTGCGGATCGGGCAATCGTCCTCGGGGAACTCGCGCTGCAGCGCATTGAGCGCGGCCAGAAAGCCTTTGAACGGCCCGCCGCGCAATGGCTCGCGCGCCGCTTCACGCTCCTTGGCCTGAAACGCCTCCAGCCCGCCGGATTGATAAATGCGCTCGGACTCATCGGAAAACAGCACCGCGTCGCCGTCGAAGGCGATGCGCAACTCATCACTGGCGGCACGACTGGCGCCACCAGACAGAATCGTCGCTGCAGCAAATCCAGCGTCCAGTGCAGCGCGCACATCCTCGGCGTGCGTGGACAGAAACAGGTCACAGCCAAAGGCCTTGAGGTACGGATACGGACTGCGCCCGCCGACGAATGCCGCCCGGGAAATGTCCAGCCCATAGTGATGAATCGAGTTGAAGGCGCGCAGGCCGGTGTCGGCACTGTTACGCGAAACCAGAATCACCTCGACCCGGGCGCGGTCGAGGCGACTGTTGAGGCTCAGGAGTTTTTCCACCAGGGGAAAGGCATCGCCCGGTGCGAGAATCTCGTCTTCGTGTTCGATCTGATATTGCCGGTAGGCTTCGACGCCGCTCGACAGGTAGACCTTGTGACTTTCGCTCAGGTCGAACAGGGCGCGAGACGAAATCGCCAGCACCAGTTTGTCATCGATGTTCTTGGCCATGCCTTCCCCCACTCCCTCGAAAACCGACTCAAGTGTTGCGTCGGTCGATAAAACTCAACGTGCGATACAGCGCTTCGATACGCGGCAGTTCACACCCTGCCGCCTTGGCCGCCGCCAATGGCCGGGCATAAATCGCTTCCAGTTCCAGCGGTCGTTTGTGCAGGAAATCGTGGTACATGCTCGGCCAATAGTCGGGCATTTTCTCGGTCATCATGAACAGGTACTCGGCGTAACCGGGTGGCATGTCGTGACCACAGGCCTTGGCGCCCTGCACCACTTCGGCCATCAACGCCTGGATCAGCGCGCGACTGTCAGCGTCAGCCATCAGCGGCGTGGTGCCGGCACCGAGCAGAACCGAGAGACCGTTGTAGGGAATATTCCAAACCAGTTTCTGCCAGCGTGCCTGATGCAGATTGGGCATCGCCTGGGAGTCGATGCCGGCGGCGCGAAACAGACTGGCGCCCTCCTCGACGATCGCCATGCGCGCCGTGTCATCTGCTGCCGGACCGCTGTGATAGCCGACGTTCACCGCTCCCAACGCCTGATGGGTGATGTGCCCCGGAGCTTCGCGATGCACACAGATCAGACACAGGCCACCGAGCAGATGCAGGGAATCGGGTAACAGCTCACGCAGGCTGTCTTCGACGTCCAGACCGTTTTGCAGTACCAACACTTTCGCACCGGGTTTGGCCGCAGCAATGATCGCCGGCGCCAGCCCGACGCTGCTGGTGGTCTTGGCACCGACCAGCAGCCAGTCGCAGGCCGGCATGTCGTCAGCCTTGGCATAGGCTTGCACCGGGTTGAGCGTCAGCGTGCCGTGGACCGCACTGTCCACCTGCAAACCACGTTCGGCCACCGCCGAGAATTCACTGCGCAACAAAAAGTGCACATCGAAACCGGCCCGCGCCAGCATCACACCGTAGAACCCGCCGATTGCCCCGGCGCCGATAATCCCGATCACCGGTTTATTGTCTGCTCCCGCCATCTATGGCAACTCCTCTGCAATTCGACCCAGCGCCTGCGCCACTGCCGCGTTCAGCGCATCGGCGGTCAGGCGCGTGTGCAATGCCCCAAAGAACTCGCCGTCGCGCACCACAAACAGCGCCGGCAAATGAAAGACCTGATAACGCTCCACCAACCCGCCGTTGTTGCCGGCATCGATCCAGCACAGGCGATCCACCGCCAGCTCGAACCCGGGCAACACCTCTCTGGCATAACGGCAGCTGGAACAGCCGACGCTGGTGAAAATCACCAGCGAAACGCCGCTCATCGCCAGCAGCCGCTGGTCGGCGTCGAAATCGGTCAGTTGCGATTCGACCACTATACTGGGGGAAACAATGTCAAATGGCCGACACAGGGAGTCTGTGCTCATGGGACGTTTCATTCCTCATCCGGACGAAGTGCCTGTCGAATTAACGTTACTCAAGCCCGAGTGTATTTCCAGGCAACAGCTGCACACTATCAGCCTCGGCGGGATCGCTTGCAATTATCACCGCGCCTGGCGCCACGGCACCGCCCTTGAGGTGCGCATGCCGACACTCAACGCCGACATCTGTTACCCGGGCTATGTGGCGTGGTGCCTGCGACGCAAAAAGGGCTATCTGGTGGGGATCGCATTCACCGATGAGCAGACGCTGTTCAGCGCCCGGATGGGCGAGCAGGTGTGCCAGATCGAACGTTATTGCCGCATGAACGAGGCCCACGACGACCTGCAGGATATTCAGGCGCTGGCCCTGCAATGGGTCGAACAACACGCCGACGAGTTCTCTCACGACAGCGTTCGCAAGGCTTTTGCCCAGCCAGTGCTGGATTAAAGCGGCGTTTGCCCATTGTCGAGCCGCGTCTGACGCGCTAAGGTTCGGCTCCCCGACGCGCTTAAATCCGCTGTGCTCCGCCGCGCGGGGATCGCTGGCGGCCGGCACCCGTGACCTGACGAGTAAACGATGGCTGATTTACCGATCAACGACCTAAACGTCGCCTCTAACGAGACCCTGATCACTCCTGATCAGCTCAAGCGTGATATTCCTCTGAGCGACGCTGCCCTGCGCACCGTCACCAAGGGCCGCGAAGTCATTCGCAACATTCTTGATGGCACCGACCACCGTCTGTTCGTAGTGATCGGCCCGTGCTCGATCCACGACATCAAGGCTGCCCACGAATACGCTGACCGCCTCAAGGCATTGGCGGCGGAAGTCTCCGATACCCTGTATCTGGTCATGCGCGTGTATTTCGAGAAGCCACGGACCACCGTCGGCTGGAAAGGCCTGATCAACGACCCGTACCTCGACGACTCGTTCAAGATTCAGGACGGTCTGCACATCGGTCGCCAACTGCTGCTGGACCTGGCCGAGAAAGGCCTGCCGACCGCCACCGAAGCCCTCGACCCGATCTCCCCGCAGTACCTGCAGGATCTGATCAGCTGGTCGGCCATCGGCGCACGCACCACCGAATCCCAGACTCACCGTGAAATGGCCTCCGGCCTGTCCTCGGCCGTCGGCTTCAAGAACGGCACCGACGGTGGCCTGACCGTGGCGATCAATGCCCTGCAGTCGGTCTCCAGCCCGCACCGTTTCCTGGGCATCAACCAGGAAGGTGGCGTGTCGATCGTCACCACCAAGGGCAACGCCTACGGTCACGTGGTGCTGCGTGGCGGCAACGGCAAGCCGAACTACGATTCGGTCAGCGTCGCCCTGTGCGAGCAGGCGCTGAACAAGGCGAAGATCAAGCCGAACATCATGGTCGATTGCAGCCACGCCAACTCCAACAAGGATCCGGCCCTGCAACCGCTGGTGATGGAAAACGTCGCCAACCAGATCCTTGAAGGCAACCAGTCGATCATCGGCCTGATGGTCGAGAGTCATCTGAACTGGGGCTGCCAGGCCATCCCGAAAGACCTCGCCGACCTGCAATACGGCGTGTCGATCACCGACGCCTGCATTGACTGGGCCACCACCGAGAACACCTTGCGCAGCATGCACGCCAAGCTCAAGGATGTTCTGCCGAAGCGTCAGCGCAGCTGATCAGCGTTTCGCGGGCATAAAAAAACGCCGGGCTCAGCCCGGCGTTTTTGTGTGTGCGGTGTTATCAGATTTTCGCGGCGCGCTTCTGATGGCGCTCCATGTAGCGCTCGACATAGGAGCACGACGGGATCACCGTGTAGCCCATTTCTTCGGCGTATTGCAGCGCGCTTTCAGTCAGAGCTGCCGCGATGCCTCGACCACGCAACGCGTTGGGCACGAAGGTGCGATAGATATCCAGGGTCTGTTTTCCCAGATCCATATAGGTCAGGTAGGCACGATGACCGTCCACATTGGTCTCGAACTGATGACCAGCCTGGTCATGGTGGATGGACAACGCCTCGCTCATCACTACTCCTCGCGGGTCTTGAATTCTGACCCCTACCTTACCGATGTTTTTCCGGCGAAGGAACATCTACGCCACCCCGTGCCTGATGGACACCGAGAAGAGCCACACCGATCTCGCGCAACCGAGCACCTGATAAATAGTAGGCACCATTGGCAAAAATGCTCAAGGTGCGCTCGTCATCATGCTCGTTGACCGGGTAACTCCGATGGGCGCAGCGGCAGGCGCGGGGAAGATCTTCCCGAGGCGCTCGCCTGAACGTTGCCGGATGTTGAGACTTAAGACGCAGCGCTTTCTTTAAAGTCACCTCAAGAGCGACAAAGATAGGTGAGGTGTCATGCAAAATCGGAACAAAAGTGTAGACGAATTCATCTAGGCAGACTTGGTGCAAGACCGCAAAAACTGTACAGGACAATGGGAACTTTTTCTCATTGACCGGCTCAAGCCGGGGCTTGCAGCTGTATATTTTTTAAACAGGCCAGTCAAAAGTTGCTCGAAAAAGAATCAACGCCTACAATTTTTTTTGCTTCTTGCGCTACGTCAGTTTACTTACTACAAGTAATGGGTAGTATGTACGCCGGCTATTTCCTCAATCGGAGGAGAAAGCCACTTAATTGAAAGTCCTTGAAGGGGAACACGATGAACAACGTTCTGAAATTCTCTGCTCTGGCTCTGGCCGCAGTTCTGGCTACCGGTTGCAGCAGCGCATCGAAAGAAACCGAAGCACGTCTGACCGCTACTGAAGACGCAGCTGCTCGCGCTCAAGCTCGTGCAGACGAAGCATACCGTAAAGCTGATGAAGCTCTGGCTGCTGCTCAAAAAGCACAACAGACTGCTGACGAAGCTAACGAGCGTGCTCTGCGTATGCTGGACAAAGCAAGCCGTAAGTAATAATCCCTCGGGATTGTTATCAAGCCGACCCAGTTTCTGGGTCGGCTTTTTTGTGCCTGGAGCTTTTGTCCGGGCAATAAAAAACCCGCCGACGCAAACGCATCGACGGGTCCGGATCGATCTTATTGCTGCAGGTCGATCGGCGCACTCGAGACAATCGGTGCCGAGGTATTCGGCGTGCCGATTTCGGTTGGCAAGCCATCTTCGGCCGCCACCACATCGCGCACCACATCCCAGTTCACGCGCAGGTTGTTGGTGACATCTTCACGCTTGAGCATCGCGTTGATCACCGCCGTGTGCTTGTCGACCACTGACGGATTGCCTTTATCGTCAATCGGCGTGTGCGCTTCCAGATAGACCTTGCCGCCACTGCTGCCGAACTTGTACGCGTCGTTGAGGATGCGCACCGAAGTGCCGACCGGCACCATGCTGGCCATCTCCAGCACGTTGTTGTTGAACATGCGGAAGCAGCCGTGGCTGGTGCGCATGCCGATGCCGAACTTCTTGTTCGAACCGTGGATCAGGTAGCCCGGCGTGCCCAGGGTGAACTTGAACGGCCCCAGCGGGTTGTCTGGACCGGCCGGCACCACGTTCGGCAGCGGATCACCATCGGCGGCGTGCTCGGCCTTGATCGACGCTGGAGGGGTCCAGGTCGGGTTCGGTGTCTTGGCGGTGATCGAGGTGTGCGCGATTGGCGAACCCCAACCTTCACGACCGATACCCAGCGGGAAGGTGTACACCACGTTCCGGCCTTTCGGGTAGTAGTAGAGACGGTATTCGGCGAGGTTGATCACGATGCCTTCGCGCGGACCCGGCGGCAGGATGAACCGCGTCGGCAGGACGATTTCCGTGCCGGCGCCCGGCAGCCAGGCATCGACGCCCGGGTTGGCCGCGACCATTTCCGAATAGCCCAGATCGTATTTTGTCCCCAGGTCAGCGAAGGTATCTTCGTACTTGGCCTTGATCACCTGCACCTGGCCGATGATGTCCTCACCGGGTGGTGGCAAGGGAAACTCCAATGCAGCAACGGGACCGGCCATACACAGGGCGGCAAGTGACAGGCAGCGGGTGACGGCAGGAAAGCGCGGCAACATCCGGAAAATCCTTCGCATGATCAACAAGGGTATAAGAGAGCGATTGTACACCGCGCCTCGGGAATTCGGGGAGATGCGCCGATGGGCAGACACAACTCTTCATGCAGGAGCTGCCGCAAGCTGCGATCTTTTGATCCTAGAGTTCGAAACGCAACTCGGGCCAGATCGGCGAGGTGCCGCGCTTTTGCGATTCGAGAATCGCCCGGCACAACGAACACAGGCGCTGATCCTGGAACACCCGCCGATCGACACTCGACCAGCGCGGTTGCGCCGGCAGCAGGCTGCCGCACAACGTCCGGTCTGCAGAGCCACCGAGTTCGAGCTGACGGGTCACCAGATGCACCCGCACTTCCTGGCAGGCGAACAGATCCAGCTGTTCGTCAGGCTCGATCAGTTGGTAGGCAAACAGGGACCAGGCAGGACGCGGCATCGGGGGCTCCAAATAAGGGGGCGCCACATTAGCCGAAAGCCTGCCGCTAGAAAAGCCTCATAACAGCGGTTTTAGCGTCGGCCAGACATTTTCCAGCAACTTGCCCTGAGCCCCGGCGGCCGGGTGCAGACCATCGGCCTGCATCAGCTCGGGATGACCGCCCACGCCGTCGAGGAAAAACGGTACCAGCGGGATCTTTTTATCGTCGGCGAGTTTGCCGTAGACCTCGGCAAAGGCATCGGTGTAACGCTTGCCGTAGTTGGGCGGCAGTTGCATGCCGAGCAACAGCACCTTGGCGCCGCTCTGGCGGGAGCTGTCGATCATCGCCGCAAGGTTTTGTTGCAATTGCGTTGGCGGCATTCCGCGCAAGCCGTCATTGCCGCCCAATTCGAGGATCACCAGTTCCGGCCTGTGCTCTGCAAGCAGCGCCGGCAGGCGCGCCTGGCCTCCGGCACTGGTATCGCCGCTGATGGAAGCGTTGACCACTTTGTCGTCAAAACCCTCCTGCTTGAGCCGTTGCTCGAGCAGCGATACCCACCCCAGGCGGGTATCCAGTCCGAAACCGGCGCTGATACTATCGCCAACGATCAGGACAGTACCCGCCGCTGCGTTCTGGGCCATGCACATCAAGGCCAGGCCAGCACTCAAAAACCACACACGCATCGGATTCTCCATGGGCGCAAGCATTCTCACCGCGAAGAACCTTAGCAAAGTGGTTCCCAGCGCGGAAGGTGAACTGACCATCCTGCACGAACTCAGCCTGGAACTGAACAAGGGCGACAGCCTGGCCATCGTCGGCGCGTCCGGTTCCGGCAAATCCACCCTGCTCGGCCTGCTGGCCGGCCTTGACTTGCCGAGCAGCGGCGAAGTCATTCTCGCCGGGCAGGGTCTGAGCAATCTCGACGAAGACCAGCGTGCGCGCATTCGCGCCGAACACGTGGGTTTCGTCTTTCAATCCTTCCAGTTGCTCGACAGCCTCAACGCACTGGAAAACGTCATGCTGCCGCTGGAACTCGATGGCCGCAAAGACGCCCGCGAACGCGCCACCGAATTGCTGCAACGGGTCGGCCTTGGTCAGCGCCTGACACACTCGCCGCGCCAGCTCTCCGGCGGCGAACAACAGCGCGTGGCGATTGCCCGGGCCTTCGCTGCCGAGCCGGACGTGCTGTTCGCCGACGAACCTACCGGCAACCTCGACAGCCACACCGGCGAGCGCATCAGCGACTTGCTGTTTGAACTGAACAAGGAACGCGGCACCACTCTGGTGCTGGTGACCCACGACGAACGCCTGGCCCATCGCTGCCGGCGCCTGATCCGTCTTGAAGCCGGGCTGCTGGTCGCCCCTCTGGAGCCTTGATGGCACGTCTGCCGCTGTTGCGTCTGTTCAGTCTCGCTATTCGCCAATTGTTGCGCGATGCCCGCGCCGGTGAATTGCGCGTGCTGTTCTTCGCCCTGGTCGTCGCGGTGGCGGCCAGTACCGCCATCGGCTATTTCGGCGCCCGCCTCAACGGCGCCATGATGCTGCGCGCCACCGAGTTCCTTGGCGCCGACCTGGTGCTTGAAGGTAGCTCGCCGGCACGCGACGAACAGATCCGCAGCGGCACCGAGCTGCGCTTGAATCATGCGCAGGTGGTGGAGTTTTCCAGCGTCATCGCCACCGACAACGGCATTCAGTTATCGAGCATCAAAGCGGTTGATCGCGCCTACCCGCTGCGCGGTGAACTGAAAAGCGCCCCTGCCCCGTTTTCCACTGAAACCTCTGGCGGCGAGCCGCAACCCGGCGAAGCCTGGGTCGAAGCCCGTCTGCTGACTGCACTGGATCTGAAGATCGGCGACAGCGTCGACGTCGGCATGAAGACCCTGAAGCTGACCCGCGTGCTGACCTATGAGCCGGATCGCGCCGGCAACTTCTACAGCCTCACGCCTCGGGTGATGATCAACCTCGACGACCTCGCCGCCACCGGCGTGGTGCAGCCCGGCAGCCGGGTCAGCTACCGCGAACTGTGGCGCGGCGAACCGCAGGCACTGGAAACCTATCGGCAACTGATCAAACCGGGACTGGCAGCGAATCAGCGCATTCAGGACGCCCGTGATGGCAACCGGCAAATTGGCGGCGCGCTGGGCAAGGCCGAGCGCTACCTGAACATGGCCAGTCTGGTCGCGGTGCTGTTGGCCGGCGTGGCCGTGGCGCTGTCGGCCAACCGCTTCGCCAGTCGCCGCTTCGACGCCAGTGCCCTTCTGCGCTGTCTCGGCTTGTCGCGCCGGGAAACCCTGCTGTTGTTCAGTATTCAATTGACCGTACTGGGTCTGTTCGCCGCCCTCAGCGGTGCCGTGATCGGCTGGTTGGCGCAACTGGGGCTGTTTGCCCTGCTGCATGATCTGTTGCCGACGGATGTTCCACCGGGCGGGCTGTTTCCGGCGCTGGCCGGGATCGGTACGGGGCTGGTGGCGCTCGCCGGGTTCGCCCTGCCACCGCTTGCCGCACTGGGTCGGGTGCCTCCGCTGCGGGTGCTGCGTCGCGACATGCTGCCGATTCCGTCGAGCACCTGGATGGTCTATGGCGCGGCGCTGGGTGCGCTGGGCCTGATCATGTGGCGCCTGAGTCTCGACCTGCTGTTGACCTTTGCCTTGCTCGGTGGCGGCGTCGTAGCGGCGCTCATCCTTGGCGGGCTGCTGCTGTTGCTGCTGAACAGCCTGCGTCGTCTGTTGGCGCGAGCCTCGCTGCCGTGGCGCCTGGGACTGGGTCAGTTGTTGCGCCATCCACTGGCCGCCGCCGGGCAATCACTGGCGTTCGGTTTGATCCTGCTGTCGATGGCGTTGATCGCCCTGCTGCGCGGTGAACTGCTCGACACCTGGCAAAACCAGTTGCCGAAAAACGCGCCGAACTATTTCGCCCTGAACATCCTGCCGGCGGACAAACAGGCCTTCACCGATCATTTGGTCAACGTGTCCGCGCAAGCAGCGCCCCTGTACCCGGTGGTGCCGGGGCGCCTGATCAGCATCAATGGCGAACCGGTGCAACTGATCGTCAGCAAGGATTCGGCCGGTGACCGGGCGGTTCAGCGTGACCTGAGCCTGACCTGGGCTGCCGACCTGCCGGCCGGCAACAAGCTCACGGCCGGCTCGTGGTGGACCGAACAGCCCTCGGACGATGTTCCGGGCGTGTCGGTGGAAGGCAAAGTCGCCGAAAGCCTCAAGCTCAAACTGGGCGATCACATGGTGTTCAGCGTCGGCGGGGTCAATCGTGAAGCGAAAGTCACCAGCCTGCGCGAGATCAATTGGGACAATTTTCAGCCGAATTTCTTCATGATCTTCCAGCCCGGCACCCTGAAGGATCTGCCGGCGACCTACCTGACCAGTTTTTATCTGGCACCGGGTCACGATCAGCAGATCGTCGAGTTGTCGCGGGCCTTTCCGGCCGTGACCATTCTTCAGGTCGAAGCGCTGCTGGAACAACTGCGCAGTATCCTCGCCCAGGTCACCCTGGCGGTGGAGTATGTGTTGTTGTTTGTGTTGGCCGCAGGAATGGCGGTGCTGTTCTCTGGCTTGCAGGCAACGCTGGATGAACGCATTCGCCAAGGCGCGCTGTTGCGCGCGCTGGGTGCGGAGCGGCAGCTACTGGTCAAGGCCCGGCGCATCGAGTTCGGCTTGCTCGGGGCGGTCAGCGGCTTGCTCGCAGCCATTGGTTCGGAGGTGGTGAGCCTGGTGTTGTATCGCTTTGCCTTCGACCTGCCGTGGCATCCGCATCCGTGGCTGCTGGTGCTGCCTCTGATCGGTGCGGCGCTGATTGGCGGCGCGGGTGTCTTCGGTACGCGGCGAGCGCTCAATGCAAGTCCGCTGACAGTCTTGCGCGAGGGTTGATAGACTCAAGCGGTCTTTATCACAAGAAGTTGCCATGAGCCGTTATCGCCCTCCCCGCACCGCCGGTACCGCGCTGATCACCCCGGAAGGTGAAGCGCGGATGCGCGCTGAATTCCATGAGCTGTGGCATGTACGCCGCCCGCAGGTGACGCAATCGGTCAGCGAGGCGGCGGCTCAGGGGGATCGCTCGGAAAACGCCGAGTACACCTACGGCAAAAAGATGCTGCGCGAGATCGACAGCCGCGTGCGTTTTCTCACCAAGCGCCTCGAAGCCTTGAAGGTCGTCAGCGAAAAACCCAGTGACCCGAACAAGGTCTACTTCGGTGCCTGGGTGACCATCGAAGACGAAGACGGCAAGCAATCGCGCTACCGCATCGTTGGCCCGGATGAACTGGATCTCAAACTGGGTTTGATCAGCATCGACTCGCCGCTGGCCCGCGCCTTGATCGGCAAGGCGCTGGACGCCGAAGTACGGGTGCAGACGCCGACCGGTGAGCAGTTTGTCTATATCGTGGCGATCAACTACCCGTAAACCTCAACGACGGGTGATCAGTCCCTGACGCGCAACGCGGGTCAGTTGTCTGATCATTTCCGGAGCGTCTTCAGCGCTCGGCGCCTGAATCACCGCCAGATCGAAACTGTCGCTGGCAAAGCGTGCCAGGGACTCGCCGTCTTCGACAAACTGGATCAGGAACGCGGCAGGACCGCCGCTACGACGTGGCCAACCATCGAGATAACGCAACAGCGTCGGCTGATGTTTGCCGCCAAGCAGGATTTTCGGGTTGCGCTGGGTGATATGTGCCGTGATCGGCGCGGGACGTGCTGGAGGGCGTAGTGCATTCATCGTGTCGTGTCTCTGCCTCAAAAGTCTGCATGGCAGGTGAGAGGCAACACCGAACCAGCGCTTTAGCGGTATTTCGAAGCCCTGTTCCGGCTTCTGACGGCAACTGTCTGAGTTACCTGGCGCCCCGCAAGTAGCTGTTTAAATCGGCGCATGAGCAACATCCTAGATAACGTGACCGATGAGTGTCAAGAATCAGCCACAACAAAAAAGGCCCGCACAATGCGGGCCTTTTGCTTGATCCAGAGCGCTCAACCGGCGATGGCGCGGTCCACCGACAGCTTGCCGGCGCCTTCGATCATCACCGCGAGACTGCCACCGAGCAGCGCCAGGGCGAACTCGTAACCGTTGTTGGCCATGAACAGACCGTTGCTGATGTGCACGGTGAAGATCGCCACCAGCGACAGGAAGGTCAGACCCAGCGCTGCCGGACGCACCAGCAGGCCGATGATCAACGCCAGACCGGCAAAGAACTCGGTACCGCCGGCCAGTGTCGCCATCAGGTAACCCGGGTGCAGGCCAATGCTGTCCATGTACTGCGCAGTGCCGGCCAGACCGTAACCACCGAACAGACCGAAAAGCTTCTGCGAACCGTGGGCGGCGAAGATCACGCCGACGGCGATGCGCAGAATGGTCAGGCCGTAACCGGCGCGGGTGAACAGAACCTTGTTGATCAGAGAGCTCATGGGGCATTCCTTGTTTAGCGAGAAGTGTGTTGGGATTGGTCGCTATATTAATCAGTTAAATTCATGTTAAAAGCGCAATTATTTCGCCATAACAATCAGTTTATTAGATCATTTCCGTGAGGCAACTTTCTGTCCCCGGGGCTCCAGTGACTCCCGCTCCCGGTCGAACGCCAAGTAGTACTTGTTCACGCTATTAACATAGCTGACGGCACCCATGCCCACCTGCTCCATGGCGATGCGCTCGACCTGGAAGAACCACTGGTTCGGATTCAGGCCACGTCGCCGCGCCTCGGCACGCATGCCTTGAACGCGCTCCGGACCGATGTTGTAGGCCGCCAGGGTGAACGCCATGCGCTCGCGCTCATTGAGCTTCGGACTGTTGAAAAACTTGCGGCGGATCATCGCCAGGTACTTGGCCCCGGCCTGCACATTCGCATCGAGATTCTGGATATTGTTCACGCCGACCCGCTGCGCCGCGGACGGGGTGATCTGCATCAGCCCGGTCGGGCCACTGCCGCTGCGGGCGTCAGGTTGCAGGGCCGACTCCTTGAATGCCAGCGCTGCCAGATTCAACCAGTCCATGTTTTGCGCGTCAGCGTGTTTTTGCAGGGTCGGGCGCAGTTTTTCCAGACGCTGGCGGTTAGCCTTGGCCAACGGATAATGCACTTGGTAGAGGCGCCGATAGATCCGCAGAAATTCCGCATCCTCGTTCGCCGGTTTTTTGTAGCCGACCAGAAAGCGATCGATGCTCGCCCGCAGCATCGAGGCATCGCGGCGCACAAACCAGTATTCCTCACCCGGCTCGCTGATCATCAACTGCCGGTCAGAACGCAGCTTGGGCAGGATCTTGCTCCAGCGCTCGGCGATGGGTTGCTCGACGATGGTCAGGTGAAATATCCCGCCCTGCACCATCTCCAGCACGTCTTCGACGGCCAGGGTGGGATCGACCCACTCGATCTTGATCGGCGCCAGTTTGTGCAACGCAAGTTTCTGATTGAGCTGGCTGACCGCCTCACCAGCAGCGCTGCCGGTGGGCAGCGCCAAGGTCTTGCCGGACAGCTGTTCGACCTTGGTGTAGCGGCGCTCGCCCTTGATGCCGACCAGCACCAGCGGCACGTTGCGGGCAATCGGTTCACTGCTGGCCACCGCATGGCCCGGCTGCAGATCGAGCAGCTCTCCAGGCGCTACCAGATCGCCTTCGCCGCGCTGCAAGGCGCCGAGCAGTTGATCCTTGGCTTTGGGAATTATTTTGAGGGTGACTTCCTGGCCATCGCGGGCGTGACCGTTGAGGTATTGCTCGAAGGCGCGCAGGCGGTGGTATTCGACACCGATGGCCTGGCCCTGGACTTCCCCGGAGCTGTTGCGACTCTGGTTGACCAGCACTCGCAGCACGCGGCTGCTGCGTATTTCCGACAGGTCGCGAACCTTGGCGGCCGGCACGGCTTGCAGTGGCCCGGGCAGGCGCGCAACCGCCGTTATCGGCAGCAGCAGCGACGCACACAACAGGAGCAAAACCGAGGGACGATGCATCCACTCTCCGGAAAGAATACGGGGTGTTTTTTTACCGCTGAACGGTCGCAAACACCGACGAAAACAGAGCGCCTGGAGCGCTGGCAAAGTGCGAGAGACTGGCACAGTGATGGCATTTATGCCAACCCGGGCTGCGTCACGGCATCAAGAGACAGCTATAACTCTTTGTAGTTCTTGGCTTTTCTTATAAATCTACAGCTCTGATATGCTTTCCGGCCCTTCGGCCCGAGGTAGAACCATGCAACTCATCGATATCGGCGTCAACCTGACCAACCCAAGTTTCGCCGAAAAACATCAGGCCGTGCTCGACCGCGCCTACGCCGCCGGGGTCTGCCAACTGGTGCTCACCGGCACCAGCGTCGAGGGTAGCGAGCAGGCGCTGGAACTGTGCCAGCAACTGGATGAAAGCGGGCAACGGCTGTTCGCCACTGCCGGCCTTCACCCGCATTCGGCCAGCGACTGGAACGCCGACAGCGCACGTCGTTTGCGCAGCCTGCTGCAAGAGAAAAACGTGGTCGCCGTGGGTGAATGCGGGCTGGACTTCAACCGCGATTTCTCGCCACGCCCGCAACAGGAAAAGGTCCTGGAAGAACATCTGGCGCTGGCCGCAGAGCTGCAACTGCCGGTGTTCCTGCACGAGCGTGACGCCAGCCAGCGTCTGCTGGAAATTCTCCGGGACTTCCGTGATCAATTGCCCGCCGCGGTGGTGCACTGTTTTACCGGCGAGCAGAAAGCCTTGTTCAGTTATCTGGATCTGGACCTGCACATCGGCATCACCGGCTGGATCTGCGACGAGCGCCGGGGCACGCATCTGCACCCGCTGGTCAAGGAGATCAAGCGCGGACGGCTGATGCTCGAAAGCGACGCGCCGTACCTGCTGCCGCGCACCCTGCGGCCAAAGCCGAAAAACGGTCGCAACGAGCCGGCCTACCTGACTGAAGTACTGCGCGAAGTGGCGCTGCACCGGAGCGAGAGCGAGGACGATCTGGCGGCGCACACCACCGCATGTGCCCGTGCGTTCTTCACTCTGCCGACGTTGGTGTAAGCCGCAAAAGATCGCAGCCTTCGGCAGCTCCTACAGGGTGCACAGCATCTCAATGCAGGAGCTGCCGAAGGCTGCGATCTTTTGATCTGTTGACCCACATCAAACCCGGCTTCCGACATAGCGGCACAATGCTGGCACCTTGCCAAAACTGTTTCCGCTATCAGAGAAGACCTCCATGGGTGCCTGGCTTAGCAATATCTCGCTGAAATACAAATTCTGGGCGGTCAACGCGGTCGCCTTCGTCACCACCCTGCTGCTGGTGCTGTACGCCGTGCAACTCGAGCAGCAGGCCCGCAGCCAGGCGTCCAAAACCTCCGCTCAGGCCCAGGCGCAATTGCTCAAGGCCTGGCCGACCGGGCAGGCGCTGCCCAAGGCCGACCAGGTGTTGAGCTTCAAACGCGGGGAAGCACCGCGCCTCAACGATCAACCCGTGCTGGAAATCAGCGACAGCAACGGCTGGAACGAGATCAATCACCTGCCATTGTTCGGCAACAACCCGCTGATGGGCGCCGAAGTGTTCAGCCGTGCCAACGGCGAGCAAGTCGCAGTCATCGCCTATGGCCCAAGCCTGGCGCAAGTGTTCAGCGAGCGTTTTGCCAACTACGCCGTTGCCGTGTTCATCCTGATGCTGGCAATGCTCGGCGCTTCGCAACTGCTGATCCGCTTCCTGCTCAGCCAGCTCAATACATTGAAAGACGTAATGCTGCATGTCGAGAAAAGCGGCGACCTCTCGGCCCGTGTGCCGCTGGCCTGCAAGGATGAAGTCGGGCAGATGGCCAACGCGTTCAATGCGATGCAGGCCGGTTATCAACGGGTGGTCACGACCGTTGCCAACACCGCGCGACAACTCGACGTTGGCGCTGCACGCCTGGCGGCGAGCATGAACGAGGTGCGCCACGGCATGCTCGGCCAACAGAGCGAGACCGATCAGGCCGCGACGGCGATCAATGAAATGACCGCCACGGTTTACCACATCGCCCAGCACGCCGGCGCCACCCGTGATCTGTCGCAGACCGCCGATGGCCTGGCTGGCAGCGGTCAGCAAGTGGTCAGCCGCGTGCAGCAGTCGATTGCCGGACTCTCCAGCGGTGTGCAGCAGACCGCTGAGATGATCCAGCGCCTGGCCGAAGACAGCCAGAAGATCAATGGCGTGGTCAGTGTGATTCACAGCATCGCCGAGCAAACCAACCTGCTGGCCCTCAACGCGGCCATCGAAGCCGCCCGGGCCGGTGAGATGGGCCGTGGGTTTGCCGTGGTCGCCGATGAGGTACGCAACCTGGCGAAACGCGTGCAGACCTCCACCGATGAAATCACCACCATGGTGTCGGCATTGCAGGCCGGCACCCGCGATGCGGTGGACTTCATGCAGGAGAGTTCCTACAAGGCCGACGACTGCGTGCAACAGGCGCAGGAGGCTGGCGAGGCGCTGGCGGAAATCACCGGTGCCGTGGCGCAGATGCGCGAGAGCAACACGCAGATCGCGGTGGCGGCGGAGCAGCAGAGTCAGGTGGCCGAGGAGATGAATCGGGCGGTGGTTAGTATTCGTGATGTAACCGAGAACACTGTGCAGCAGACGGTGGATTCGGCGACCACCAGTAATGAGCTGGCGACACTGGCCGGGGAGCTGAGCAAGGCCATCGGGCAGTTGAAGCTCTGAAGATCAAAAGATCAAAAGATCAAAAGATCGCAGCCTTCGGCAGCTCCTACATTGGAATGCAGGTTCCTGTAGGAGCTGCCGAAGGCTGCGATCTTTTTTGTCCATCATTACTATGATGCCAATAGCCAACCTTGATTCGCCGCCCCACCCGCCCCGGCCTATTCTTCAATCATGTGTTCAACATGGATCGAGGAGTAGCAAACATGGGCAAACGTCACCCCAATCTTCCCGCGTGGCAATGGCGCGCGTACCCGAACAATCACCAGCACCCGACCAATCTGGTGTTGCACCTGATTGCCGTGCCGTTGTTCATCGTCGCGTTTCTGCTGATCGTGTCCGGGGTGTTCAGCCTGAGCCTGGCGAGTGTCGCCATCGGCGTGATCGGGATCGTCGCGGCGCTGGGTCTGCAGCGCCACGGCCACAGCCTGGAGGCGCAAGCCTCCGAGCCGTTCAGTGATCGCCAGGATGCCGTGTCACGCCTGCTGGTCGAACAGTTTCTGACCTTTCCACGGTTTTTCCTCAGCGGCGGCTGGTGGCGCGCCTGGCGTGAGCGCCACCGTCGGCATTGATTCAGGCAAAAATCGTCACGGTCTGCCGGCTCATGGCGATCAATTCCCCTTCCGCGCTCCACAGCTTGGCGGCGACATGGCCGTAGCCGTCGGCGGCGTACTCGATGTCAGCCAGGTATTTGCACCAGTCCAGCGTGCTCAAGTCGCGTAGTGGCTGAACGAACTCAATGGTCCAGGTCAATGTGCTGCCCGGTGCCGGTTTCTTCAGGTACGGCAACAAGGCCGGCGGCCACGCATCCACCAGTGCCAGCAGATGCGCCTCATTGACCGGCTCTTCCTTGACGTCCCCACGCAAACGCACCCAGCCGCCCATCTGCCGCGAGGTGTTGCCGGTGAACGGCATGCCGCCGACACTCCAGCGCATCGACAGATGACGCATGAACTCCGGGGTCACGCCCTTGATATAAGGCAGCTCCTGGCATTCATCCCAGTGCTTCATTTCGGCTGCTGGATAGGCGGCAACTGCCACTTCCGAAGGTCGCGAGGCACCAAAGCTGCCTTGCACGATCGTCACCACCTGACCATTCTGCATCGCACGCCCCAGCACCTGGCTGACCGCTTTGCCTTCGCGCAACACATCGACTTCGAAACTCACCGGCACTTGCGGCTCGACCGGGCCGACAAAGGTGATCGCCAGCGATCGCACCGGGCGATCCGCGGGCACTTTCGCGCGCATGGCTTCGTATTGCAGCGCCGCCACCAGACCGCCAAAACTGGCCCGGCCCTGACCCCACTCGGCGGGAATGGTCAGTTCTGGTTGGCGACGGACCGCTTCGAGCAGATCGGAAAAACGCATGACAACCTCGTAAAGCCAAAGTGAATGCAGCGATCTTAACCAGCATGGCAGAGCGCCGCAGCGTCTATTCCGGTCAAATGGACTGACAGAAAGGCCTTATCCGGTTTCCTGCTCAATGAAAAACCCCTGTAGGAGCTGCCGAAGACTGCGATCTTTTGACCTTCAAAAGCCAAGATCGCAGCCTTCGCAGCTCCTACAGGGGTTCAGGTGATATCAGGATTTTTTGAAGCAGCTTGAACTGAGTTTTTCCAGCACCCGGTCCGCCTTGGCTTCAGCCTTGATCAGGCCCGCCTGCCAGGTCGCAACGCACGGTTGCAGATCGCTTTCCTGCTCGGCCCGCGCCAGCCACTGCCAGCAATCGTGCCAGTCACCCAGAGCGCCCTGCGCTGACTTCAGCCGGGCCAGCGCCGCTTCAGGCAGACGATCCAGCTCCGGGTAGGCTTCGATGCCATAGCGCACGCGCTTGATCAGCAAGCGCAGACGATGCCGGTCGTGGGCTGGATCGTGCAGCGCTTCGTCGAGTTTTTTCCATTGCTTGTGCAGGCGTTTCTCGATGCGTTTGCCCAGGCCCTTGAGCAGGCCCTGACGCTGGGAGGCGCGCAAGAATCGCGGAAAGGCGTCGAGAATGATCAGCAGCGACGCCACTTCGGCACTCGCGGCCAGTGCCGGATAGGCGTCGGCCATTTGCGCCATGCGTCGCTGCGCCGCTTGTGGCTGATCGTGCTGGAGCAGATACGCCGCCAGCACCTCGCGGTCACGCCACGGCGTGGTCAACTGCCCCACCGCCGATGCAGCCCCCTCCAATTGCTCGACACCAGGCAAGCCGCGCAATGGCCGTAGCAGGCTGCGCAAGCGTCGCACCGTGGTGCGCAAGTCGTGCAGTGCCTCGGGGTCGGTACGCGCGGTCAAGCGCGCCTGACAGGCCAGCAGCCGCACTTCCAGGCTCAGGACATGAGCCACCAACCGATCCACCAACGCCGACATCACTCGCTCCAGACTCAAATGGCTTGAAAGACAAGTCTGCCGTTGGATGGCAGGCGCATCCTTGCGTTATGTCAGCAGCTTAGCGTCCGGCGCGGGATTCGCGAATGTAGAACCGGGCTTTCTCGGCCTTTTTGCTGCAGCCCTCGAAGCCTTCGAATTGCTGTTGGGTCTTGGCGGCGGTCAGCAACGACAGCGCTTTGGAATAGCTGACCGTGCCGGCGAACCCTTCGGCCTTGGCCAGATCCAGTTCGTGCCACGCCGCATCGAGCTGACTGCCACAGCTGTCACGATAAGCAGTCTTGCCAGCGCAACCGGCCAATGCCAGCGCGATCAACGGCACACAGATCCAGGCTTTCATCACTTACACCTCAAAATAGGTCAACAGTCGTGCAGGTAAGACGCTGCGGCAAGGAAAAAGTGCCTTGGCGCCCATCAATCTACGGTGATCAAAGGATAGCGCTGCGCGGGCATCGCGTATCGAAAAAACGACGCCGTAGCCGCCCTGAACGACCCTGCCGATTGTCGCCCGCCCCCGGATGGGTGCATTGTGGAACCTTGTCGGGAGGAAGTTTGATGAAAAAGCGTGTCGCACTGGTGCTGGGCTCCGGTGGCGCCCGGGGCTATGCCCATATCGGGGTCATTGAGGAGATCGAAAGACGCGGTTACGACATTGCCTGCATTGCCGGTTGTTCGATGGGCGCGGTCGTCGGCGGGATCTATGCGGCGGGCAAGCTCGAGGAGTACCGCAACTGGATCGAAACCCTCGATTATCTGGACGTGCTGCGGCTGGTGGACGTGAGCTTCCGCCTCGGGGCAATCCGTGGCGAGAAAGTCTTCGGGCAGATCCGCAAGATCGTCGGCGAGATCAACATCGAAGACTTGCGCATCCCCTACACCGCCGTCGCCGCCGACCTCACCAATCAGCAGGAAATCTGGTTCCAGGAAGGCTGCCTGCATCAGGCGATGCGCGCCTCGGCGGCGATTCCCAGCCTGTTCACCCCGGTGATGCAAGGCAACCGGATGCTGGTGGACGGCGGCATTCTCAACCCGTTGCCGATCGTGCCGGTGGTGTCGAGCCACTGTGATCTGATCATTGCGGTCAATCTCAACGCGACCAACCAGCGGCATTACAAACTGCCGGTGATTCAGCGCCCGCCAGCCTTTCGTTCGCGCTTCGACAGCTTGCTCAGGTCGCTGGGTTCGAAGATGCCGTTCCGCCGCAAGCAGGCCGAGCAGTTGCTGTTGCTCGAGCAGGAAGCCCTGCGCACACAGGCAGCGGACATCAACCCGTGGCTGGAAGGCAGCGAACCGGAAAGCCAGCAACCGGCAGCCGCCCCCGAGCGCGAAGGCGCACCGAAATCCGCCACCGGTTCGTTCATCATCGATAACGTCGGGCCGGCGTCACTGCTGGACCTGATCAACCAGAGTTTCGAGGTGATGCAGACGTCGCTGGCGCAATACAAGATCGCCGGGTATCCGCCGGACATCCTGATCAACGTGCCGAAGCGCGTGTGCCGGTTTTTCGAGTTCTACAAGGCGCCGGAATTGATCGCGCTGGGGCGGGAGATTGCTCGGGATACGCTGGATCGGTATGAGAGTGAGCAGGGTTGAGTGCCTGAAAGGTCTCTATTGAATGCAATGCCCTCATCGCGAGCAGGCTCACTCCTACATTGAATCTGCGTCGATCACAAAACCCTTGCAGGAGCGAGCCTGCTCGCGAAGGGGGCTGAACAGACACCACAAAAACTACAGGCTGTTCTCATTCAGCAGCCGATACCCGACCCCCGCCTCCGTCACAATAAACCGGGGCCGCGTCGGGTCATCCGCCAGCTTCTGCCGCAAATGCCCGACGACGATCCGCAAATAATGACTGTCCTCGGTGTGCGTCGGGCCCCAGATGTCCTTGAGCAACTGCTGCTGGGTGATGACCCGTCCCGGATGCCGTGCCAGTTGCGCCAGCACCGCGTACTCCTTGCGGGTCAGCGCCACTTCGACACCGTCGAGCAACACCCGCCGATAAGCCAGATCCACAGTCAGCGGGCCAAACGTCAACGCCGCCTGCTGCGCCTCGCCGACCGGCGCCTGACGCAATAACGCGCGAACCCGGGCAAGAAATTCCTGGATGCCGAACGGCTTGGTCACGTAGTCATTGGCGCCGCCATCCAGCGCCTGGACTTTCTGCCCTTCGCTGGCCCGCACCGAGAGCACCAGCACCGGTGCGGTGGCCCATTCGCGAAACTCGCGCAGCACCTGCTGGCCGTCCATGTCCGGCAGGCCGAGGTCGAGCACCAGCAAGTCCGGCTTGTTCAGCGCGGCCTGGGCCAGGCCCTCGGTGCCGGTGCCGGCCTCCAGCACTTTGTAGCCTTGTGAGGCGAGGCTGATGCGCAGGAATTTGCGGATTTGCGGTTCGTCATCGATGACCAAAATGGTCGCGGTCTGGCTCATGAATTCACATCAACACAAAAGATTGGCAAGAGAGTAGCGCACCCGGACTCAGGCTTCATTGTCCATTCCCGGTTGCGTCTGCAACGGCAGGTGCAGGGTGATGCAGGTGCCGCGTCCATCGATACCGTCAGCGACGCTGATCCGCCCGCCATGCGCACCGACCATGCCCTGACAGATCGCCAGCCCCAGACCGGTGCCCTGCCCGCCGCGATCACCGCGGGCGGCGGTGTAGAACATGTCGAAAATCTTCGCCCGCTCGTCTGCGGGAATCCCCGGCCCCTCATCGCTGACCGAGAAAAAAATCTCCTCGTCATTCGCCCCGGCGCTCAGTTGCAAACGACCATGCGGCGGTGAGAACCGCGCAGCGTTTTCCAGCACATTGACCAGCGCCTGCTCGATCAGCGCCGCATGCACGAACAGCAGCGGCAATTCTTCCGGCACATCGGTGCTCACCTGCAACGGCGCCAGCACCGCACGCAGGCGATTGAGCGAACTGCCGACAATGTCGGCCGGCGCCACCCAGTCGCGCGCCAGCTTCAACGCACCGTGACCGAGGCGGGTCATGTCCAGCAGGTTCTGGATGTAGCGGTCGAGGCGTTCGGCTTCATCGCGGGTGCCTTCGAGCAACTCGCGGCGATCTTCCAGCGGGATGGCTTCGCCGAGGGCCAGCAGGCTGTCGATACTGCCGCGCATGGCGGTCAGCGGCGTGCGCAGATCGTGGGACACCGAGGCGAGCAATGCACTGCGCAATTGCTCGGTTTCACCGTGCAGGCGCGCAGCTTCCAGATCGTCCGCCAATTGCGCCCGGGCCAGTGCCTGAGCCAGTGGCTGACTCAACGCGGTGAGCAGGCGCCGACGCTGGCCACTCAAGGTCTGGCCTTCTTTGGCACAGACCCCGAGCAACGCCAGCGGCCCGTCCTCCACCGACAGCGGCCACCACCACCAGCGACCGAACGGCAGCGTGCCGGTGCCCATGCCTGCCGGTTGATCGTGCTGCCAGGCCCAGTCGGCGGCGGCACGTTCGGATTCGGTGAACTCCAGCGGCCCGCCGGTCTCGACTTTCCAGCCGCCCTGCCCGTCCCGATTGAGCAGGCACAACTGCAGATCGCTCCAGCCATTGAGGTGCTGCGCGGCGGCGCTGACCACCGCCTGACGGTCCGTCGCGGCGGTAAGTTTGCGCGACAGATCGAGCAGTTCAGTGGTCTCCTCCTGAGTGTCGCGCAGGGCCTGCAACTGGCGCCGCTGGCGGGCGGCGAGGTTGCCGGTGAGCGCCGCCATCAGCAGGAAGAACAGCAAGGTCAGGACGTCTTCTTCGCGCTGGATGGCGAAGGAAAAATTCGGCGGAATGAACAGAAAATCGTACGTCAGGAACGACAACGCCGCACAGGCCAACGCCGGCCCCAAGCTGCTGCGCACCGCCACCAGCAACACCGCCGCGAGGAATACCAGCGAGATGTTCGGCAGCGGCAACACACTCGACACCGCCCACGCCAGAGCGCTGGCCAGCACCGTGGCAACCAGCGCCAACAGATAGTCGAACCAGACCAGCGTTGGCGTCACCCGCGGGCGCGGTTGAAGGTCCTCATGGTCGTTGTCGAGGACGTTGATTTCCAGCCCGTGAGCCTGGCGCAGCAAACGTGCTGCAAGCCCGCCACCGAACAGGCGACGACGCAGACTCGGCCGCGACTGGCCGACCAGCACCAGACTCGCGCGGCGCTCAGCGGCATGCTGAATCAGGGTTTTCACCACTTCACCGGCACGCAGCAACACCACTTCGCCGCCCAGACGTTCAGCCAATTGCTGGGCATTTTGCAGGCGCAGGCGCGATTGCTCATCGCGCACCGTGCCGTTGTCGACGTGTACCAGACTCCACGGCAAATGCCGACGCTGGGCGACGCGACTGGCGTGACGCACCAGGCGTTCAGCCTGTGCATCACCGTCGATCCCCACCAGCAAACGCCCGCGCACCGCCGGGGCCGCCTGACCGAGTTGACGATAGCCTTGGGCCAGATCGTTATCGACCTGCGCAGCCGCCGTTTGCATCGCCAGTTCGCGCAGCGCGGTGAGGTTGGTCTGGGTGAAAAACGCATCGATCGCCGCCCGCGCCTGCTCCGGTACGTAGACCTTGCCTTCGCGCAGACGCTCCAGCAGTTCGCGCGATGGCAGGTCGATCAGCAGCAGTTCGTAAGCCTCCTGCAGCACCCAGTCCGGCAGGGTTTCGCGCACCTGCACGCCGGTGATGCCGCGTACCTGGTCGTTGAGGCTTTCCAGGTGCTGGACGTTGACCGTGGTGTAGACGTCGATGCCGGCGGCGAGCAGCTCCTGAATGTCCTGCCAACGTTTGGCGTGGCGACTGCCGGGGGCGTTGGTGTGCGCCAGTTCGTCCACCAGCACCAGTTTCGGTTTGGCCGCGAGCAGGCCGTCGAGGTCCATTTCTTCGAGCGTCACGCCCCGGTATTCCAAGCGCACCAGCGGTTGCTGCGGCAAGCCGCCGAGCAGCGCCTCGGTTTCGGCCCGGCCGTGGGTTTCAACGACGCCGGCAATGATTTTCACGCCTTGGCGCAATTGCGTGTGCGCGGCCTGAAGCATGGCGTAGGTCTTGCCGACACCGGGGGCGGCGCCGAGGAAGACTTTCAGCCGGCCACGGCCGTCACGGGGCAGGTCTGCTAACAGCGCGTCGGCGCGGCCGGAGTCACTCATCGGAGATTGCCTTGTTCGGTTTGAAATGAGGGTGAAATGTTAAAAGATCGCAGCCTGCGCCAGCGCCTGCAGGCCGATCCAGTGTAGGCGTAGCCGCAGGCTGCGATCTTTTGATCTACAGCTTTTCCAGCGCCATGTTCAGCTCCAGCACATTCACCACCGGCGGTCCCACCAACGGCTGTTCGATGTGCGCATCGAGCAGTTGCTGCAAGGTCGACACCGGCAGGTTACGGGCTGCCGCGACACGCGCCAGTTGATAGGCAATTGCCGCCGGTGGCAAGTGCGGATCCAGACCACTGCCGGAGGTGGTCAGCAACGCCAATGGCACCGGCCCCTGGCTTGGCACCTGCAGCTTGTTGGCGTCGTCGATCACGCGTGTGGCCAGCGCCGGATTGCTCGGTGCCAGGTTGCTGGCGCTGCTGGAAACAGTCGCAAAGGCGCCCGCCGAAGGACGCGGATGGAACCACGCATCACCGACGAAATCCTGGGCGATCAGCGACGAACCACGCACCTTGCCGTCGGCGTCGCGCACCAGGCTGCCGTTGGCTTGCTCAGGGAAGGCGACCTGCGCGACACCGGTCACCACCAGTGGATAGGCCACGCCGGTGATCAGGGTCATCAGCACCAACAGGCTCAGGGCCGGACGTATCATTGTGGACATTGCAAAATCCTCTTCCAAATATTCAACGCTGCGACATCTGTGGCGAGGGAGCTTGCTCCCGCTCGGCTGCGCAGCAGTCGTAAACCGGTAATCGCCGTGTATCTGATAAGACAGGTGACCGGGTTTGGGGCCGCTTCGCAGCCCAGCGGGAGCAAGCTCCCTCGCCACAAAAAGCCCCAAGCCCCAATAACTCCGTCAAACCAGATGCAGCGCCGTCAGCAGCATGTCGATCGCCTTGATCCCCACGAACGGCACCAGAATTCCGCCCAGTCCATAGATCAACAGGTTGCGGCGCAGCAACGCCGCAGCGCTCGCTGCCTGCACCCGCACGCCACGCAGTGCCAGCGGGATCAGCACCACGATGATCAGGGCGTTGAAGACGATGGCCGACAGGATCGCGCTCTGCGGACTGGTCAGGTGCATGATGTTCAGCACGCCCAGTTGCGGGTAGATCGCAGCGAACAGTGCCGGCAGAATCGCGAAGTATTTGGCGATGTCGTTGGCGATGGAAAAGGTCGTCAGCGCGCCACGGGTTACCAGCAACTCCTTGCCGACCTGCACCACGTCCAGCAGCTTGGTCGGGTCGCTGTCGAGGTCGACCATGTTCGCCGCTTCGCGTGCCGCCTGGGTGCCGTCGTTCATCGCCATGCCGACGTCAGCCTGGGCCAGCGCCGGGGCGTCGTTGGCGCCGTCACCGCACATGGCGACCAGACGACCGTCGTTCTGTTCGTGACGGATACGCGCCAGTTTTTTCTCCGGGGTGGCTTCGGCGAGCACGTCATCGACGCCCGCTTCAGCGGCGATGGCCGCAGCAGTCAACGGGTTGTCGCCGGTGACCATCACCGTGCGAATCCCCAGCTTGCGCAGCTCGGCAAAACGCTCGCGAATGCCTGGCTTGACCACGTCCTTGAGGTGGATCGCGCCGAGCAGTTTGCCGTCGGCACAGACCAGCAACGGAGTACCGCCGCTCTGGGCGATCTTGTCGATTTCCCGCGACAGTGCCGACGGCAGCTCGGCACGTTGTTGACCGAGGAAGGCCAGCAGCGAATCCACTGCGCCCTTGCGGTAAACACGGCCCTGATAGTCGACACCGGACAAGCGGGTTTCAGCGCTGAATGGCACGGCGGTCAGAGTGTCCAGCGCCGGCTCAGGCTGCGGGTGCAGACCGCGCAGGTATTCGACGATGGATTTGCCTTCAGCGGTTTCGTCGGCCAAGGATGCGAACAACGCGCCTTCGGCCAGTTCACGACCATTCACACCCGGAGCGGCATACACCGCGCTGCAACGACGGTTGCCGAAGGTGATGGTGCCGGTCTTGTCCAGCAGCAACACGTGCACGTCACCGGCCGCCTCTACGGCACGGCCAGACTTGGCGATGACGTTCAGACGCACCAGACGATCCATCCCGGCGATACCAATGGCCGAGAGCAGACCGCCAATGGTGGTCGGAATCAGCGTCACCAGCAGCGCCACCAGGAACACCAGAGGCAAGCTGCCGTTGGCGAAATGAGCGAACGGTTGCAGGGTCACCACCACCAGCAGGAAGATCAGGGTCAGACCGATCAGCAGAATGTCCAGGGCAACTTCGTTCGGGGTCTTCTGGCGTTTGGCGCCTTCGACCAGCGCGATCATGCGGTCGAGGGTCGATTCACCGGGGTTGGCGGTGATCTTCACCAGCAGCCAGTCAGACACCAGGCGCGTGTTGCCGGTGACCGCCGAACGATCACCGCCAGACTCGCGAATCACCGGTGCCGATTCGCCAGTGATCGCCGCTTCGTTGACCGCCGCGATACCTTCAATGACCTCGCCGTCACCGGGGATCATCTCCCCGGCTTCGACGCGCACCACATCACCTTTGCGCAGATTCGCAGCGGGCACTACCTGGAAGCTGCCATTGGCCATTTTGCGCCGCGCGCTGAGGCCTTCGCTGCCCGCCTTGAGGCTGTCGGCGCGGGCCTTGCCACGACCTTCGGCCAGGGCCTCGGCGAAGTTGGCGAACAGCACGGTGAACCACAGCCACAGGGCAATCTGCGCGGCGACGAAGGTCGGCACGACGTTGTCCGGGATGAAGCACAGCACGGTGGTGAAGATCGCGGTCAGTTCGACCACCAGCATCACGGGCGAGCGCACCAACTGACGCGGGTCGAGCTTGACGAAGGCTTGCACCAGCGCTGGCCGCCACAGGGCCGAGATCGCGGTTTTCGCTTGCTCCGGCGCCTTGGCGGCGGCGGGTTTGATTGCGGGCATATTCATCATCAGCTCCTTAGAAGCCCATGCTCAGGTGTTCGGCGATTGGGCCGAGCGCCAGGGTTGGCAGGAAGGTCAGGCCGCCCACCAGCAAAATGGTCACGGTCAACAGGGTCACGAACAGCGGGCCGTGGGTCGGAAAGCTGTTCTGGCCGATCGGTGCGGTTTTCTTCATCGCCAGACTGCCGGCCAGTGCCAGCACCGGCAGGATGTAACCGAAGCGACCGATCAACATGCCCAGACCCAGCATCAGGTTGTGGAACGGCGTGTTGGCGCTCAGGCCACCGAACGCCGAACCATTGTTGGCACTGGCCGAGGTGTAGGCGTACAGCAACTGGCTGAAACCGTGCGGGCCGGGGTTGCTGATGGTCGCCGCCGGACCTGGCAGGACAGCCGCGATCGCGCCGAGTACCAGCACGCCCACCGGCATCACCAACAGCGTGACCACCAGCAATTGCACTTCCCGCGCCTGCAGTTTCTTGCCGAGGTATTCCGGGGTGCGGCCAATCATCAGGCCGGCGAGAAACACCGCGATCAGCACGTTGAGCAACATGCCGTAGAGGCCGGCCCCGACGCCGCCGAAGATCACTTCGCCGACCATCATGTTGACCAGCGCAACCATGCCGCTGAGCGGGTTGAGGCTGTCGTGCATGCCGTTGACCGAACCGTTCGACGCCGCCGTGGTGGTCACCGACCACAGCACCGTGGCGGTGGTGCCGAAGCGTGCTTCCTTGCCTTCCAGCGGTGCGGTCTGTTCGACGGCAACGTTGTTCAGCGCCGGGTTAGGCTGATATTCGGCCCACAGCGAAGTCGCGCCACCGATCAGGAACAGCGCGAGCATGCAGGCGATAATCGCGCGGCTCTGACGCAGATCCTTGACGTAGTGGCCGAAGGTGAACACCAGCGCCGCCGGAATCAGAATGATCGAAGACACCTCGAACAGGTTGCTCCAGGCCGTCGGGTTTTCGAATGGATGCGCCGAGTTGACACCGAAGAAGCCACCGCCGTTGGTGCCCAGTTGCTTGATCGCAATCTGGCTGGCCGCCGGGCCGAGCGGGATCACTTGATCAACACCCTGCATCGTCAGCGCATTCACGTATTGCGCGAAGGTCTGTGGCACGCCCTGCCACACCAGGTACAGCGCCAGCAGCAGGCACAGTGGCAGCAAGCCGTAGAGGGTGGCGCGAGTCATGTCGACCCAGAAGTTACCGAGGGTTTTCGTCGATTTACGGCCGATGCCACGGCACAGCGCAACCAGCACGGCGAGGCCGGTGGCGGCGCTGACAAAGTTCTGCACGGTGAGGCCGACCATCTGGCTCAGGTAGCTGAGGGTCGCTTCACCGCTGTAGGACTGCCAGTTGGTGTTGGTCATGAAACTGACCGCGGTGTTGAACGCCTGGGTCCATTCCTGGCCCGGCAGGTTTTGCGGGTTCAGCGGCAGGTGATCCTGGAACAACAGGATCGTGAACAGCAGCAGGAAACCGGCGAGGTTGAACGCCAGCAAGGCCAGCGTGTATTTCTGCCAGCTCTGTTCAGCCTGCGGATCGACCCCGGCGATGCGATAGCAGCCGCGCTCGACCGGGCCGAGAACCGGCGTCAGCCAGGTGCGCTGGCCTTCCATCACTTTGTAGTAGAAGCGCCCGAGGAACGGCGCCGGCAGCAAGACCACCGCAAAAAACGCGAGGATCAGCCAATAGTCATAACTGTGCATAGCCGCTCCTAGTTCCGATCCGCGCGCAACAGCGCAACCAACAGATAAATGAACAGCCCGGCTGCCAACAGCAGGGACACCCCGTCCAGAACGCTCATGGAAGATCTCCGTGTTACGGCGTATTGCCGCGTGTGGAGGCATTGTCGGAAAGGAGGCTGTAAAGGAACGAGACCGAGGGGTGCAGCGGGGCATAAAGAAAGCGTAAAGAGTGGGTTTATGCTGGCGTTACAGCAGGATTTAGCGGCGCTTGTTCAGACCCCATCGCGAGCAGGCTCACTCCTACAGTTGGAATGCATTCAACTGTAGGAGTGAGCCTGCTCGCGATAGCGCCATAACTGGCGACAACGCACCCAACTGGCGCACAAAAAGCAGCTATCCCACCCCGAACATCCCCGATACGACAGCATTCAACTCATTACGACTTGTTTCTCGGTAATGGCACGCCCACTGCAAACGCCTTCCCCCGAGCTTTCCAAACCGTTCAGGGAGCATGCGCATGAACACACAACTCAAACCCACGCTGGGCACCTTGCACTTGTGGGGTATCGCCGTCGGGCTGGTGATTTCCGGTGAGTATTTCGGCTGGAGCTACGGCTGGGGCGTGGCCGGCACACTGGGCTTTCTGGTGACCTCATTCATGGTTGCCACCATGTACACCTGCTTCATCTTCAGCTTCACCGAACTGACCACTGCGATTCCCCATGCAGGCGGGCCGTTTGCCTACAGTCGGCGGGCGTTCGGCGAAAAAGGTGGGCTGATCGCCGGGCTGGCGACGCTGATCGAATTCGTCTTTGCACCGCCGGCAATCGCGCTGGCCATTGGCGCTTATCTGAATGTGCAGTTTCCGGCGCTCGATCCGAAACACGCCGCGGTCGGTGCGTACATCGTGTTCATGACCCTGAACATCCTCGGGGTGAAACTGGCTGCCACGTTCGAACTGATTGTCTGCGTACTGGCGGTGATCGAATTGCTGGTGTTCATGGGCGTGGTCGCGCCGGCGTTCAGCTTCAGCAGTTTTGCCCTGAATGGCTGGGCCGGGTCAGACGTTTTCGGTGCGCCGGCGATTGCCGGGATGTTCGCCGCGATTCCGTTCGCAATCTGGTTTTTCCTCGCCATCGAAGGCGCGGCGATGGCCGCCGAAGAAGCCAAGGATCCGAAACGCACAATCCCAAAGGCGTACATCAGCGGCATCCTGACCTTGGTACTGCTGGCGATGGGCGTGATGTTTTTTGCCGGCGGCGTCGGCGACTGGCGCACCCTGGCGAACATCAACGATCCCCTGCCGCAGGCGATGAAGACTGTGGTCGGTGACAACTCCGGCTGGCTGCACATGCTGGTGTGGATCGGCCTGTTCGGCCTGGTGGCGAGTTTCCACGGGATCATCCTCGGCTACTCACGTCAGTTCTTCGCCCTGGCCCGCGCCGGTTACCTGCCGGCCTCGCTGGCGAAACTGTCGCGCTTCCAGACGCCGCACCGGGCGATCATCGCCGGCGGCATCATCGGCATTGCTGCGATCTACAGCGACGGCCTGATCAACCTCGGCGGCATGACTCTCACCGCCGCGATGATCACCATGGCCGTATTCGGCGCCATCGTGATGTACATCATGAGCATGCTCAGCCTGTTCAAACTGCGTAAGTCGGAGCCGAATCTTGAGCGTACTTTCCGTGCACCGTGCTATCCGCTGGTGCCGATGATTGCGCTGGTGCTGGCCGTGGTGTGTCTGATCGCCATGGCCTGGTTCAACGCACTGATCGGGCTGATTTTCCTGGGCTTCATGGCGGTCGGCTTCGGCTACTTCCTGCTCACCGGGCAGTTGCGCGCCGACGCCCCGGCCGATGCGATGCTGACCGGTCTGTAATCCCCGCTACCTTGTAGGAGCTGTCGAGTGAAACGAGGTTGCGATCTTCGATTTTTAAAGATCAAAAGATCGCAGCCTGCGGCAGCTCCTACAGGGATTTCGGGTACACCGGGTATAACCGGCCTAGAATGGAACCACTGCGAACTCACTTCGCTCAAAGTGGTATGCAGCGTCGCTGGCGAAATCCTCGTCCGTCGAACTGCCATTAAGGAGAGCCGTTATGCCCTGGTATGCCTGGTTGATTCTGGTCGTTGCAATCGGCTCGATCGTTGGCGGATTGATGATGCTGCGCGACACCGCCAACAAGGTCGAACTGACCGATGAAGAACGCAAGCGCGTTGCACAGCGCAATGCCGAAGCGGATATCAAGGACGCGCAGGATCGCTGAACAGAAAACCCCGCCGGAACAGGCGGGGTTTGTTTTTAATGCACGGTTCGCAGCCGTTACTCGCACATAAGGATCATGTTGGACTCAGCAGCACGTTTTTAAGAAGTAGAAGTACAGTCACCCTGTCATTTACCTTGGTTAAGATGGCGGTCTTGTTGCGGAGAGTTCCTCATGCGTTACTCGCAAGATCATAAAGCTCAGACCCATCAGCGCATCATCAAGGAAGCCTCGGCACGGTTTCGCAGGGACGGCATCGGTGGCACCGGCCTGCAACCCTTGATGAAGGCACTCGGGCTGACCCATGGCGGCTTTTACTCACACTTCAAATCCAAGGACGAACTGGTCGAAAAAGCCCTGCAAGCAGCCAGCGATCAAGTCGACGGCTTGTGCGCCGAAATCTTTGCCCAGGAAAATCCGCTGCACGCCTTTATCGACACCTACCTGTCCCAATGGCATCAGACCTCCCCGCACGAAGGCTGCCCGCTGCTGACCATCTCTTCAGAACTGGGCCTGCGCGGCCAGCCAAGCCCGACCAGTGATCAGGTACTCAACAACCGACTGGCTCAGATCGCAAACACTCTGCAAGGCGACAACCGCGCCGATCAGGCCATCGTCATCATGTCGACGCTGGTCGGCGCGCTGCTGCTGTCACGCAGTGTCGCCGACGCCGAGTGTGCCCAACACCTCCTCGACGTCACCCGCAATCACCTCAAGCAGTCACAGGACTAAGCCTGCCAACGCTTGAACAGCACGCTGGCGTTCACCCCGCCAAAGCCGAAACCGTTGGACAAGGCATATTCGATCGGCATTGAACGCGCCTGGCCATGGACAATATCTACACCCGCGCTCGCTGGATCCGGGTTCTCGAAATTGAGCGTCGGCGGCACGATCTGATCGCGAATGGCCAATAGGGTGAAGATCGCTTCCAGCCCGCCCGCGGCCCCCAGCAAATGCCCCGTGGCCGACTTGGTCGACGTCACGGCGATCTTGTTCTCCGTGCCGAACAACGTCTTGATGGCGGCCAATTCGCCGAGATCACCGACCGGCGTGGAAGTCGCATGTGCATTGAGATGCTGCACCTGGTCCGGCGTGATACCACCCTGAGCCAACGCCAGTGCCATCGCCCGACGAGCACCGCTGCCATCTTCCGGCCCGGCAGTGAGGTGATACGCATCGGCAGTGGTGCCGTAACCGACCAGTTCGGCCAAGGGCTTCGCCCCCCGGGCCAGCGCATGCTCCAGTGACTCGATCACCAGCAGGCCGGCACCCTCGCCCATCACGAAACCATCGCGACCACTATCAAACGGTCGCGAAGCGCGCTCGGGGGTATCGTTGTAACCACTGGACAATGCTCGCGCCGCGGCAAAACCGGCCAGACTGACCCGATCGATGCAAGCTTCTGCCCCGCCGCAAACAGCGATATCCGCTTCACCGGCACGAATCATCCGTGCCGCATCGCCGATCGCTTGAACCCCGGCGGCGCAGGCGGTCACCGGTGCGCCCAACGGACCTTTCAACGCGTGCTGAATCGACACGTGTCCAGCCGCCAGATTGACCAGAAACGATGGAATGGTGAACGGCGACAGACGACGCGGGCCGCGACTGTCGGTGGTGCGTACCGCATCGGCTATCGCACCGAACCCGCCCACACCGGAGCCGATGATCGTCGCGGTGCGCTCCTGATCCCGCTCCTGGGACGGATGCCACCCGGCCTGCGCCAACGCCTGCCGCGCGGCCTCCATGGCGAACAGAATGAAGCGATCCATTTTCTTCTGCTCTTTGGGTGGCGTGGCAAGGTCCGGATCGAAACCGGCCTCGGCGTCCTCCGCCACGGTCGGCACGATACCGCCGACCCGGGTTGGCAGATCGGCGCTCACTGCGTCCGGCAAATTGCGCAGACCGGAGCGTCCGGCCAGCAAACGCTGCCAGACAATGTCGAGATCACTCCCCAAAGGGGAAACCAGACCCATACCCGTGACAACAATTCGACGCTGACTCATACCGCAGTTACCTCTGATCAATTTTTGTAACGTTGGGCCGCCGCGCTGCGCGACAGATTCGGTGCCATGACATGCCGTGCACGCACAAACGCCTGCCATTCGTTTTCGTCAGGCAGTGACGGGATGGTAATCAACTCGCCCTGATCCAGACCGGCCAGCGCCGCGTCGACCATTTCGCCGGCCTCCATCACCATCTCCGCCGGAATGCCGCTGGCGTCGATGCCGGAGCGCTCCCAGATTTCGGTGCGGGTAATGCCGGGCAATACCGCTTGTACCTTGACGCCGGTGCCTTCGAGCTCCGCATTCAGCGTTTGAGTAAGGCTCAGTACATAAGCCTTGCTGGCACTGTAGGCGGCATTGAAACGCTCCGGAAACAATGCGACCACGGAAGCGATGTTGATGATCGTGCCACGACCGGCCTTCGTGAAACTGGCGGCAGCCGCCGACGCCAGAAGGGTTACGGCGGTGACATTCAACTGGATCAGCCGCTCCAGTTGCTCGGCGTCGGAATTGGCCAGCAGACCATCGGCCCCCACTCCGGCGTTGTTCAGCAACAGGCTGATGCTCGAATCACTGCGCAGGCGCTGCTGGAGTTTCAGCAGATCATCCTTTTGTGTCAGATCGGCTTTGAGCACTTCAACCTGGACGCCATGGGCCTCGCGCAGCTGGCTTGCGGCGCTTTCCAGACGTTGCTGGTCACGGGCGACCAACAACAAATCAAAACCTCGCGCTGCCAACCGCTGCGCGTAAACGGCACCGATACCGGATGAAGCGCCGGTGACGAGGGCTGTACCTTGAGACTGAACCGAACTCATGAGGGCGCTCCTGAAACACATCGGGATATTGGCCTCCAACGCTCACTGACCTGGAGGCAACGGAAATTATTATAGGCATAATCCAAAGGTAATATGACACCCATAATTTTCAGCTTGCCGACAAACGCAACAAGGCTCCCTTCGCCTAATCTCTGGCACCCGAAAACAGAAAAGCCGGTCAATGACCGGCCCCTGAGTGTTGAATAATCAGCTTAGTTCACTTCCAGCTTCTCGCGATTGCGATCCAGGATCGCCTTGCCGATGCCCTTGACTTCCAGCAACTCATCCACCGAGGCAAATGGCCCATTAGCATCACGATACGCAACAATCGCTTTGGCCTTCGCCTCGCCTACTCCGGATAATTGCTTTTGCAGAGTCGCGGCATCGGCACCGTTCAGATCGACTTTTTCACTCGGAGACGTCGCCATAGCGTCGCTCACCATCGTTGCGCTCTCCGTATGAGGGACAACGGAAGGTGCCGCAATTACAGCAATTGAAGCACTGGTGAGCAGAGCAAAAACCAGAGAGTAGAAAAAACCGTTACGCATAAATGACGCTCCATGACATCGATTGAGAAAGCAGCTTTTCCAAAGCTGCTCTCCAAACTTAGGCCATGGTTGGCTGGTGTCAAAAATGCGTCTATTACAGGATGTGAAACAATCAGGGTTCGAGGCGGCGCTGCTGGTAGATCCAGTCGACGATATCGCCGTCAGGTGTGTAACCGCTGACGGTTTCGCGCAGGAGCTGGCGGACGCGGGCATAATCATCCTGCTCGACGGCAACCAGCAAATCCGTCAAACGAAGCTTGAGCAAGTCCCACGGCAAATGATCTTCGCTAGCACTCATGATCATCGGGTGCGGTGTGGCAGCCACGTTATCACCGATCAGCAACTCTTCGTACAGCTTCTCTCCCGGACGAAGCCCCGTAAAATCAATGGAGATGTCTCCTTGTGGATTACGCTCAGAACGAATGCTCAATCCCGACAGGTGAATCATTTTCTCCGCCAATTCGACGATTTTTACCGGCTCGCCCATGTCCAGGACAAATACATCCCCGCCCTGCCCCATCGAGCCTGCCTGGATGACCAGTTGCGCAGCCTCGGGAATGGTCATGAAATAGCGGGTGATCCGGGGATGAGTGACTGTCAGCGGGCCACCGGATTTGATCTGACTGTGAAACAACGGAATCACTGAGCCCGACGATCCTAGAACATTACCGAACCGAACCATGGTGAAGCGGGTTTTATTGACCCGGGAAACGTTGGCCTTGTCACCGAACATCACTGGGGCAACCTCCCGACTCAGCGCCTGGAGGATCAACTCGGCCAGACGTTTGGTGCTGCCCATGACATTCGTCGGCCGCACAGCCTTGTCTGTAGAAATCAGGACAAAATTCGAGACCCCGGACTGAAGCGCCGCCTGAGCGGTATTGAGGGTTCCGAATACGTTATTGAGGACACCCTCGGCAATGTTGTGCTCCACCATCGGCACATGCTTGTAAGCTGCCGCATGGTAGACGGTGTCAATTTTCCAGGTCTTCATCACATCGAGCAGCTTGTCCTGATGACGAATGGAGCCCAGGATCGGCAACAACCGCACAGAAACCGACTGCCGAGACCCACGCTGCTCCAACTCGGTCAAAATGCTGTAAAGGTTGAATTCGCTGTGCTCAAACAACAGTAGCGTCTTCGGTTCCAGTGAGAAAATCTGTCGGCACAACTCCGAACCGATTGAACCACCGGCACCGGTGACCATTACTGTTTTGCCTTTGATACAACGCTCCAGCAGGTCTGGCTGTGCTGGCACCGAATCTCGTCCAAGCAGATCGGCAATGTCCACTTCCTGAATATCTTCAACCTTTACTCGACCGCTAGCCAGATCCGTGAAATTGGGAACGCTGCGGATATGAAGGGGGAAGACTTCCAGCAGATTCAGAATCTCCCTGCGTCGAGCACGCGTCGAGGACGGGAGCGCGAGAAGGATTTCCTGCGCCCCGGTGGCGTCGATCATCTGCTGAATATGCTTGGGTTTGTAAACCTGCAGACCTGAAATTGAACGATCGGCAATGCTGGAGTCGTCATCTATGAACGCTACAGGGCGCATGGTGCGCCCCATGCGCAACGCGGCGACCAGTTGGTTACCCGCAACGCCGGCACCGTAGATAGCTACCTTCGTCAGACCGTCATCCCGGGACGTAAAGGGTACGTGTTGGGCCGCCGTGAACCAGTCCCCCATGAAGTACTGACGCATGCACAGGCGTAAACCACCGATGATGACAAGACTAAGCCACCAATAGTTGAAAACGATAGACCGGGGAACTACAGCCTCGTGGTTGCTATACCAATAAACCACCAGAGCCAGAAACAGAGAGGAAAGACTTACGGCCTTGATGATCGCGATGAGCGCATCGTTGCCGAAATATCGCATGACAGCACGGTACATGCCAAAACGGATAAAAAGCGGGATGGCGATGATCGGTGCGCAAGCGAAGAGCCAGAAATGAACTTTCAAGGGGTTGTACATGTCGTCTATGCCCAGACGAACGATGAACGCGAGCCAGAGCGCGCCCCACACAAGAACGACGTCGGTGGCAACCTGTATCAGGCGTTTCTTGCGCCGCGGCAACCCCAACAAAAAAGATCGAATTTTATCCATTAGCATAATGGCTTAGTGCCCACTCCTTTCACCAAGGTCAGCGTTTCACATTGTAACCGTCTACCAGGACTCTAGGTGAACTCAAATTGGTTGCCAGCCCACCACGACCGAAGACGCTCGCACCAATATTCCGCAACTCTGACAACTGAAATGTAACCTTTGATGCACAGAATGTCATATTTTGACAGGAATCAGGGCGTAAAAAAACGGAAATGAAATTGAGACACAGAGGGACATCAGCTACACTTGAGGTCATTCGAAATGCTATTCAGAATAAATGTAAGCTTTCTACAAAACATTAGTAATACATACTGTTTGATTATCAAATAAATCCGCCGCTTGTAACCAATTCGTTGTAAAAGAGATATCATGATCAGAAATCTTACCTCACCGCCTCAAGTGGTAACATCTGAAAATCGAACAGCCCTTAAAGGGCAGAGGCCTATCGTTATATGGCTGACAGGCTTGAGTGGTGCAGGCAAATCAACCATTGCCAACGCTTTGGAGCTGGCCCTATTAAACGCCGGACGACACACTTATCTTCTTGACGGAGATAACGTTAGGCTAGGTCTATGCAGTGATCTTGGATTTTCCGATCAAGACCGTGAAGAGAACATTCGAAGAATCTCGGAAGTTTCAAAACTATTTCTAGATGCCGGACTTATCGTAATAACTGCATTCATTTCACCCTTCCGGCGTGATAGAGACTTGGCCCGTAGCGTCATTGGCGATCAAAACTTCATTGAAGTCCATATCGATACACCTTTGACCGAGTGTGAGCGACGCGACCCGAAAGGCTTGTACGGAAAAGCAAGACAGGGACTGATCAAGAACTTCACTGGAATTGATTCAGCCTATGAAACTCCTCTTGCGCCCAAGATAAGAATCAACACACTTGAAGAGGACCTCGAAAATTCAGTTCAGCGCATTCTCGCTGTCCTTCAAGAAAACCTGGAAGCATGAACACATACGTCGTTGTTGGAGCAGGCTTCAGCGGAACCGTCGCTGCTATCGAATTTTTGAATCGAGTACAACACGAAGCTCAACTGCTCATCATCAACCGGTCTGGACTGATTGCTCGCGGGCTCGCTTATGGCACCAATAGTCCACTGCATCTTTTAAATGTACCAGCCGGCAATATGACAGCCCTTGCAGACGAGCCAGATTCCTTCCTGAAGTATTGCATCGAGCGCAACATGGAAGTGACGGCAGGCTCGTTTGTTTCGCGGAAAGTGTATGGCGACTATCTCGAACACTTGCTCAATCGGGCGATTGAACGTTCGTCTCCTCGCGTCAAAACAACTCAGATCAGTGCCGAAGTTGTCAGCCTGACGCCTAACGGTCAAGGGGCCACCATTGAATTAGACTCGGGAGAGATATTCAAAGCTGATCAAGTCACGTTGGCTTTCGGACATTTCCCTCCCAGCAACCCATCGGGCCTCGGGTCCGTGAGCGAAACGCACTACTATCAGCAGGATCCCTGGGAGCAGCGAGCTGACTCAAAAATCCAGAAGGATGAGCCAATACTCTTGATCGGAGGCGGACTCACGGCAATAGATGTCATCAGCAACTTGATGAAGTCAAAGCATACCGGCAAAGTCTACATGCTTTCGCGACGTGGCTTATTACCCAAATCTCATCGTGTCGCGAGAGGTCAACATACGGATCACACGCACACGCGTAATCGCCTTCTTGAGTCAAAGCCATCAATACTTGGCTATCTGAAAATCATCCGAAATGCGATAAAAACCGGACTGAATGAACAGATTGACTGGCGAGATATCATCGCATCGATTCGCCCCGTGACAGCAGAGCTCTGGAGACGTCTTCCCGACACCGAACGTCGGCGATTCCTGCGCCATCTCCAAAGCTATTGGGACGTACATCGCCACAGGGTCGCGCCGGACACGTTCCAGATATTTGAAGATGCGCTGAATCGTGGCCAACTAATCCCACTGGCCGGACGCATTGTCTCGATGGATGTCGTGAACGGTTCTGTGACTGCAGTGATAAAGGAACGACGCAAGGCATCAAATCGATTACTGACAGTCAACCTGGTTGTGAACTGCACAGGTCCCACTTCCAACCCAGAAAAAACGAAAAGCCCGCTTATCAAAAAGCTATTGAAGAAGGGATTGGTCGTTTCGGACACCTTGGGATTGGGCGTTTGTGTAAATGAGCATTACTATCTGAAGAACACTCATGGGGAGCCTAATGACTGGCTAAGCTATGTCGGCCCTATGTTAAAAGCCGATCACTGGGAGCTTACTGCGGTTCCCGAATTGCGTGTGGCTGCACGTTCGGTAGCATTGAATGTATGTCAGAAGTTTGAAAGGTAGTGCACTGGCAATAGTGCCAGCGTAGAAAAACCAGAAAAAAAGGGTGATCAGTGGATCACCCTTCATTCATATCAGACGATTTCAGGCTTGAGCGCCATCATCAATCCACTTGCAAAGGATGTGTACACCCTCTTCAACCATAATCTTTGGCGACCAGTTCAGAACTTCCTTGGTCTCCTCAATGGTGCAAGAAGCGTGACGCACATCACCATGACGATACTTGCCATTGATGTGATGCTCAGGAGCTTTGTAGTAGCGAGAAATGATATCCGCCAACTGGGCTACGCTAGTCGCTTCGCCCGAACCTACGTCATAAGGCTTGGTGGTACCGTCGGAGTGGATGGTCGCAGCAAAAATTGCGTTAGCCACATCGTCGATAAAAACGAAGTCTCGAATAATGACGCCATCTTCATAGACCGGAATGCTCTTCCCTTCCTTCGCCATACGCGCGAACAGGGAAACAATACCGGTATAAGAGTTGATCAGCGACTGACCCGGGCCGTAAACGTTTTGCAGACGCAACATTACAGGCGTCACACCCAGTGCAAGGCACCAGGAGCTGAGGATATGCTCTTGAGCAAGCTTGGTTGCACCATAAACACTTGTTGGATCAGGTGTTGTGGTATGAGAGTTAAATGGCAAAGCCTTGAGACTTGGGAAATCCCACTCAGCGCGCTCTAGCTGCTCGCGGGAACGCTGGCCCGGGTAAACGATTGCACCGTTGGCATCTTTCCATGCGCCTTCACCATAAACGGCACGGCTGGAAGTCAGAACGATGCGTTCAGGCAACGCTTCCGGATTGTTGCGCACGAGCGCATCCAGCATTTGGGTCGTACCGGTGACGTTGACATGAGCGTGGCGGCTCGCCTCCATCAACGATTGGCCGGTACCTGTTTCTGCTGCCAAATGAATAACAACGTCGGGAGCAAAGTCTTTCAAGACCCGATCCCAGTCCTCAGGACAGGTGACATCGCCCTTCACAAACTCAACACGCGAATCCAGTGCCGCCGGACGCTCTGCGCTTGGATGCACCTGAGGGTGGAGATTGTCGAAAGCAACAACTCGGCTGAATTGCCCGGCCAACAAAGGAGACAAAGCACAGCCAATAAAGCCTGCGCCACCGGTAACTAGACATGTCTTGCTCATTAACCACTCCTGATCTTGATTCAAAAAAATTACTTCGCGTCCTGCACAACCATGGAAACCTTGCCCAAGCTCACCTGAACAGAAGGATCCATATTTTCAAAACTGACTTGAGCCCCCTCAACCTCGGAGGTCAGGCTCAAAAAGAGTTCATTATCTCCCTGCGCGTAGCGCTCGGCAAACTCCACCGGTCGCCCGTCCTTCACCCCTTGAATCTTGAGTATGCCTGAGGCGCTTGCCTTCAGGGAAACCCGCACAGTGCGCAACCCTTTCGACGAATCCGCCCACGTAAGAGCGAAGGGCCCCTTCAGATCCAAATTACCGCTCGTGGTGAGGGCTGGGGATTCATTGGCCACGTTGACACGGGCGCCCTGGCTCACAGCAAGATCATAGTTATTAGCGGATAACCACAAGTAACTCTCGCTCAAAACGTTATCGAGATGACGCTCAGTCATCACGTAGAGCACAACATCCGGTTTGTACTTTTCAATCAGAGCCGGAACATTGGGAGCGAGCGACTGATTGTCGATGTTATGCCGAACTTGAATCGTTTCATAAAAAGCCGCTTGCAAATATGGCGACAGTGAGTCACCCATCGAATCCCGCAATACCAACGCTCTCAAGCGTTTTTTCGCCGATTCATTGCGAGTATTTCTCGGTAGATCCAATAGACCTGTGTGCGTACTGCCAGGCACGACCTGAGCCGAGCCGTCATCAGCCACAATCGCAAATTCAGGCAAAGGAGAAGCCAGCTTGGGCATCGTCCAAGGATTGGGTTCCGGCAGGCTGATCATTGCCTTGAATTCACTACCGTAATTAGGATTGACGACAGCACCATCAGCTGGAGGAACGTACAGATCCATAAATTTCGGATTGAGGGTGGCCAGCTTTTTGCTGATTTCCTTCCAGCCTACCCAAGCGCCAAAATCCGTCCAATGACTATTGAATGGGGAATAGGTATCTCCAATTGAGCGAGCCTGTTGCAGACTTGGACGCAGATCAATCAACGGCAGATGCTGCGGCGAACTTAGTAACTGATCGAATATGTGAGTGCCAATGCGTCCTTCGGACCACTGAGGGAGCTTGTCCGGATAAATAGACCACTTGGCTGGCGCGACAACAAACAACATCGGGATATTGCGATGAGCCAACCATTGTTCTTGGCCCCCAACCGTGCCGTTCCAGGCGCTCAGCTCAACTTCATTATAGTGACGACGTCCGAGAGCCTGTGACATGTTTTTGTTGAAGAAGTCCCCAAGAAAAACCCAACCGTCACGCCCCACAACAGCAATAGCCTTGTCATTAGTCGTCCCGAGAGCGTAAAGAAAACTCGAGTAGCCCTCGACGGCGTTGTTCCAAAGCGGTGTGGTTCTGCGAATTCCATCCCTCAGATTTGCCCATTCACCAGGATGCTTGATGATGGATTTGATCGCAGGAGCGAATTGGGGAGAAAACATCACCGCAATGCCGGGCACGCACAGGGCGAGCATGAACAACCCAATGATGACCCGTGGGGTAAATATTGATCTCATATATTAAAACCGGAAGTAGAGAAAAGGGCTGTATGCACCGGAAAGAACTTTCATGCTTGCAAGCAGGAAGAGTGAACCGAGTCCAAATACGCCAACAACAAGTCGTTGACTGGATGATAGACGATCACACAGCCATCTATAGACCGGGAAGCTGAGAATTGCCCCGGCAACCAAGGCCAATAACAATCCGTTGCTCATATACTCGGCGACTACGTAATTTTCCGGGCCGCTTCGGAGGTTCAACATCAAGGCACTCATGTGGAACGCATGCTCGAATGTTTCAGAGCGGAACAGTACCCAGCCGAAAACCACCACTGCAAGGGTATATAACCAACGCAGCACGAAAGGTATTCCGCGGCCCTCCATATTGGTGAAGCGCTCGATAACAAGGAAAAGACCATGCCATAGGCCCCAGGCAACGAAAGTCCATGAAGCGCCGTGCCATAACCCTGTCAGAATGAAAACCGCCATAAGATTTACGTAAGTTCGAGCAGCGCCAGTTCGGTTCCCGCCCAAAGGCACATAGACGTAATCGCGAAACCACCCGGACAAGGTCATATGCCAGCGGCGCCAGAAGTCGCGAATAGACGCTGCCTTATAAGGGTAGTTGAAGTTTTCCGGAAACCGGAACCCCATCATCAAACCTAATCCGATAGCCATGTCGGAATAAGCGGAAAAGTCGAAGTATATTTGCAACGTATAACTGGCAGCGCCCAACCACGCCGTGCCGAAATTCAGTTCGGACGAGGGCAGTGCGAATATCGCGTCAGCGGTAATTGCGAAGGTATCAGCCAACAACACTTTTTTTGCAAAGCCGATAACAAATCGGGTGATCCCTTCAACGACCATATCGGGGTTGACAGATCGATCCGGAAGCTCTGCTGCGATATCACGGTAACGGACAATAGGCCCGGCAATAAGTTGCGGAAACAACGACTTGAATGTACCGAAAATCAATAGACTTTTGGTTGCCTGAATGGTGCCACGGTACACATCGACCAAATAGCTGATGCCTTGAAAAACAAAAAAACTGATGCCTAGGGGGAGAAGGACGGATATGACCGGAACCGCTGACGGATGCCCAAACTTTTCAGCGATGATATTGATATTCTGGGTAATAAAACCAATGTACTTGAAGTATCCTAATACCGACAAGTTGAAAAACAGACCAAGAATAAGAAAAATCCTGGCAAGTTTATTGGCCCCTTCACTGCCACCCGGTTGTCGATATATCGCAATCAAGTAACCGAAAGCGTAGTTCCCGACAATGGCAGCCAAGAGAATCCAGACCCCTTTTGCGTCGCCCAGGTAGTAAAAAAACAGACTTGCAACCAGAATCAGAATATTTCTGAGTCGATGCCCGACTAGCTTGTAAGCTATTAAAAATGCGGGCAAAAACAGAAAAATGAATAGGTAAGAACTAAAAACCATAATCTACTTTCCAGTTGGTAACGATGGCACTGTTGCCTACGCAAGAGAGTGGCGAGATCGACACCTTCTCAGCATTATTATTTTTTCAACGCCCAACGGTAGCCACTACGTAGAAGTGGTGCAAGCCGTGGAAATCTGAACATTATAGAACGTTTCAAAGAAACTATTACTCCCCCTGCAAAGCGTGCCGTTCTGGCGATTTGCATTTGCTCACGTAGGTCTCCAGAAGGAAAGCAACTAGATAGCGCCTGCACTTTATATTCTAGCTTGACGTAATTCTTCGATGCCTGTGCGGGCGTCATTATACACCGACTTATAAAACCAGCATCTTGAGCACAATACGTAATCAGCCGCTCAAGCACATGAGGAAGATCTCCATCTCCATAGCGCTCTTCATCAAAGTCACTCCACTTCCACTCATGCTCAAACAGCTTTCTCAACGCAACCGGCCTGAACCAATACATCGAGCCATACGTTGCGATGGGTGTCTCGATGTCTAAAGGGACGTTCAAGCCAATTTTGCTGGCGACGTCCACAGCTCGTTCTCTATTGAGAAACCATCCGTGACCTAAGGTGGGATAACCAATATGCACTGCAGGCGGCATCGCAACCCCCACCCATGGCTCTGCTTCAAACATCTCAAGCACATTGGTTACATATTCATTACTGGAAAGAAGGTTCTCGAACAGATGGCGTTTGAACATTGACGCTTTGGCCCAGCCATCTTGCGGAGACTTCTTGCTATGAAGCCTGCAAATATAATCAAATCCACCTTGGAGCACGACATCGCGGCAAGTAATAAATAATGCAGATGTATCCCTGCCAAAATTGGAAGCGCAAACCAATACCGAAAAATCACAAAAACTCAAACCGGCGAGCGTATTGATGATCTGCGTTTTCTTTTCTTCGGAATCAGTAGTGATAAATAATGAACAGACCAACGGAATATTTTTTACCAAGTCCATTATCTCATCCAGCATATCGACATAATAAATATGCGCGATAACAGCGACCCTCTTCAGGGAGAGTCCAGGACTAATGGAGTTAGCATGAGAGTCCGAAAGAATGCTCAACTGCTCGATATTTGTATAAATCGTACGCAAGGGCGTGGTACGGATCAGGTTTTTCCAGATCAACCCTTCATCATAATCTGATTTCTCCCGTACAAAATCCAAGGCACGTTTGACATCAATTGCCTGGGATTCGAGAAAGACAGGATCGTGAAAAAAAGGCCGTCGCTTTAAAATCGGCGAACGTCGCTCGATGGTTAAATCAATTTCAGAAAAAACCGGATGATCGGTATTGTAGGTCGCTGGATCTAAATAAACAGCACATTGAAAACCCAAGTCTTTGAAATACTGGGTAAAACGCCCCTCATGCTTTAAAATAGACTCCTCATAAGAGTTTATCATTGGCATTTCATGCCAATATTTATAAAAGCTATCAGAGCAAAGCATTTTATTACGAACAGCGATGAAGTGCGATTGGATATGAAACGGCAAATCGCCTTTACCGGTAAATGGATTTGGCGAAATCTGATTGTGAGCAGATACCCCCCAAAAATCCACGTTCGCTTCATTCATCGAATCAAACAGTTCCGAAAAAGGAAAAATCGGAGCGTAGAATGTATAGTTTAGAAACAGCGCCTCGTCGTACTGACGCAGCTCTTCCCAGCCAAACTTCTCTATCGACTCTTTATAAGCCCAAACATCAAAACCAGTATTTTCCCGGCAGTAAACAGTATCGACTAATTGCTCAACTTTCTCTAAAGAACCCGTAGCAATTTTAGAGTTAGAAACAAAAAATATGGTATCGACGTGCGCACGAAGCTTACGAAGCTTATAGACTATATAGTCATCCACAACTCCGTCATTATCATAAAAAAGATAAAAAGCAACTCTACGCATATTCAATCTGATTCCATTAAGCTCTCAAATAAACCATATGCACTCATCACGCAAAAGCACATGCATAGACTTATGATAAATGGCGAACCGTCAGATTCGCCATTTATCATTGCTGCTTACTTACCTCTGAACAACGATGCGAGTCGATTCAATACTCGTCGTTGAACAGACAGCTTCGCTCGATCTACCCAACGCAGGCGAGTCAAAATATCCGAATCGCCCATGAAAGAGTTCAATTTATCGTTCAAGATTCGAGCCTGATCCAAAGCTCCCATCTTTTCACGAAACGTCCCACCTGGCAAGAATGTTACCAGTTTCTCATGCAGCTCTCTCGCTTGATCCAGCCACTCGACAGGAGGCACGTAAGTATTGTTCGCTGTAGAATAATGGTCTACGCGATTACAAACATCCTTGGCTTTATCCAACCATTGAATTTGATACTGTATGTTTCCGTTAGGCAACATAGAACCAAGCCGTTGAAGCTTGTATTCCAGCTTCGTATAGTTGATCGATGCCTGATATGTGTTAAGGACACATCTCAAGTGATAGCCATCACTCATCACTGAATAACCTAGCAACCTCTCTAGTACGTGAGCCAGGCCGCCGTCCATATGATTCGGCTCAGGAGCAAAGTCGGACCATTTGAACGGATAGGTTGAAATTTTCTTGATAGCCTCTGGCCGGAACCAAAACATCGTTCCATACGGCGCCATTGGTGTTGAGTCATCAAATGCAGTGGTAATGCCTAACTTTTTCGCCCACTCCGTCGCTGGCTTGCGGTTCTCGAACCAAGCGTGCCCCAATGTAGGGTAGGCAATATGAACAACAGGAGGAAAAATCATCCCCAAACTTTCATTTTTTTCAAACAACCCAAGAACGCGCTTTACATATCCTGGACTGTGCAAGAGGTTGTCAAACATATGCTGTTTGAACAGCAACGCCATATTATGACCATTTTGCGGGGATTTTTTTGAATGAACCCGGCACAGATAGTCATATTCACCTGACAACAGAACATCGCGAAGCGTCATGAACAGGGAGCCCATGTCCCTTCCACGATTCTCCTCGGTAACGCGCACCTCAAATTTATTCACATTATATTTCAGTAGAGCAAGCTCGATATTCTTTTTCTTCTGCTCATCACTAGTAGTAATATAAAGATCATATGCGTATGGAATATTAGTAATATACGACATAGCCTCTTCAAGCATGTCATCATAATACAAGTGAGCCAGCACCGCGATACGGCGCGGCTTACTATCCAATTCTTCAAAGTCCTCACCCGGAAGAACCTCGAGCAAATCCATATTGGTATGAAGCGTTCGCGGCTGGGTACTGCGGACAACATTCTTCCAAATAAGAGAAGTGTCGTAATCACTTTCCTCTTCTATTTTTTTCATTACCCCTTTCAGGGTCATCGCGTTTTGTTCTAGAAATATCGGATCATGAAAAAACGGGCGCCGCTTTAGAATTGGGCTGCGATTCTCAAACATCAACTCAATACTCTGGAACGCGGAGTATTCGGTTGGATAATCTTCTACAGGAAAGGTTACCTCGAAGCTGAATCCGCAATCACTAAAATGCTTAGTAAAGCGAGACTCATGCTGAAGAATAGAGTCCACATAGGAGTTAATCATCGGCATCTCACGCCAATATTGCTTGAACTCCGGAGATGTGAACATTTTCTTACGCACTGCAATCCAGTGCGAGTTCAAATGAAGCGGAAGCTCATCACGCCCAGTGAACGGGTTAGGCACCATAGCCTTATGCGCAGTGATCCCCCAAAAATCGCAATCCATCGCGTCCATTTTTTCAAACGTTTCAGAGAACGGAAAAATCGGACCGAAGAATGTGTAATTCATCAGAATCAGTTCATCATATTCTTCTAACTTATCGAGACCAAAGGTCTCCATCGCTTCTTTATATCCCCAAACATCAAAACCGATATTCTCACGGACATAAACGACATCAACAACATCTTCAAGCTTCTTTCTTGACTCGACTGTCAGCGCAGAGTTTGACACGACAAAAATTGTATCAATACTTTCCTTCAGCGATTTCAATTTATGAGTAACATAGTCATCAACCTGACCCTGCTCATCATAAAAAAGATAAAATAGTACGCGCTTCATATAACCACCAATTCAAATAAGGCTTATTTTTTTTCAATCGAAAATAGTTTTTTTGCCAGCCACGTCCGGCTACTTGTAAGCGCAAGGAGCTCCGTATAACTCGCTTGGGCATCACGCAACTGCTGCTGACAGCTTTCTTCTCGCGCAGCCACGATCCCAAGCTCATATGAAACTTCATTGAGTGAATTTATCAATTTAGATATCTCCACCTTGCTCTCGGAGAGCGCTTCCTCCATTTTTTTTTGCGAGTTTTTCAGCTCGATCAACTCGGCATGTTGCTTAAAAAAAACATCGTTATGATGCTGCCTCAGCCCATCGAGCTCAGCCTGCTGCAAGAATTTCTCTTCATCTCGCTGTTCAAGAGCTCTATTAACTGCCTCGCGCATTGGAGAAGAAAAAAGAGCCAGCATTTCTGAAAACTCGATCTGCGCGTTTTCGATAACCTGCCAATAATCACTCTGCATTTCATTGCACACAGAATACACACGCTCTGCAAACGTTCTCCCTTTGCGTTGTGGATCTGCGTTTGAGTTGTGATCATGATGACGATTCTCAACCCCCAGGTAAGCATCAACTTCTTGCTTCGAGTCTGCAATCGAAACGGGCCACTCAAGCTTCAGTTCGGCTGCAACCCGCTCCACACTGGCAGCCCAATCCGCCAACAATTGATCATAAGTAATTATCGATCGGGGAATTTCACGTGTGGCTTTTTCAGCTTCAAAAAAGTATTCAAGCCACAAAATTTCAGTATGTCTGGGCCCCCACTGTTCCTCACCGACCATTCGAGCGACAGAACTCGCAACCTCATCAGGATGACGGGTAACCAGTAACGCACGAGGCGCAATGTTCAGCGAACGAAGGACTCTGAGCCATAGAGGAACAATACGACACATTCTCGGCTCTTTGATAATCCAAAGCGTTTGGTCGCTATATTCACGTCGAACCAGCTCGACCAGCTCTTCATGTGCCTTCTGGGTCGCTGGATGCTCAAGCCACCCCTCAGGCATTTCACTGACATCAAACCAGGTACGCCCTAAAGCCGTTAGTAGCCGCTCATGAATGGCCAACGCATCCGCGCTTTCAAAAAAGCCTTTAGGGTTCGGTTTGGCTGCAGGCAACAAGTTTCCCGACAACGCCGCCCCGCGTAAATTGAGCACACGGGTTACTGCCGAGGTACCGCTACGTGGCATTCCCAACACCAAAATCGCTGTAGGGTTATTCATGATGAGTTACCGCCAAATCTATAGAGGAGAACCATAAATCGGGCGATTCAACCAAATCTGTCAAACCGGTAGAAAGGCGCGATGGATTAGGCAGCACCCGAAACATTCCGACATCAATTTTTCGATCCAAGAACTGCTCTTGTCCATCTAGAACAGCCAACACCCCGGCGTTCAAAAAATACATTGCAGGCATTAACTGGCAGACAAAAGGAAAAACAGCCTTGACTCGAGTACCCTTTTCTACTACATCTATCGCGTTTTGGATCGTGGAACTAACTGCACCGCTCAGTTCCAGTCCGGATGTAGTACGAATCATCATACCGAATCTTACCTTCTCGGCAGACTCTGCAAACTCTGCTTCGTACACAAAATTATAGGCCTCACCTTCCTGAATCACATTGACTCGGCGACCGTCAAGAGTTTCAATCTGAGAATTATTTATGGACACACCGTTGGACTTATAGCTTAGTGTGCTTTGCGGGACCATGCCCTCATCATAATAAGCGCCTTCTTTAGTCTCAGCATCTTTCTTAGCACTGATTACCAACTTTGAGTCGACTCTATCGGCGACCGAAACAAACTTGTCAGAATCTTGCAAGTCATCATTCACTTGCAATTTTATCTCTGCCCTCAGCGCTTCCACAGAGTCAGCAGGAGAATAGATTAATTTGTGATACTTAGAGACAACCGACTTTGGACCGCCTAGGGCGAGTAACTCCCCTTTGTCCAGAAGAACAGCTCGGTCACAAAGCTCGGTTACAATCCCGGCAGAATGAGATACGAACAGGATAGTAGAACCTTCATCCCTTAGACGCTGAATACGTGCAAAACACTTACGCTGAAAAGCTTCGTCACCAACGGCCAGCGCCTCATCTACAATGAGTAAATCCGGGCTCACATTGATAGCTACGGAGAAAGCCAAACGGACATACATTCCGCTTGAATAACTCTTTACCGGTTGCTCTATAAAATCACCGATATCGGCAAATGCTGCGATTGCCTCAAATCGTGAATCGATCTCTTCCTTGGAAAGACCAAGTACAGAACCATTCAAGTAAACATTCTCACGCCCGGTAAAGTCTGGATTGAAACCAGCACCCAACTCAAGTAATGCAGCGATTCGCCCGTTAACCTTTATCGCACCTTGACTAGGAAATAGCGTACCGCAAATTAGCTGCAGTAAAGTTGACTTACCGGAGCCGTTACGACCGACAATCCCAAACGTTTCTCCACGCTTGACTTCAAAACTGATGTTTTTTAAAGCATGAAACTCCCTGAACCAAATCTTTTTCTTACTTGCTGGAGAAAGCATCTGCAGAAGTCGATGGTGGGGTTTGTCATACACAGGAAAGCTTTTACTTAAATTGCTCACAATTACCGCAGCGTCAGAGCACATCACCAAACCCCCTTCTTGTCGCCGAAAACCACGTATATCCGACCAATGCAAACAGCGAACTGGCCAAGGCATACAGCCCTAATCCGGCCCAATCAGGCATCCCCCCCCAAAGAGAAACCTCTCGAGCCTGATCGATAATAAAGGTCAATGGATTGAGCGAAAATACAAATCGATATTGTTCTGGAATAGCATTAACCGGAACGACAGCTGAAGAAGTGAACAATAGTGCAGTGGACAACACTCCCGTAACCTGACTGATATCCCGAATATAAACACCCAGAGCTGAAAGAAACCAGCCAACCCCCAACATCAATATGACCAAGGGCAAAAACACCACCGGCAAAAGGACAATAGTCCAGGAAAATTGATGATCGACTGCCAGCCTCAGCACGATTAGGACTACAACGTTCATAAAGGTATGAAACAACGCCGAGACCACCATCGGCCAAGGAAGTATCTCAATAGGAAAAATAACTTTCTTAACGTAACTTACATTGCTGGTAATCAGCATTGGGGCACGAGTGAAACACTCCGCAAAAAAGCCATGAACGATAAGGCCAACAAAAAGAATTATCGCAAAACTGTTGACCGAACCGGCTGGTTGAGGCCAGCGGCTATTAAGAATGCTGCCGAATGCAAAAGCGTAAACACACAGCATCAAAAAAGGGCTTAATATCGACCACAACAGGCCAAAACTAGCGCCCCGATATCGCCCAAGCACTTCACGCTTGCTCAATGCAAGTATCAACGAACGATTACGCACAACCGAAATGGCCGGTGCAAGAACACTTGTTTTTAAACTTCCAACAAAACTGGCCATAGCCACTCCAAGAAGTATCGCACTATCTAATAAACAAAATAATCTCAATAATCAAAAAAACAAACTACTGACATAAATTGTAAACACCACAAACTGATACACCAGAAAAAACCTCTATATTTCCTTGAGAAACTTTTAGCCTTTCCGCTAAAAATTTAAATCTATTCACCTGCATACATAATCCTATTCAAATTCTGTTGAGCAACACGGCTACCCAAAGAGCCAAATTCCCCTGCAGTGTTTGCCTATAGACACCTGAACGCATTAAAAAAATACACCGTTTCAATAACGGCGAGCATCTAGCCCGCTCAAAATTTTCCAGGACCATCAGATTTGAGGGAGGCATACGCTCTTTTAATAAACCAACCGCTTTAAGGTTACGTCTATTCCACTCGATAAAACGACCACCAAGCATTTTCTTTAAACGCGCCAAGCCGGATATAACACCTGCATTGGCACCGATAACATTATCTGAATGTTGTCTATAGCTGACGTGCGATTCGAAATCGTAATAAACTCGACCGCCACAGGCCGTCACAAGTATGTAAAACCACCAATCATGTGAAATGACTTCTGAATTGGCAGTAGCGCTGGCTATTGCTTTCAACGCATGGTTGAACACCATCGTATTTCCGCCGGCAAGACTTTGCACCAACGCATTCTTAAAACTCGGCGGATATTTAAAGAGAGGTGAGTTACCAACTTTCACTCCCAACTCATTGACCAGCGCTGTTCGCCCACAATAAAGTGAAGGGGTCTCTACCGCGTGTTTTTTTAGCCACTGAATAGAAACGTAGAGTTTATCCTCTGACCATATATCGTCCTGATCACAGAACGCGTAATAATCCGCAACGATACTCTGATTTTTGACCAAAGAAAAAAAGTTGTTCACGTAACCTTGCTGCGGACCTGGGAGTACAAAAAATCGCTCTGTGCCTAGTTTTTTTTGATAGGCACGCAGAATCTCCAAGGTATGATCTTGCGATCCGTCATCAGACGCATATATAACCCAATTATCATAAGTTTGACTAATAATAGAGTCGATTTGCTCAGCGAGATAGCGCTCCCCCTGGTAGGTGCAAAGTAATATCGCGACCTTCCCAATCGTCTCGTTACTAACGGTCACCGCATTGCTTTCCTTGACTAAAAAAGAGTCACTCACCGTATGCAGACCGTTTTTCCGAGGTGCAACACATTTTTCGGGGGAGCATGTTCGATACCTTCGCGGCTTTGGCCAAAAACGGAGGCCACTGTCAGAAATCATTGGCTCTGAGGTCAGCAGCTTGAGGATCCTGAAATCGAAGGGGATACGAATATCAGGGTGTCTGATCTTATCAAACCCACGCAGGGATCTCAAAATATCACCGCTGGACCGTCATTCTGAGAAATCTTCTGGCCAAGGTTGCCCACCTTCACGGTAGATATCCCTCAAAAGTCATGAAAGCAAACTCCTATTGAGGTGAAGCCGATCCCGCCCCAAACCTCCAAGCGAGAACAGCGATTGGCGAATAGGCCAGCAAAATCCCTACCACGCCGTCCAGAACGTTGACGGCGACCAGTACAGCAATGGGTAGAAGCCAGAGTAGGTTAATTGCGAGCACAGCCAACGTAACAAATCTATGGCTCTTAAAGTACCTTGAAGCATTTTGATAGGCGTGACTGCAGTGAGCCTGATAAATTTTTTCGCCTCGGGCGACTCGGCGGAAAAGTGTAAATGTAGCGTCTACCACAAAGACGCCAAGCAATATCAACCAACACCATAGAAAATGAGGTGAATGCCAAGCTGAAACAAGAGAAAGTCCACCTATCGCAATCCCAAGAAAGCCGCTACCTGCATCACCCATAAATATTTTCGCAGGAGGGAAGTTCCAAAATAGAAAACCCATGACCGCCGCAGACAGTAACAACGGCGCACCGAAAAGTTCTGGCGCTCCCGCAACGTAGTAAATGATACACATGCCCAAACAAACGCAAATAGCTTCTACACTTGCAAGACCATCGATACCATCCATAAAGTTATACAGATTGAGAAGCCAGACTAGATACATCGCTCCGAATACCGGGCCAGCCCACCCTAAATCTAATACATGGGAAAAAAGCAAAATAGGCGCAAAACCGTTTAACCAGAACAAAAGCCAGGCTGCAGCGATAAAGTGCCCCAGAAGACGCCATACAGCAGCGATGTGTCCATGATCATCGGCAAAGCCTAATATGGCTACAAATAAGCCTGCGCCGCCAACGGCTGCCGCCTCAGACAGCGTTAAAGAGTCAAATCCGACAAGTATCGGAAGCACCGCAATGAAAGAGACGACAATTGCAACGCCCCCGCCTCTAGGGGTAGGTACCGTGTGGGAACTTCGCTCGTTCGGGACATCCAACATGCTTGCATTGAGCGCGTAATGGCGCAAAGCCCACGTCAAAGCGAGGGAGATGCACAGAACAACTATTGATAGCCAACAGAAAATCATACCTTCCGATTATCCTGAAAGTGGAGCGCACTACGGCGAAATGCTAAATCCCTTGTAATCGGAGGAAACCACCCCAGCAAACTACAAGTATCACTAATATCAACTTGCAGTGAACTACAAAGACGTTGAGTCACGTCCCTGCGTCCCGTCAAAAAACCAGCCAATTTCAACAGAGCTACCGGAACGGAAAGCAAGCGACTTTTTTTCCCTAAAGCTTTCGCCATTAATCCAAGCAACTGCGATGTGGATATATCTGCACCGTCACTGACCATCAATACACGCCCACTGGCGGAAGGATGGCTGATACAGGTGACAATCAAATCCACCAGATTCTCGATAAACACCAGGCTTCGCTGATTATGAATAGCACCAAGCGGAAGAGGAACTTCCTTGTCCAGCCAGTTCATCATATTAAGAAAATTTGCCTTGACGCCCGGCCCATAAACCAGCGGAGGTCGAATGACCACCAACTCCATACCCGTTTCTAAACTTATTTTTCCTAGCCCCTCTTCTGCTTCAAATTTCGATAGCCCATAAGGATCTTTCGGCACTGAGTTCAGAACAGATGTGAACGGATGACCTGGAAGAGTAGTCTCACCATTAACTTTAATTGAGCTTATATATATAAAGCGCTTTACGCCCGAGTTAGCGGCTTTTCGCGCCAGATTCAAAGTGCTGTTGACATTGATTTTCCGGAATTCCGCGATAGCATCCGGTGCAGTTTCGTCCATCACATGAACCCTGGCAGCACAGTGAACGATTGCGTGAATACCATCAAGAGCAAAACCGATATCAGGTGAATTCATATCCCAATAAACAGTTTTACACAGCCCACTGATTCTTGACTGGGAACGCACAGTAGCTAGGGGTGTAAATGCTTTATCAATAAGCAGCCTAAAAACCACTGCCTCACCTACGAACCCTGTTGCCCCCGTAACCAACACCAGCGGCTGACTCATCGTTTCTTCGTCCCTGACAGCGCTGCAATCCAGCATAAAATAAAGAAAAGCGCTTTATCGCGCTTACGTCGCCGGCACTGATATGAACTCAATGACAGAAATATTAATTCTCTGCGACTAAAGCCAATCCATTGACGAACAAATCGTTCATCAACCAGACCAACCAACTCTACAATTATTCGAACCTGTTTGAACCACCAACCGTCACGCACTGTTTTGTAGCGTGCAATTAATGTCTTGACCCCGGTATTGGCACCGACTTGATTATGTTCATGTTGTCTGTATTGCATCGTGGGCACAGGATCAATCACCCACTTGAACCCACGACTACGAGCAAACGCATAACAATACCAATCGTGCAGATCAACACACTGCAGCGCCGGCCAATTAGTAAGAAGTGAGGCTTTAAGAGCGTCTGCCAGTTTACGCCCGAACACGTAGGTACAGCCCGGCCCTGCGGCCTCGAACAAGTAGTCCCACTCGACTTGAGGTTGAGCCTTATTTAACAAGCGACACTTTCCGCCTGCCCAAAACGCAGTAACATTGCTCGAATATGCGTCAGACTGTTCATCAACCAGCGTACGGGTCGCCCGAACAAGCTTCTCTTCGTGCCAAATATCATCTTGATCGGCAAAGGCAACAAAGTCATGCCTGGAAAAGTCGACATCCCGAATCAGGCGAAAGAAATTTCGTGATGCCCCACCAAACTTGCCTTGCGGTGGCAGAACAACCACATTGGAATGACGTGCTGCATAGGCAGCACACCAAGCCTCAGTGCCATCGGTAGACGAATCGACACTGATGTAGATCGATACATCGGTCATGGATTGTGCTTGAATCGAGTCAAGTTGTTGCTCGATCCAGAGCATACCGTTGTAGGCAGCCAGCAAAACTGCAACGCTCTGATTTTCTACTGGCATGCGAATCCTGCATAGACGGTACTGGATTTACTAATCCAGAGTGTGCTTCGCTCGATTTACAGCGAGCCATGATCCAATAGTTTTTGTAGATATTGGCCGTACCCGGTTTTCTTCAGGCGTTCTGCCTGAGACCCAAGTTGCTCCGCGTCAATCCACCCATTGGTGTAGGCAATTTCTTCAAGACACGCAATCTTGAATCCTTGACGATGCTCAATGGTGTGCACAAAGTGGCTGGCTTCGAGCAAAGAATCATGAGTCCCTGTATCAAGCCATGCAAAACCACGTCCAAGCATTTGAACGCTGAGCGACTTTTGCTCAAGATAAACTCGGTTGACGTCAGTAATTTCCAACTCGCCTCGTTCCGACGGCTTGATGCTTTTGGCGATATCCACAACCTGATTGTCGTAGAAGTACAAGCCAGTTACTGCATAGCTGGATTTTGGCTGATCAGGCTTTTCCTCAATACTCAAGGCACGGCCAGAACTATCAAACTCGACGACACCAAAACGCTCTGGGTCAGAAACATGATAGCCAAAAACTGTGGCTCCACTTTCCTGATTGCTGGCAGCGCGCAGGTTGTCCGAGAAATGATGCCCGTGGAAAATATTGTCGCCAAGAATCAAACAGCAAGGGTCTTTGCCAATAAATTCCTCACCGATAATAAATGCCTGAGCCAAGCCATCAGGACTTGGTTGCTCCGCATAGGTCAACTTTATGCCATACAGGCTGCCATCACCCAGCAGCTTGCGGAAACAAGGCAGATCCTCAGGTGTAGAAATAATGAGGATCTCCCGCATGCCCGCAAGCATTAGCACCGACAGCGGATAGAAGATCATCGGCTTGTCGTAGATAGGCAGCATTTGCTTGGATACGCCAAGGGTGAGCGGGTGTAGACGCGTACCCGAACCGCCAGCGAGAATGATGCCTTTACGATTTGTAGTGATCATTTATTTAAAACTTCCATAAGCATTCGGGTGACACCACCTTGCCAATCCGGCAAGTGCAGAGAGAAATTGTCACGGATTTTTTGAGTATTCAAACGCGAATTCAATGGCCGGCGTGCAGGGGTAGGATAGGCCGTCGTTTCAATCGGATTCACCTCCTTGACTGCCAGTTCTTCACCAACCGCTCGCGCAAAGTCAATAACGTGAACCGCATAACCGTGCCAAGAAACCTCACCACCGGCAGCCAAGTGATACAGGCCGCCCAGTTCAGGCGCTTGCAGCACTTTCTGAATAGCTAAGACAGTAACATCAGCAATGAGATCTGCACCTGTCGGAGCACCAATTTGGTCAGCGATGACATTGAGACTTTCCCGGTCTTTTGCCAGACGCAACATCGTTTTGGCGAAGTTGTTACCACGCGCGCCATACACCCAGCTGGTACGGAAGATCAGGTGCTTGCAGCCGGACTCCAGAATCCCCTGCTCACCCGCAAGCTTGCTGGCTCCGTAATGATTCACCGGAGCCACGTCGTCTGCCTCCTGCCAAGGATTCACACCGAGACCGCTGAATACGTAATCGGTTGAATAGTGGACTAGCCAAGCGTCCAGAAGCGCTGCTTCTTCCGCCATCACGCGGGTCGCTTCACCGTTGACCCGATCAGCCAGTTCCTTATCCGACTCGGCCTTATCTACTGCGGTGTAAGCCGCGGCATTAACAATCACATCGGGCTTGACCTGGCGAATAGTCAAGCGCAGCGCGTCAAGGTTTGCCAAGTCACCGCACAATTCACCAACCGCATTACGGTCCAGTGCAATCAAATCACCAAGGGGTGCGAGAGCGCGTTGAAGCTCCCAGCCAACCTGGCCATTTTTGCCGAGCAACAAGATTTTCATTTTTTCACCGAACGGTCGCTGTAGTTGGCATCGATCCACTGCTGGTAGCTGCCGCTTTTCACGTGCTCCACCCATTCGGTATTAGTCAGATACCACTCGACAGTTTTACGAATTCCCGACTCGAACGTTTCTTCCGGGGTCCAGCCCAACTCTTTCTGGATCTTGCTGGCATCAATTGCATAACGCTGATCGTGGCCCGGGCGGTCCTGAACGTAAGTGATCAGGCTGGCATGCGGTCGATGGGCTGAATCAGGGCGCAACTCATCAAGCAAAGCACAAAGTGTGTGAACCACCTCGATGTTCTGCTTTTCGTTGTGTCCGCCAATGTTGTAAGTCTCGCCGATCACACCTTCAGTGACGACTTTATACAATGCGCGAGCGTGATCTTCGACATACAACCAGTCTCGAACTTGATTGCCTTTGCCGTAAACCGGCAGCGGCTTGCCTTCCAGTGCATTGAGAATGATCAACGGAATCAATTTCTCAGGGAAGTGGCAAGGACCATAGTTGTTCGAGCAATTTGTAACCAGTGTCGGCAGGCCATAAGTACGGGCCCAGGCGCGAACCAGGTGATCGGAGCTGGCCTTGCTGGCCGAATAAGGCGAACTTGGCTGATAGGGAGTGGTTTCGGTAAAGAGATCTTCTGGCCCTTCAAGATCACCGTAAACTTCGTCGGTCGAAATATGATGGAAACGGAAGTTGGCTTTACGCGCATCATCCAGTGCAGCCCAATACTGGCGTGCAGCTTCCAGCAGTGTGTAAGTTCCGATGATGTTGGTCTGGATAAATTCGGATGGGCCGGTAATCGAGCGATCAACGTGGGACTCAGCGGCCAAGTGCATGATGGCATCGGGTTGGTGTTCACGCAGGACACGGTCGATCTGATCACGATCACATATGTCGACACGCTCAAACACGTAGCGCGAATCACCGCTAACGTCTGCCAGGGACTCAAGATTACCGGCATACGTCAGTTTATCGACGTTGATCACTGCGTCGCTGGTATTGGAAATGATGTGACGGATAACTGCCGAGCCGATGAACCCGGCGCCGCCGGTAACTAGAATTTTCACGCGAAACCATACCCTTGAGCTGCGGACAGGCCACCAACGAGCACTGTCTAATCCATGAATACAAAAGCCTCAGAAGATCAGGCTTCCATCAAAGTCAGTCTGAATCGATGTGGATATGTTTCCACAATCGAACAAGGGCTGCATTTTACAGCTTAATGAACGTTTTACTAATGGATATGGACAAGCGACGTTGCAAATTCGACAGAAGTCTCGCGCCTACCGACCTCAGACAAGACGCTTGCGTGCAATCCTGGACGAGCGCCCCAGAAACCAGCCCAGAACCGGACCAATCAGCATGCCGACGAGCAATGCCATGACCACTACCAACGACACTGGCAGCTGCGGCCCAGCCAAACCCAGGAACACCAACGAAATGGATTGCTGATTCTCCAGCACAAAAGCCAGGATCACTAACACAAGCAATAAAATGAAAACGCCAAGAAGTATGCGCTTGAGGTTACGCATGAGTAACTCCTTGAGAAATAGCGACTGTCAAATCCCCTCCTCCTCTTCGTTCACCCGATCGCGCAATTCCTTGCCCGGTTTGAAATGCGGAACGAACTTGCCATCCAGGCTGACCGACTGGCCGGTCTTGGGATTGCGACCGACACGCGGCGCACGGTAGTGCAGGGAGAAGCTGCCAAATCCACGGATCTCGATGCGATCACCTGTGGCCAGACATTGGGACATTTGTTCAAGCATGGTCTTGATGGCCAGCTCCACATCCTTGGATGAGAGTAGCCCTTGATGGGTGACAATTCGTTCGATCAACTCCGACTTCGTCATATTTTTCCCTTCTTTTTCAAGCAGCTAGATCAGCGCTTGAAAGGTTTTAGCACGCCCGGAAGATTTTGAACAGCCCAGGGATTGACATATCTTCCTCGGCGTCGAAACGCCCGTTTTCAGGACACAAAAGCACCGAACCGGATCAGTGCGCACTCAGCGACACATCACCAGCATGGTTCGGGTGACGTAGCCTGCGGGATTGAAGCCAAACGGAAACTCATCCTCATCCTTTGCATCATCAGACCGGGTGATCACCCTGTAACCCGCCCCCTTGCACTCCTTCGCCGCACGCTTTTGGCACTTCTCCCACCCTGAACCCAGGCCGGAACAGTCGATCTCGATACCGCTGACACCACGCACCGCATGCGTCTTGGCACTCGTGGTACAGCCGGCCAACAGCAGCACCACCATGAAGACTATAAATCTGTTCATCCACTTCCTTATGCCAGGCAACGCCCGACTACTGCACGACTAATACCCAGCTTAGTCGCGAATAGGCGATTGATCCGATTAAAGAAACAGACAACCAGTTGAAGGGATTGGTTTCACCGCGATCCCGACACAGGCTAACCGCGCCCCATCTCACCAAATCGCAGGCACAAAAAAGGGCGACCGAAGTCGCCCTTTTTCATGATCAATCAGAACTTAGTTCTGCTTGGCCATTGCTTGCTTCAGCAGAGCAGCCATAGTGGTATCGGCTGGAGCTTCCTGAACAGAGTTCAGGCTCTGGATAGCTTCTTTCTCTTCAGCGTCGTCTTTCGACTTGATCGAGAGCTGGATTACGCGGCTCTTGCGGTCAACGCTGATGATCTTGGCTTCAACTTCCTGGCCTTCTTTCAGAACGTTGCGCGCGTCTTCAACGCGGTCACGGCTGATTTCGGAGGCTTTCAGGGTCGCTTCGATGTCGTCAGCCAGAACGATGATGGCGCCTTTGGCGTCAACTTCTTTCACGGTGCCTTTAACGATAGCGCCTTTGTCGTTAACCGAGACGTACTCGGAGAACGGATCGCTTTCCAGTTGCTTGATGCCCAGGGAGATGCGCTCGCGCTCTGGGTCAACCGACAGGATGACGGTGTCCAGCTCGTCGCCCTTCTTGAAACGACGTACGGCTTCTTCGCCCACTTCGTTCCAGGAGATGTCGGACAGGTGAACCAGACCGTCGATGCCGCCGTCCAGACCAATGAAGATACCGAAATCGGTGATCGACTTGATGGTGCCGGAGATCTTGTCGCCCTTGTTGAACTGGCCAGAGAAGTCTTCCCATGGGTTCGACTTGCACTGCTTGATGCCCAAGGAGATACGACGACGCTCTTCGTCGATGTCCAGAACCATAACTTCCACTTCGTCGCCGACTTGTACGACTTTCGAAGGGTGGATGTTCTTGTTGGTCCAGTCCATTTCCGAAACGTGTACCAGACCTTCAACGCCTTCTTCCAGCTCAGCGAAGCAGCCGTAGTCGGTCAGGTTGGTTACACGAGCGGTAACGCGAGTGCTTTCTGGGTAACGGGCTTTGATAGCAACCCATGGATCTTCGCCCAGTTGCTTCAGGCCCAGGGAAACACGGTTGCGTTCGCGATCGTATTTCAGAACCTTGACGTCGATTTCGTCACCAACGTTGACGATTTCGGAAGGATGCTTGATACGCTTCCACGCCATGTCGGTGATGTGCAGCAGGCCGTCCACGCCACCCAGATCGACGAATGCGCCGTAATCGGTGAGGTTTTTGACGATACCTTTGACTTGCTGGCCTTCCTGCAGGGATTCCAGCAGAGCTTCACGCTCGGCGGAGTTCTCGGCTTCCAGGACGCTACGACGGGAAACGACAACGTTGTTGCGCTTCTGGTCCAGCTTGATGACCTTGAATTCCAGCTCTTTGCCTTCCAGGTGCGTGGTGTCGCGCACTGGACGGACGTCAACCAGGGAACCTGGCAGGAACGCACGGATGCCGTTAACGTCGACAGTGAAGCCGCCTTTAACCTTACCGTTGATAACGCCCTTGACCACTTCCTCAGCTGCGAAGGCTGCTTCCAGAACGATCCAGCATTCAGCGCGCTTGGCTTTTTCACGGGACAGCTTGGTTTCACCGAAACCGTCTTCAACCGAATCCAGAGCAACGTGAACTTCGTCACCGACATTGATAGTCAGGTCACCAGCGTCGTTGTAGAACTGTTCCAGCGGGATGAGTGCTTCAGACTTCAGACCAGCGTGAACGGTTACCCAGCGAGCCTGGTAATCGATATCAACGATAACACCGGTGATGATGGAGCCTGCCTGAAGGTTCAGGGTCTTTAGGCTTTCTTCAAAGAGTTCCGCAAAGCTTTCGCTCATTTTAATTCCTGTAGATGAGGGCGAAGAATACGCCCATCTCCACACCCCAGACGGTGTGGGTTAGTTTCATTTAAAAGAAGCGCTGCAGGACTATGACTGGTCCCCTGCGGCCTTCTTGGTCACCCGGCGATATCGCGAATGGCGATCTCGCTCATGATGCGTTCAAGCACCTGATCGATGGACAACTCCGTGGAATCCAGCTGTATCGCGTCAGCCGCCGGCTTTAGCGGGGCTACTGCGCGCTGGGTATCACGCTCGTCGCGTGCACGGATCTCATCTAGCAGACTCGACAGACTAACACCCTCGACTTTGCCCTTCAACTGCAAATATCGGCGGCGCGCCCGTTCCTCGGCACTGGCGGTGAGGAAAATCTTCAGCGGTGCATCGGGAAACACCACCGTACCCATGTCGCGACCGTCGGCCACCAGGCCCGGCGCTTCCTGAAAAGCACGCTGGCGCTGCAGCAGCGCCTCGCGTACCGCCGGCAATGCCGCCACCTGAGAAGCGCCGGAACCGACGCTTTCAGTACGAATGACATCACTGACTTCATCACCCTCAAGAATGATGCGCTGCAGCTGACCTTCGGTCGCCGCGATGAACTGCACATCCAGATGAGCGGCCAGTTTTTTCAGCAGCTCTTCATTGGTCAGGTCGACACCATGGTTGTGCGCCGCAAACGCCAGCAGGCGATACAGCGCACCGGAATCCAGCAGATTCCAGCCCAGACGCTTGGCCAGAATCCCGGCTACCGTGCCTTTGCCTGAACCGCTTGGCCCATCGATGGTGATGACCGGTGCAATGTTCTTCACGACTGAGCCTCTTGAGCAACACGAATACCCACCTGCGCGCACAACGCGAGGAAGTTCGGGAACGACGTCGCGACGTTGGCGCAATCATGGATGCGGATCGGTGCCGTGGCGCGCAGCGACGCCACGCTGAAAGCCATGGCGATACGGTGATCACCGTGACCATGCACTTCGCCGCCACCAATCTGGCCGCCATCGATGATGATGCCGTCCGGGGTCGGCTGGCATTTGACGCCCAGCGCCAGCAAGCCGTCCGCCATGACCTGAATGCGATCCGATTCCTTGACGCGCAACTCTTCGGCGCCGGTCAGCACGGTGCGCCCTTCGGCACAGGCGGCTGCCACGAACAGCACCGGGAATTCGTCGATGGCCAGTGGCACCAGCGCTTCCGGAATCTCGATACCCTTGAGTTTAGCTGCCCGCACGCGCAAATCAGCCACTGGCTCACCACCGACTTCACGCTGGTTCTCCAGGGTGATATCCGCACCCATCAGGCGCAGGATGTCGATGACGCCGGTACGGGTCGGGTTGATGCCGACATGCTCCAGCACCAGCTCGGAACCTTCGGCAATCGACGCCGCCACGAGGAAGAACGCCGACGACGAGATATCGCCCGGCACTTCGATGTGAGTCGCGGTCAGCTTGCCACCGGACTCGACCGATGCCGTGGCGCCATCGACGCTCACCGGGTAGCCGAAACCACGCAGCATGCGCTCGGTGTGGTCACGGGTCGGCGCCGGCTCGGTCACGGTGGTTTTGCCTTCAGCGTACAGACCCGCCAGCAGCAGGCAGGACTTCACCTGCGCACTGGCCATCGGCATGGTGTAGGTCAGGCCTTTGAGCTTGTGACCGCCACGAATGGTCATCGGTGGACGACCTTCGGCAGCGGTTTCGATCACCGCGCCCATTTCACGCAGCGGATTGGCCACACGATTCATCGGCCGCTTGGACAGCGAAGCATCGCCCGTCAGGGTGCTGTCGAAACTCTGCGCAGCCAGCAGGCCGGACAGCAGACGCATCGAGGTACCGGAGTTGCCCAGATAGATCGGGCCCGGCGCAGGCTTCAGACCGTGCAGGCCGACGCCGTGAATGGTCACGCGACCGTGGTGCGGGCCTTCAATGACCACACCCATGTCACGGAACGCCTGCAAGGTCGCCAAGGCATCTTCGCCTTCAAGGAAACCTTCGACTTCGGTCACGCCTTCGGCCAGCGAGCCAAGCATGATCGAACGGTGGGAAATCGATTTGTCACCTGGTACGCGAATCCGACCGGACAGGCGGCCACCAGGTTGAGCCAGGAAAATCAGATCGTTGGAATTCATAGCGTCCACATAGGCCCTGCGGGCCAGGATTTTACTGAAATGCTCGCGGGCAACCCGGGCGCGCGTGAAGACGCCCAACAATTGGTGCCCATCCCCTGCATCGACCGCGTCGCGCAAGGCGTCGAGGTCGCTGCGAAATGTATCGAGTGTGCGCAGGACAGCCTCGCGGTTGGCGAGAAAGATGTCGTGCCACATCACCGGGTCGCTTCCGGCGATTCTTGTGAAATCGCGAAAACCGCCCGCAGCGTAACGGAAGATCTCAAGGTTTTCATTGCGTTTGGCCAACGAGTCGACCAGACCGAAGGCCAGCAAGTGCGGCAGATGACTGGTCGCAGCCAGCACTTCATCGTGACGCTCGACCTGCATGTGCTCGACGTCAGCGCCCAATTCGCGCCACAAGCGATCGACAACGGCCAGCGCTGCCGGATCGGTTTGCTCGAGCGGAGTCAGAATCACCTTGTGCCGACGGAACAGCTCGGCATTGGAAGCTTCCACCCCGCTCTGCTCGGAACCGGCAATCGGATGGCCCGGCACGAAACGCGCCGGCATGCCGCCGAACGCCTCGGTCGCCGCCCGCACCACATTGCCTTTGGCACTGCCGACATCGGTCAGAATCGCCTGCCCCAGATCAACGCTCGCCAGACGGGCCAGCACTTTCTCCATGGCCAGAATCGGCACCGCCAGTTGAATCACGTCGGCGCCCTGACAGGCAGCGACCAGGTCGTCTTCACAACGATCCACCACACCCAACTCGACCGCCAGCTTGCGCGATTGCGGGTCGAGATCGACCCCGACCACTTCGCGGCAGATACCGCTTTCACGCAAGCCTTTGGCAAACGAACCACCGATCAACCCCAGACCGACCACCACAAGGCGACCGATCATAGGTGCAGCAGATTGCAGAGCAGTGACATCACCCACGAGCCAGAACCTTACGCAGCGCTTCGAGGAAGCGACTGTTTTCCGCTGGCAGACCGATGGTCACCCGCAGGTGGTTCGGCATGCCGTAGTTGGCTACCGGACGCACGATTACGCCTTCACGCAGCAAGCCCTGGAAAATCGGCGCCGCCACCTGACCAAGATCGACACAGATGAAGTTGCCCTTGGACTCGATCCAGTTCAGGCCCAGCTCACGGAAACCTGCTTGCAGCTGCTGCATGCCGGATTCGTTGAGCTGACGGCTTTGCGCCAGATACTCTTCGTCCTTCAACGCCGCACAGGCAGCGGCCAGCGCCAGGCTGTTGACGTTGAACGGCTGGCGCACGCGGTTCAGCACGTCCGCCACGACAGCGGTGGACAGGCCATAACCCACGCGCAGCGCCGCCAGACCGTAGGCCTTGGAAAAGGTGCGCGACACCAGCAGGTTCGGATAGGCCGCGAGGAAATCCAGACCATCCGGCAGATCACTGCCTTCGGCGTACTCGATGTACGCCTCGTCCAGCACCACCAGCACGTGCTCCGGCACATCCTGCAGGAATTCGTCCAGCGCTTCGGCGCCGAACCAGGTACCGGTCGGGTTGTTCGGGTTGGCGATGAACACCACGCGGGTGTTGGCGTCGATGGCTGCAAGCATGGCCGGCAGGTCATGCCCCCAATCCTTGGCCGGAACCACTTTGGCTTCGGCGCCAACCGCCTGAGTGGCAATCGGATAGACAGCGAAAGCGTGTTCGCTGAACACCGCGTTCAGACCCGGCGCCAGATAGGCACGCGCCACCAACTCGAGAATGTCGTTGGAGCCGTTGCCCAGGGTGACCTGGTTCAGCTCGACGCGGCACTGCTCGGCCAGCAGGGATTTCAGCGCAAAGCCGTTGCCGTCCGGATAACGGGTCAGCTCGGCCAGCTCTTCGCGGATCGCGGCCAGCGCTTTCGGGCTGGCGCCCAGCGGGTTTTCGTTGCTCGCCAGCTTGACGATTTTCGCAGGATCCAGGTCCAGCTCACGCGCCAGTTCGTCCACAGGCTTGCCCGGGACGTACGGCGAAAGTTGTTGCACGCCCGGCTGTGCCAGAGCGAGGAAGTTGCCACTCATTTGCTACCGCCCTTAGAGAACTGCTTTCGGGTAGGAACCCAGCACCTTGAGTGCTACTGCTTCCTGACTGATCTTTTCCAGCACACCCTTGATCAACGGATCACGGTGGTGGCCGACGAAGTCGATGAAGAACACGTAGGTCCATTTGCCGCTGCGCGACGGACGGGTTTCGATCCGGGTCAGGTCGATCCCGTTGTCATGGAACGGCACCAGCAGCTCGTGGAGCGCGCCAGGCTTGTTGCTCATCGAAACGATGATCGAGGTCTTGTCGTCGCCGGTCGGCGGCACTTCCTGGTTACCGATCATCAGGAAGCGCGTCGAGTTGTCCGGACGGTCTTCGATCTTCTCGGCCAGACGCGTCAGCCCATACAACCCTGCCGCCATGTCGCCGGCAATCGCTGCCGAGTTCCACTCACCCTTGACCCGCTTGGCGGCTTCGGCGTTGCTCGACACCGCCACGCGCTCGACATTCGGGTAGTGTGCATCCAGCCACTTGCGGCACTGGGCCAGCGACTGGGCGTGGGAGTAGATGCGGCTGATGCTGTCGGTCTTGGTGTTTTCACCGACCAGCAGGTGATGGTGAATGCGTAGCTCGACTTCGCCGCAAATCACCATGTCGTGCTCGAGGAAGCTGTCGAGCGTGTGGTTGACCGCGCCTTCGGTAGAGTTCTCCACCGGCACCACGCCAAAATTCACTGCACCCGCCGCCACTTCACGGAACACTTCGTCGATCGCCGCCATCGGCTTGCTGATCACCGCATGACCGAAGTGCTTCATGGCCGCCGCTTGGGTGAAGGTGCCCTCAGGGCCGAGGTACGCCACTTTCAGCGGCTGCTCGAGCGCCAGGCACGAGGACATGATTTCGCGGAACAGCCGCGCCATCTCTTCGTTGCCCAACGGCCCCTGATTGCGCTCCATCACCCGCTTGAGCACCTGAGCTTCACGCTCGGGACGATAGAACACCGGCACTTCGCCTTCGGCCAGCGAGGCCATCTTTACTCGCGCGACTTCCTGGGCGCAGCGCGCACGCTCACTGATCAGCTCCAGGACTTTCTCGTCCAGAGCATCAATGCGAACGCGCAGTGCCTTGAGTTCTTGCTCGGACATCAGCCGTGTTCCTTCTCGAATTCAGCCATGTACGCCACCAGCGCGTTGACGGCGTTGATGTCGACGGCGTTGTAGATGGAGGCGCGCATGCCGCCCACGGAGCGGTGGCCCTTGAGGTTGAGCAGACCGCGCGCGTCAGCACCGGTCAGGAACGGCTTGTCCAGACGATCGTCAGCCAGACGGAACGGCACGTTCATCCACGAGCGATCCGACTTGTTGATCGGGTTGCTGTAGAGACCGCTGGCGTCGATGAAGTCGTATAGCGTGCGCTGCTTGACGTCATTGAGTCTGGCGATGGCTTCGACGCCACCCTGCTCTTTCAGCCACTGGAACACCAGACCGGACAGGTACCAGGCCAGGGTCGGCGGCGTGTTGTACATCGAGCCGTTGTCGGCCGCGACCTTGTAGTCGAGCATGGTCGGGCACAGCGCGCGGGCCTTGCCCAGCAGGTCTTCGCGGATGATGTTGACCACGATGCCGCTCGGGCCGATGTTTTTCTGCGCACCGGCGTAGATCATGCCGAAACGCGAGACATCCACCGGGCGCGAAAGAATGTCCGAGGACATGTCGGCCACCAGCGGCACATCACCGGTTTCCGGGATCCACTGGAACTCCAGACCGCCAATGGTTTCGTTCGGCGCGTAGTGAACGTAGGCGGCGTCTTTCGACAGGCTCCACTCGTTCTGGCCCGGGATGGCGAAATAGTCGTAAGGCTTGGCGGTAGCGGCAACGTTGACGTGGCCGTAACGCGAGGCTTCTTCGATGGCTTTCTGCGACCAGATACCGGTGTCGATATAGTCGGCACTGCCGCCTTCAGGCAACAGGTTCAACGGGATCTGCGCGAACTGCTGGCTCGCGCCACCCTGCAGAAACAGCACTTTATAGTTCGACGGGATATTCAGCAGGTCACGCAGATCCTGCTCGGCCTGGGTGGCAATGGACACGAACTCATCGCTGCGATGGCTCATTTCCATGACCGACAGACCTTTGCCGTGCCAATCAAGGAGTTCACCCTGGGCACGTTGCAGGACAGCTTCAGGAAGCGCCGCAGGACCGGCACAGAAGTTATAGGCTCGCTTGCTCACATCCAATCTCGCTCTGATTTGATATCACGCATTAAATCGCATTAATCGTCGACACCGGAACGGCACTGAAGCGCATCCCCTTGTAGGAGTGAGCCTGCTCGCGATTGCATCACTGCGGTATTTCAGATGCACCGCGGCGCCTGCATCGCGAGCAGGCTCACTCCTACAAGAGATCTCCGATGTTTCATACCGGACAAATAACAAGGGGGCGAATTTTCATCCGCCCCCTCGCTTGTCCGCTTATTCCTGCGGCTCTTCGTCAGCAGCGGCGTCGAGTTGCTGGTCCTCGGCAACGTCGTCGATCACGACCTCACCCTCGAACTCGGCACCCTCTTCACCTTCAAACTCGTCGCCCTCGACTTCCGATGGCTCCTGAACCCGCTCCAGACCGACCAGGGTTTCATCCTTGGCCAGCTTGATCAGGGTTACACCTTGCGTGTTACGACCCAGGCTCGACACTTCGTCGACACGGGTACGCACCAGGGTGCCCTGATCGGAAATCAGCATGATTTCTTCGCCATCGAGCACCTGAACCGCACCGACCAGACGGCCGTTACGCTCGTTGCTGACCATGGCAATAACGCCCTGGCCGCCACGCTTGTACTCAGGGAACTCGGTGATCGCGGTGCGCTTGCCATAACCACGCTCGGAAGCGGTGAGGATCTGGCTGCCTTCTTCCGGGATCAGCATCGAAATCAGCTTCTGACCTTCCGGCAGACGCATGCCGCGCACACCGCGGGCGGTACGGCCCATGGCACGAACGTCGGACTCTTTGAAGCGCGTGACCTTGCCGCCGTCGGAGAACAGCATCACTTCACGCTCGCCATCGGTGATGGCAGCGGAAATCAGCACGTCGCCTTCGTCCAGCTCCAGCGCGATCAGACCGACGCTGCGCTGACGACTGAAGGATTCCAGCGGGGTCTTCTTGACGGTGCCGTTGGCGGTCGCCATGAAGATGTAGTGACCTTCGGTGTATTCCTCGACCGGCAGCATGGTGGTGATGTATTCACCGTCATCCAGCGGCAGCAGGTTGACCAGCGGACGACCACGGGCGGCGCGGGATGCTTCCGGAATCTCGTAAGTCTTGAGCCAGTACACCTTGCCCTTGCTGGAGAACAACAGCAACGTGGTGTGACTGTTGGCAACCAGCAGGTGAGCGATGTAGTCCTCATCCTTGACGCCGGTCGCCGACTTGCCTTTGCCGCCACGACGCTGAGCCTGGTACGCAGCCAATGGCTGGGTCTTGGCGTAGCCACCGTGGGAAATGGTCACGACGCGCTCTTCTTCCGGGATCATGTCACCCAGGGTCAGGTCGAGACGCGCATCGAGAATTTCGGTGCGGCGCACGTCGCCGTATTCGGCGCGGATCACTTCCAGCTCTTCGCGGATCACTTCCATCAGGCGCACGGCGCTGTTGAGGATGCGGATCAGCTCACCAATCTGGTTGAGGATCTCTTGGTACTCGGCCAGCAGCTTCTCGTGCTCCAGACCGGTCAGACGGTGCAGACGCAGTTCCAGAATGGCTTGCGCCTGCTCTGGCGACAGGAAGTACTTGCCTTCGCGCAGACCGTATTGCGGATCGAGGTTTTCCGGGCGGCACGAATCGGCGCCGGCACGCTCAACCATCGCCACGACTGCGCTGGATTCCCAAGGGGTGCTGACCAGCGCTTCTTTCGCTTCCGACGGGGTCGGCGAAGCCTTGATCAGGGCGATCACCGGGTCGATGTTCGACAGGGCGACGGCCTGGCCTTCGAGGATGTGACCACGCTCGCGGGCCTTGCGCAGTTCGAACACGGTACGGCGGGTGACCACTTCGCGACGGTGACGAACGAAGGCTTCCAGCAGATCCTTGAGGTTAAGGATCCGCGGACGACCGTCGATCAGCGCCACGATGTTGATGCCGAATACCGATTGCAGCTGGGTCTGGGCGTAGAGATTGTTGAGGATCACCTCAGGCACTTCACCGCGACGCAGCTCGATCACGACGCGCATACCGTCCTTGTCGGACTCGTCGCGCAGTTCGGTGATGCCTTCGAGCTTCTTCTCTTTTACCAGCTCGGCGATCTTTTCGATCAGACGCGCCTTGTTCAGCTGGTAAGGCAGTTCGGTGATGACGATCTGCTGACGGCCACCGACCTTGTCGATGTCCTCGATGATCGAGCGCGCACGCATGTAAATGCGGCCGCGACCGGTACGGTAGGCTTCGATGATGCCGGCACGACCGTTGATGATCGCGGCGGTCGGGAAGTCCGGACCCGGGATGTATTGCATCAGCTCATCGACGGTCAGCTCAGGGTTGTCGATGAGGGCCAGGCAACCGTCGATGACTTCACCGAGGTTGTGCGGCGGAATGTTGGTCGCCATGCCCACGGCGATACCGCTGGAGCCGTTGACCAGCAGGTTCGGCACGCGCGTCGGCATGACCGCCGGGATCAGTTCGGTGCCGTCGTAGTTCGGCACCCAGTCCACGGTTTCCTTGTGCAGGTCGGCCAGCAGCTCGTGCGCCAGCTTGGTCATGCGCACTTCGGTGTATCGCATGGCCGCGGCGTTGTCGCCGTCGACCGAACCGAAGTTGCCCTGACCATCAACCAGCAGGTAGCGCAGGGAGAAAGGCTGAGCCATGCGGACGATGGTGTCGTACACCGCGGTATCACCGTGCGGGTGATACTTACCGATTACGTCACCGACAACACGGGCAGATTTCTTGTACGGCTTGTTGAAGTCGTTGCCCAGCTCGCTCATCGCGAACAGTACGCGACGGTGCACGGGCTTGAGGCCATCGCGCGCATCCGGCAGTGCACGGCCGACGATTACGCTCATCGCGTAGTCGAGGTAGGACTGTTTCAGCTCGTCTTCGATATTGACCGGGAGGATTTCTTTGGCCAGTTCGCCCATGAGAAGCCTGATTCCTTTTTCTGGTGAAACTTCGTCATATCCATATGGGATGAACGAAGCTCGTCGGGGCAGGCTGAGTGCCATGCGCCGACTTACGACAAATCAACAAGTTGGACCGTGGATTTGCGCAGTAAAGACAGCTCCGTGAAGCTGCCTCGGAAAACGCCGGATGTTATCACAAGAGCCGCCACGCACCTATCCCCCAGATGCGCATGGAGCATAGTTAGTTGACCGATGACAGGCGTAAAGGGGACGAGAGAGGCTCAGAGCCGCTGCGAATGCAGAATTGGGGGCTGAATTACCGATGTTTATTGACTTTTAGGGCCTCATCGCGAGCAGGCTCACTCCTACAGGGTTTGCGTTCGACACAAGACCTTGTAGGAGTGAGCCTGCTCGCGATGGCGCCCTTCCAGGCACCACAGCCAATCAATGCAGGCGTTTACGGCACATCAACTGGGCCATTTTCGCCGTATCCGGACGCTCGACGATGCCTTTCTCGGTGACAATCGCATCGATCAGATCCGCCGGGGTCACGTCAAACACCGGGTTGAACGCCTCGACATCCGCACCCACGCGCTTGCCACCCACCTCCAGCAGCTCGGCACCGTCACGCTCCTCGATCGGGATGTCGTCGCCGCTGGCCAGATTCATGTCGATGGTCGAACTCGGCGCCACCACCATGAAACGCACGCCGTGATGCATGGCGTTGACCGCCAGTTGATAGGTGCCGATCTTGTTCGCCACGTCGCCATTGGCGGTGATGCGGTCAGCGCCGACGATCACCCAGGTCACGCCTTTGGTTTTCATGATGTGCGCGGCGGCGGAATCGGCATTGAGGGTCACCGGGATGCCCTCGTTCGCCAGCTCCCACGCGGTCAGACGCGAGCCCTGCAGCCATGGCCGGGTCTCGTCGGCATAAACGCGCTCGACCATACCTTCAAGGTAAGCCGCACGAATCACCCCCAGCGCCGTACCGAAACCGCCGGTGGCCAGCGCCCCGGTGTTGCAGTGGGTCAGGATCGCCTGGGCGTTGCCCTGATGCTTGCGGATCAGATCGACACCGAGCTGGGCCATGGTCAGGTTGGCTTCGCGATCGCTTTCATGAATGGCGATGGCCTCGGCTTCCAGCGCCGCCAGCGGATCGGCATTGTCCTTCAGGCGATCGAGGCGATCGTGCATGCGGTTCAGCGCCCAGAACAGGTTGACCGCAGTCGGGCGGGAATCCGCCAACAGCGCGAAATCCTCTTCCAGCGCCGCATACCAGTCGCCGCCCTCCGCCACGCGGGCACGCGCCGCCAGTACAATGCCATAGGCCGCGCTGATACCGATGGCCGGCGCACCGCGCACCACCATCGAACGAATCGCCTCAGCCACGCCGGCGGCGCTGGTGTAGGCGATCCAGGTTTCCTCGAACGGCAAAATACGCTGATCCAGCAGGTGGAGCGCGCCATCTCGCCAATCGATGGCCTTTACTTTCTCCGCAGCCAACAGTCGATCGCGCATCCCTCACCCCGCACTCATGAACAAAAGCCGCCGATTATAGCGATCCCCCCGCGAAGACGCTCGGGTATACTTCGCCATCCTTTACAAAAGCACTGGAACCGACCCTCGATGCCGAAACCTGCCATTGCGCTCGACTTATTATTGCTGCCGACCTGGCTGGTACCCGTCGAACCTGCAGGCGTTGTGCTCAAGGAGCACGGCCTGGGCATCCGCGATGGTCGCATCGTGTTTATCGGCCCACGCGCCGAAGCACTGAAGTGTAACGCCACGCAAATCCGCGAATTACCGGACGTACTGCTCGCCCCGGGCCTGATCAACGCCCACGGCCACGCAGCGATGACGCTGTTCCGCGGCCTGGCCGATGATCTGCCGCTGATGACCTGGCTGGAAAACCACATCTGGCCGGCCGAGGCCAAATGGGTCGATGAAGATTTCGTGCGTGATGGCACCGATCTGGCCATTGCCGAGCAGATCAAAGGTGGCATCACCTGCTTCTCGGACATGTATTTCTTTCCGAAAGTCGCCAGCGAACGCGTGCACAACAGCGGCATCCGTGCGCAGATCGCGATCCCGATCCTCGATTTCCCGATTCCCGGCGCCGCCAGTGCCGATGAGGCCATTCGCCAGGGCGTCGAGCTGTTCGGCGATCTGAAACATCACGAACGGATCAAGATCACCTTCGGCCCTCATGCACCCTACACCGTGGGCGACGAGAACCTGGAAAAAATCCGCGTGATCGCTGAAGAGCTGGATGCGTCGATTCACATGCACGTCCACGAAACCGCTTTCGAAGTCCAGCAATCGCTGGAACATCGCGGCGAGCGGCCATTGGCCCGCCTCGGCCGGCTGGGCCTGCTCGGCCCGCGCTTCCAGGCCGTGCACATGACCCAGATCAGCGATGACGATCTCGCATTGCTGGTAGAAAGCAACAGCAGCGTGATCCACTGCCCGGAATCGAACCTGAAGCTGGCCAGCGGTTTCTGCCCGGTGGAGCGTCTGTGGCAGGCTGGCGTGAACGTCGCCGTCGGTACCGATGGCGCGGCAAGCAACAACGATCTCGACCTGCTGGGCGAAACCCGTACCGCCGCGTTGCTGGCCAAAGCCGTCGCCGGTTCGGCCACTGCGCTGGACGCCCATCGCGCGCTGCGCATGGCCACACTCAATGGCGCGCGAGCACTGGGGATCGAAGCGCAGGTCGGCTCGCTGGAAATTGGCAAGGCCGCCGACATCGTCGCCTTCGACCTGTCCGGCCTGGCCCAGCAACCGGTCTACGACCCGGTGTCGCAGCTTATCTATGCCACCGGTCGCGATTGCGTGAAACACCTGTGGGTCGCCGGCAAACAGTTACTCGACGACCGGTGCCTGACCCGTCTGGATGAACAACAGCTGGGCGCTACCGCCCGGGCCTGGGGCCTGCGCATCAGCGGCCACACCGAATCGTAAACACCCCGGACCAGACTCCGGGGCTACAGCCTTTTTCAAGTTTTTCGAGGAATTGATCATGAGCAACGTCGACCACGCCGAAATCGCCAAATTCGAAGCCCTGGCCCATCGCTGGTGGGACCGCGAAAGCGAGTTCAAACCGCTGCACGACATCAACCCGCTGCGCGTCAACTGGATTGACGAGCGGGTCAATCTGGCCGGCAAGAAAGTCCTCGACGTCGGTTGCGGCGGCGGCATCCTCAGCGAAGCCATGGCCCAGCGCGGCGCCACCGTGATGGGCATCGACATGGGCGAAGCGCCGCTGGCGGTCGCGCAACTGCACCAGTTGGAGTCCGGCGTCAGCGTCGAATACCGCCAGATCACCGCCGAAGCCCTGGCCGAAGAAATGCCCGAGCAGTTCGACGTCGTCACTTGCCTGGAAATGCTGGAACACGTGCCGGACCCGTCGTCGGTGATCCGCGCCTGCTACCGCATGGTCAAGCCCGGCGGCCAGGTGTTCTTCTCGACCATCAACCGCAACCCGAAGGCGTACCTGTTCGCCATCGTCGGCGCCGAATACATCATGAAGCTGCTGCCGCGCGGCACCCACGACTTCAAGAAATTCATCCGCCCGTCCGAGCTCGGCGCCTGGAGCCGCATCGCCGGCCTGACCGTCAAGGACATCATCGGCCTGACCTACAACCCGCTGACCAAGCACTACAAGCTGGCCAACGACGTTGACGTCAACTACATGATCCAGACCCTGCGCGAGGAGTAAGCCGATGGCCATCAGAGCAGTTCTTTTCGACATGGACGGCACCCTGCTCGACACCGCGCCGGACTTCATCGCCATTTGTCAGGCGATGCGCGCGGATCGTGGCTTGCCGCCGATGAATGACAAGCACATCCGCGACGAAATCTCCGGCGGCGCCAAAGCCATGGTCGCCGTGACCTTTTCAATGGACCCGGAATCGCCGGGTTTCGAGGAACTGCGCCTGGAGTTTCTGGAGCGCTATCTGGTTGGCTGCGCAGTGCATAGCAAACTGTTCGACGGCATGGGCGAACTGTTGGCAGATATCGAAAAGGCCAATCTGCTCTGGGGCGTGGTGACCAACAAGCCGCTGCGCTTTGCCGAACCGATCATGCAACAACTGGGGCTGGCCGAGCGTTCGGCGCTGCTGATCTGCCCGGATCACGTGAAAAACAGCAAGCCCGATCCGGAGCCACTGATCCTCGCGTGCAAGATGCTTGATCTGGATCCATCGACCGTTCTGTTTGTCGGCGATGATCTGCGCGATATCGAGTCAGGGCGCGATGCCGGTACGAAAACGGCTGCTGTGACATTTGGCTACATCCACCCCGACGACAACCCGCGGCACTGGGGCGCGGACGTGGTGGTGGATCATCCGCTGGAATTGCGCAAGGTGCTCGACAGCGCGCTCTGCAGCTGCTGATCAAAGTCAAAAGATCGTCCGAACACGGCCCGAACCTGCGGCAGGTCCTACAAGATTGCGATGATCTGTAGGAGCTGCCGAAGGCTGCGATCTTTTAGCGTTTAAATGGATTGTGAGGTTTTTATGTTTGATTACTCCGCTCGTCCCGAATTGCTCAAGGATCGGGTCATTCTGGTCACCGGTGCCGGCCGTGGCATTGGTGCGGCTGCCGCGAAAACCTATGCCGCCCATGGCGCCACCGTGTTGCTGCTGGGCAAGACCGAAGCCAATCTGACGCAGGTCTACGACGAGATCGAAGCGGCGGGCCATCCGCAACCGGCGGTGATCCCGTTCAACCTCGAGACCGCCCTGCCCCATCAGTACGATGAGCTGGCGGCGATGATCGAGACCGAGTTCGGCCATCTCGACGGCCTGCTGCACAACGCCTCGATCATTGGTCCGCGCACGCCGATCGAACAGCTGTCGGGCGAAAACTTCATGCGCGTCATGCAAGTCAACGTCAACGCCATGTTCATGCTGACCAGCACCCTGCTGCCGCTGCTCAAACTGTCGCAGGATGCCTCGGTGGTGTTCACCTCCAGCAGCGTCGGGCGCAAGGGCCGGGCCTACTGGGGCGCCTACGGCGTATCGAAGTTCGCTACCGAAGGCCTGATGCAAACCCTGGCCGATGAAGTCGATGGCGTGGCGCCGGTACGCTCCAACAGCATCAACCCGGGGGGCACCCGCACCAGCATGCGCGCCCAGGCTTACCCGGGAGAAAACCCGCTGAACAACCCGACCCCGGAAGAGATCATGCCGGTGTACCTGTACCTGATGGGCCCGGACAGCACCGGCATCAATGGCCAGGCCTTCAACGCGCAATAACTGCCATACGTCGCTTTTGTGGCCGTGGCGGATTACCGTCGCGGCACACATTTGCCGCTTCCCGATATCACACTCCAGTCAAATATCCGCCACTGACCCTCAAAGCAAAAAGCCATCCTGTTGATTCATAACGGTTTTAATAAACATGAACCGAATGGCATGACTTTCGCTCTAATTTTCCTCAAAGCATGCCGTGTGAAGGCACTGGGGCAAGGCCGATTTCGATAGCTGACTAATCGTCATCAGGCAGACTAAACTTACGCCAAATGTCCTACGGGACTGATGGATCAGTATGACGCGCAGCCCATAGCCGCTCTCACCCAGCCTGTAAGACAGACTTACTGCTTAGGGGCTCACGCCATATGAAATCACCCTCCCAGACCAATGCAATTGACTTTGACAGTGCCAAATTGCAACGCCTGGGCTTTGGTCAGCTGCCTCCGCTGCTGGAACGCCCGGCCAACCTGGCGCAACTGCGCCAGCAAATGAGCCTGCAACTGCAAACCAGTCTTGAGCCGCAACGAATCCTTGGTCTGTTTTTCCGCGAAGTTCAGCGCCTGGTGCCGCTGGACGCTTTGAGTTACGTGCATTCGGCCAGCGACCTGCGCCTGGAGTTCGGCGCACGCGGTCACCATTCGGTCAGCTACAGCCTCAGCCACGAAGGCGAGCATCTGGGTGAGCTGGTGTTCCGCCGCAATCAACGCTTCAGCGAGCAAGACCAGGGCAACCTCGAATCGCTGCTGTCGTCGCTGTTGTTCCCCATGCGCAACGCCCTGCTCTACCGCGCCGCAACGCAAAGCGCGCTGCGCGACCCGTTGACCGGGACCGGCAACCGGATCGCCATGGAGCAGACCCTGCAACGCGAGATCGACATGTCACGGCGGCATCTGCAACCGTTGTCGGTGCTGATGCTCGACATCGACCATTTCAAACGGGTCAACGACAGCCACGGACACAGCGCCGGGGATGACGTACTCAAAGCGGTGGCGGCGTCGATCAAGGGCCAACTGCGCAATGTCGACATGGTGTTTCGCTATGGCGGAGAAGAGTTTCTGATCCTGCTGTGCAACACCGGCCGGGAAGCGGCGGCGATGGTCGGCGAACGCCTGCGCCATGCCGCGCAGGCTGCGCAATACTTCGCTGACGGCCAGTTGATCGACCTGACCGTGAGCCTCGGCTGCTCGAGTCTGCTGCCGGGGGAATCGGCCGACAGCCTGCTGCGCCGCGCTGACAGCGCGCTGTATGTGGCCAAGCGCGAGGGGCGTAATCGCCTGGCGATGGCTGGCTGATACTTTTTTGATACCCCCAAAATCACTGTAGGAGTGAGCCTGCTCGCGATAACGGTGTGTCAGTCACCCTCTATGTTGACTGGCACACCGTTATCGCGAGCAGGCTCACTCCTACACTTTTTGCGGTGTTATGGGATATCAGCTCTCTACCAGCGCCAGACGCTCACGCCCATGGATCGCCCGCTCGGCGTTTTCCAGTTGCATGCAGCGCTCGAGGAACAGGTACATGTAGTCATAGCTCTTGCAGACTGCCTGGCGCAGCTCGGTCTGCAACGCCTTGCTCGGGTTCATCCCGGCCAGCGTGCAGATGATTTCCAGCGCCTCCCACGGATGCGCGTCGTCATACTGGGCGTGCATCTTCAGCCACTTCATGGCGCGCTTGCGCTCCTCTTCGGGGAACGCCGCGGCGTACACCCCCGTAGAGCAGACCAGCGCCGACCACTCCCCGGTCGCACCCTCGATGGCATAGTTGGTGGCGGCGATGGCGACGATCAGCGAATCCGCCGAGCTGGTGTGCCAGCACCAGTGACTCAAGGCATGCAGTTCGGGCGGCACTTGCTGGGCCTGAAGATCCTCAAGGCTGACGCCATGCGCGCGGCTCCAGTTCAGCCAGTAGTCGGCATGGTTGAGTTCGACGCGAATGTTGCGCATCAGCCAGCGGCGCGCCATGTCCTCCCCAGGATGGCGGGCAAACCTGGTCTTTGTCAGGTTCTGCGCCATATACAACGCAAACTGTTCAACGACCGGCCAGCCCCCGATCAGGTACTGGCGCATGGTCTTGGCGCTGAGCTTGTTATCGCGCAGGCGCAGGTACAGTTCATGTTCGACAACCCGGCGCTTGCTCTCGCTGCAGTCCACAATGAGCTGTTGTGCCCAGGCTGGATAACTTGCAGCTTCCATGAGTGGTCCGGTTCGGTTGAATGTGTCGATCACTGTTCGGCTCCTTTTGATTTGTGATTGTAAGGATCGGCAAGAGCTTTCAACGGAACGTGCCAGGCGCTTTGAACAACAACGGCTGCGGTCTGGCGGGCCGACTTTGCAAACTGTCGCAGGTAAACAATTGCGGGCGTTCGATGACATAACCCTGAGCGTAATCCACCCCGATTTCAAGCAGTGCCTGCTCGATCTGGGTTGTTTCAACAAACTCGGCAATTGTCTGCTTACCCATGACATGCCCGATGTGATTGATCACTTCGACCATTGCGCGGTTAATCGGGTCGTCCAGCATATCCTTTACGAAACTCCCGTCGATCTTCAGGAAGTCTACAGGCAAATGTTTCAGATAAGCGAATGAAGACATTCCGGCACAAAAGTCATCGAGGGAGAAGTAACAACCTAAGCCTTTGAGTTCATTAATAAATCTAATTGCACTACCGAGATTGGCAATTGCACTGGTTTCGGTAATTTCAAAACAAATCATTTCAGGTGGTATGGAGTAACTAACAAACTGTTCCCGCAGAAAGTGCAAGAACGCGTCATCTCCGATAGTAATGCCTGAAAGATTAATCGCACACATTGCCAACGGGCCTTCATGTTGTTCGGCAATACATTGGGCAATGACTTTAAAAACATTCTCGACTACCCAGCGGTCGAGTTGACTCATCAGGCCATAACGTTCGGCTGCCGGAATGAAACTGTCCGGCAGGATCATCCGTCCGGCCTCGTCATGCAGGCGCAAAAGGATTTCGATGTGCCCGCCACCGCCGACCGTGGTACCCAGCGGGGCAATTTCCTGGGCATACAGGCAGAAGCGGTTTTCTTCCAGCGCCATGTGCAAACGCTGCACCCAGGCCATTTCACCGAAGCGCAACGACAGCTCGGAGTCATCGGCGTGGTAGACCTGCACCCGGTTACGCCCCTTCTCCTTGGCCATGTAGCACGCCATGTCGGCTGCACGCAGCGACGCTTCAAGGGTCGTCGGGGTCTGGGCGATATGCACCAGGCCGATACTCACGGTGGTCAAAAATGGCCGGCCCTTCCACACGAAGTGCAGACTCTGCACGGTCTGGCGCAGGCTTTCGGCGATTTTCTCCGCAGCCTCCGGTGCGCAGTTCTCCAGCAGAATGCCGAACTCATCCCCGCCCAGCCGCGCCAAGGTATCGCTCTCGCGCAAGCCCGACTGCAACAGCGCGCAGATGTGGCGCAGCAGCTCGTCGCCGGCTGCGTGACCGCAGGTGTCGTTGACCAGTTTGAACTGGTCCAGATCCAGGAACATCAGCGCATGTCGACCGGACTGGCGCGTCAAATTGTGCAGCGCCTGTTCCAGGCGGTATTCGAACTCACGGCGATTGGCCAGACCGGTCAGGGCATCGTGGGTCGCTTGCCACGACAGGTTGGCGATGTACTGCCGCTCTTGAGTCATGTCATGCAATACCAGCACCGTGCCACTGATCTTTTCGGCATTGCGGATCGGCGCGCCGACCAGTGTCACCGACACCGTACTGCCGTCCAGGCGCTGAATCAGTTTGGAGTGCTCGCTGCCGCCGACCAGTTTGCCGCTGAGAATATGCTCGATCAGTGTCAGCCCTTCAGTCTGGGCGTTGTCATCCAGCAAGTTGAACAGTGCGGCCAGCGGCAGACCCGCCGCGTGCTCGGCCTTCCAGTGGGTCATGGCCTCGGCCGCCGGGTTCATGTAATCGATGGCCCCATCGACATCGGTGGTGATGACGCCGTCGCCGATCGATTGCAGGGTGATGTGCGCCCGGTCCTTCTCCAACTGCAGTGCCTGGGCAAAGGCATGGCGCTGCTTGAGCAGCTTGTGCGTACGCAGCAAGGCCAGCGCAATCAGCCCCAGCGCCGTGGCCAGGTTGGTGAACAGCAGCAGGCGCAGGATCATCCGCGAGCCCTCGCCCAAGGCATCGCTGAAGGCCTTGGCTGCCGGGGTCACGCCGTCATTGATTGCGAAAATCTGCGTTTTCCAGCGTTGAATATCAGCCGGCGTCGCAACGTTTTCACTGATGCCCTGATGCATCTCGCGCGCGACTTTGTCCAGCTGGACCAGATAGGCGTCGCCGATCGTCCAGCGGTCGATGGCGGTTTCCAGATAACTGAAATGACGAAAATTGAGGTACAGCCAGATCAGACTCGGGACGTCATCGGGGTGGTTGCCACCCTTGAGGATGCCTTCTCGTGCCGCTTGCAGATCCGGTGGCTGTCGATCCAGAGCCAGACGCAACTCGTGACCGCCCTGCGGCACGGCAATCGCGTCCTTGTACTTGAGGAAGATCGCCTCGTCGCGGCTGTCGGCGTAGAGGTTCAGATAATAGATGGCGTCCTTCTGGCCCTTGGACCAAAGACTCTCGCCGGCCACATAGCCGCGAACGGCCGACAGGACGTAAAGACTCACGCCCCCCAATAACGCCTGAAATAACACGACGGCAATAAATGGCCAGACGATGCCCAACAACCGTGGCGTTCCGAGAGTCCTTTTTTGCTTCATGAGGTCCCTTGCACAAGCACTGCCAGATGAACACCGGAAGATACCGCTTCTGACAGCTCAGCCTAGGCTATTTTCGACACATCGAAGGCAGCGCTGTGCCGTCTTGCGGGTCGATCGTACTACCGACTGGTCTGTCGCAGGGTTTCAGGTGGTTTTACTCAAAGCAATTCAAGCACTAAGCACAGAAAGTGCGACGAAACTCAAGTGCGTTGTATCTGCTGCAGATGGCCATACAGCTTGGCGTACAGGCCACCATCCGCGATCAGTTGCTGGTGATCGCCGTCCTCGGCCACTCGCCCGCCATCGAACACCAGCACGCGGTCCGCCTGCTTCACCGCTGACAGGCGATGCGCAATGATCAACGTGGTGCGGCCATTGAGGAAACGCGCCATGGCCTGATGCAGGTTGTACTCGGTGGCGGCATCGAGGGCCGAAGTGGCTTCATCGAGGATCACCACTTTCGGCTCGGCGAGGATCATCCGGGCAATCGCCAGGCGCTGACGCTGACCGCCGGACAGGCGCACGCCAGAGCGTCCGACAATGCTGTCGAGACCATCCGGCAGCGCGCGAATGCTCGCCTCCAGCTGGGCGATTTCCAGCGCCTGCCAGCAGGCTTCATCGCTGCGGGTGCGACCCATGGTCAGGTTGGCGCGTACCGTGTCGTTGAACAGCGCCGGATGCTGCAGCACCACCGCGACGTTTTCGCGAATCAGCTCCAGGCCGATTTCCTGCTGGGTCGAACCGCCGAAACGGATCGTACCGGCCAACGGCGTGTACAGCCCGAGCAGCAACTGCACCAGGGTACTCTTGCCGCCGCCACTGGCACCGACAATTGCGACTTTTTCACCGGGGGCGATGGACAGGTTCATCTGATCCACCACCAACTCATCGCCGTAACCGAAGCTCAGCCCCTGCACCTCGATGCCCACGGTTTCACGACCCTTGAACGGATCGACGCCGCCCGGGTATTGCGGTTCGTCAGCCCGAGCCAGCAGTTCGTTGATCCGCGACAGCGCGCCGCCCGCCGCGTAGTAGGCGTATTGCAGATTAAGCAGTTGTTCGACCGGGCCGATCATGAACCACAGGTAACTGAACACCGCGAGCATCTGGCCGATCGACAGGTCGGAGAACAGCACCGTAAGCATGGCCGCGGCGCGAAAGATATCGATGCCGAACTGGAACAGCAGACCGCTGGCGCGGTTCGACGCATCGGTCTTCCACTGCGAATTGACCGCGTAATTGCGCACTTCCTGCGCGCGCAATCCGAGCCGTCCGAGGAAGAAGCCCTGACGGTTGCCGGCGCGCACTTCCTGGATCGCATCGAGGGTTTCGCTCAGGGCCTGAGTGAAACGCGAGGTGCTGTCGTTCTCCAGTTTCTTCAGGTGCTTGACCCGCTTGCCCAACTGCACCGTGGCGTAGATCACCAGCGGGTTGAACAGCAGGATCAGCAGCGCCAGTTTCCAGTGCATCCACATCAGGATGCTGGCGGTGCCGACCAGGGTCAGCATCGCCACCAGAAAACGGCTGAGGGTTTCGCCGACGAACTTGTCGAGGGTGTCCAGATCAGTGACCAGGTGCGTGGTCACGGTGCCGCTGCCGAGGCTTTCGTACTCGCCGAGGGAGATACGTTTGAGGCGCTCGATCAGGCGCACGCGAATGCGGTAGACGATGTCCTTGGCCAGCCGCGCAAACAACCGCGCCTGCAGCACACCAAAGCACAGGGCGCTGCAACGCAGGGTCAGGGTGACCACCAGCATCAGGCCGATGTAACCCGCCGCCTGCTGCCACATCGACGGCAGCACGTGGTTCATGATTTTCAGCGCGGCATCGCCATGGCCGAGCAGGACTTCATCCACCAGCAACGGCAACAGCAATGGAATCGGCACGCTGCACAGCGTCGCCAGTACGGCCACGCCGTTAGCGATCCACAGGGATTTTTTGTGATGAAGCGCCAGACGCCGGACTTCTGCCCAGCTCAGCCGGTCGACACGCTTTACGGCTGGCGTGTCATCGGCCCGGTCAGGCACAGGCTGCGCGCTCCAGCCAGCGGCCGAGCAATGGCGACAGCTCACTGAGCGGTTGATAGCCGTTGGTCAGCAACGCCAGTTGGCCGTTGCGTTCGGCGAGCAGGGTCGGGAAACCGGCGATGCCCAGATCCTGCACCCAACTGAAATCGGCCTGAGTCGCCTTGTGTTGATCGGCATGATCGAACAGCGCGGCAAATTCGATACGCGGCACGCCGGCCTGTTCAGCCAGTTCCACCAGCACACTGGCCTGGGTGACATCGCGACCTTCAGCGTAAAACGCCTGCTGGATCAGGCCGACCAGTTTCCACGCGCAATCCGGCGCCAGGCTGCGCGCGGTGACGATCGCGCGGCAGGCCGGCTCGGTGTCGTAGACAAAACCGTCGGGCAACGCGCCGTCGAACTTGAACGGCTGGCCGGTGGCCTCGGTGACCGCCTGCCAGTGCTCAAGAATGTAGCGCCGCGTGGTCGGTTCCAGTGCCGCACCGCTGCCGGTGCGCAAGCCGCCGACCACCAGATGCAGTTCCACCCCCGCTGCCTGCGCCTGCTCGACCAATGCCTTGGCAACCGGAGCGAACCCCCAGCACCAGGAACACATCGGATCCATCACATAGAGCAGGCGCGCAGACATGATTAAGCCTCGGTGGATGCTTGTTTATAGTTGTAGCCGATCGGGTGCGGCATGTTGCGCGCCTTGGCCAGTTCGATCTGCTTCTGCCGATCGATGGCGCTGCGACGGGTTTTCTCGCTCAGCTTGTCCCAGCAATGCGGGCAACTGATGCCGGCCACGTAATGCTCGGAGGCACGATCTTCAACGCTGACCGGTGTGCGGCAGGCATGACATTGATCGTAGTCGCCTTCGCTGAGGTCGTGACGCACGGTCACGCGGTTGTCGAACACGAAGCAGTCGCCCTGCCATTTGGTTTCTTCCTGCGGCACCTCTTCGAGGTATTTCAGGATGCCGCCCTTGAGGTGGTAAACCTCTTCGAAACCCTCGCCCAGCATGTAGCTCGAGGCTTTCTCGCAGCGAATGCCACCGGTGCAGAACATCGCGACCTTCTTGTGCACGGCCGGGTCGAAGTGCTCTTTGATGTAATCGGGAAATTCGCGAAAACTGGTGGTTTTCGGATCGATGGCGCCTTCGAAGGTACCGATCGACACTTCGTAGTCGTTGCGGGTGTCGATCAGCAGCACTTCCGGATCGCTGATCAGCGCGTTCCAGTCTTGCGGCTCGACGTAGGTGCCGACCTTTTTGTTCGGGTCCACGCCTTCGACGCCGAGGGTGACGATCTCTTTTTTCAGTTTGACTTTGGTGCGGTAGAACGGCTGCTCGTCGCAGTACGACTCTTTGTGGTCGATGTCGATCATGCGCGGGTCGTTCTTCAGCCAGGCGAGCAGGCCATCGATGCCTTCGCGGCTGCCGGACACGGTGCCGTTGATGCCTTCTTCGGCGATCAACAGGGTGCCTTTGATGCCATTGTCGACCATCGCTTGCAGCAGTGGCTCGCGCAGGTTGACGTAATCTTCGAGGGTGACGAACTTATACAGTGCCGCCACGACAATCGGTTGTGTCATGGGTATTTCTCCAGGTGGCTACCCTCGCAAAGGGTGAACCGGATTCAAAAAAAACGCGCCGGGTGAGCGGCGCGTTGCGGATTCTAGCAAAAACATCACCCTCTGCGGCAGCCACCTGTAGGAGCTGCCGCAGGCTGCGATCTTTTGATCTTAATGTTTGCTACCGCCGGCACAGGTCGGCGACGCCGGAGCGGCGCCCACCTCTGCCCATTCCTGCGGGGTGTAGGTGTGCAGCGCCAACGCATGGAACTCGCCCATCAGCTCGCCGAGCGTGCCGTAGACTTTCTGGTGGCGCTTGACCCGGTTCAGGCCTTCGAACTGTGCGCTGACCACCACAGCCTTGAAGTGGGTCTGTAACCCGCGACTGTGCATGTGGCTTTCGTCCAGCACCTGCAGATGCTCAGGCTGAAGCAGGCTCAGCGTCGATTCGATGCGTTGTTGCATGGTCATCACGAACTCCGCTTACTTCTTCTTGGCCGGCGCAGCGCCTTTCGGTGCCAGCTCGTTGGTCATGTCGTCGAGCAGTTTGTTGACGACAGGGACGGCGCTTTCCAGCTTGGCCTGGGTCATCTGGGCCGATTGCTGGGTCAGCTGCGGCATTTTTTCCAGGACTTTCTTGCCCAGTGGCGACTGGTAGAACGCGACCAGGTCTTTCAGCTCGGATTCGCTGAAGTTGCTGGTGTAGAGCTTGACCATGTCAGGCTTGAGCTTGTTCCAGCCGATGGCCTGGTCCAGGGCAGCGTTGGCCTTGGCCTGGTAGGTTTCCAGTACGGCTTTCTTGGATTCCGGGGCTTTGGTCTGTTCAAAGCGCTGAGCAAACATTTGCTGCACTTGCATGTACACCGGAGTACCCAGTTTGTCAGCGTGCGCCAGGGTCAGGAAAGCTTCGGCACTGGCGTTGTGGCTGGCGGTATCGGCAAGCACCTGGCCGCTGGCGCAAACCAGTGCAACCGCGGTACAGATGGCACGAAGACGAGTCATCGAGTTTCCTTTTCTAGCTAGCGAGGTAAAACCCCAAGGGCGACCATTCTGCGCCTAAAAAACCTCGTGGCTCAACCCCCGGCCCTTGCCGTGCTTGATTGGCCGGGTTTTACCGGTCAACAATCGGTTCGAGGGAACCACCTGGGCCTGACCGGGCCTAAACTGCGCAAACAGACCAACAGGAGTGTGCACCATGAGCCGTATCGAAACCGACAGCCTGGGCCAGATCGAAGTCCCGGACGACGCTTACTGGGGTGCTCAGACGCAACGCTCGCTGATCAACTTCGCCATCGGTCAGGAACGCATGCCGTTGCCGGTACTGCACGCCCTGGCCCTGATCAAGAAAGCCGCCGCCCGGGTCAACGACCGCAACGGCGACCTGCCCGCCGACATCGCCCGCCTGATCGAACAAGCCGCCGACGAAGTGCTCGACGGCCAGCACGACGACCAGTTCCCGCTGGTGGTCTGGCAGACCGGCAGCGGCACCCAGAGCAACATGAACGTCAACGAAGTGATCGCCGGTCGCGCCAACGAACTGGCCGGTAACCCGCGCGGCGGCAAGACGCCGGTGCACCCCAACGATCACGTCAACCGCTCGCAAAGCTCCAACGACTGCTTCCCCACCGCCATGAGCATCGCCACCGCCAAAGCCGTGCAGGAACAACTGCTGCCGGCCATCGCCGAGCTGTCCGGCGGTCTGGCCGAATTGGCGGCACGCCATATGAAACTGGTGAAGACCGGCCGCACGCACATGATGGATGCGACGCCGATCACCTTCGGTCAGGAGCTGTCTGGATTTATAGCGCAACTGGATTACGCCGAACGAGCGCTCCGCTCAGCGCTGCCAGCCGTGTGTGAACTGGCGCAGGGCGGCACCGCGGTCGGCACCGGCCTGAATTCGCCGCACGGCTTCGGCGAAGCGATAGCCGCAGAACTCGCCGCGCTGTCCGGCCTGCCGTTCGTCACCGCGCCGAACAAGTTTGCCGCACTGGCCGGGCATGAACCGCTGACCAGCCTGTCCGGTGCCCTGAAAACCCTCGCCGTGGCGCTGATGAAAATCGCCAACGACCTGCGCCTGCTCGGCTCTGGTCCACGCGCGGGGTTTGCCGAAGTGAAGCTGCCGGCCAACGAGCCGGGCAGCTCGATCATGCCCGGCAAGGTCAACCCGACCCAGTGCGAAGCGCTGTCGATGCTCGCCTGCCAGGTGTTGGGCAATGACGTCACCATCGGCATCGCGGCCAGTCAGGGCCACCTGCAACTGAACGTGTTCAAACCGGTGATCATCCACAACCTGCTGCAATCGATCCGCCTGCTCGCCGACGGTTGCAGCAACTTCCAGCAGCACTGCATCGCAGGTCTTGAGCCGGACGCCGACGTCATGGCCAAACACCTGGAGCGCGGACTGATGCTGGTGACGGCGCTGAACCCGCACATCGGTTATGACAAGTCGGCAGAAATCGCCAAGAAGGCTTACAGCGAAGGCCTGACCTTGCGCGAGGCGGCGCTGCAGCTGGGGTATCTGACCGATGAAGAGTTCGATGCCTGGGTGCGGCCGGAGAACATGATCGAGGCTGGCGCCAAGGGCTAACAGCAAAAAAGATCGCAGCCTTCGGCAGCTCCTACAAGGGAATGCATTCCAACCTGTAGGAGCTGCCGCAGGCTGCGATCTTTTGATTTTCAGGCCATACGCATTCGCCGCGCCTTCAACCCGGCCATCAACGACGGCCCCAACGCCACCAGCACCGAACCCAGCACCACCAGCACTGCCCCGCCATAACCCAGGCCATTGATCTGCTCGGCGTGCACGTATTCCGGCCACATCCACGCCGCCAGCGCCACCGCACCAAAGGTCACCAACGGGGTGATCGCCAACGTCGCACTGACCCGCGACGCCTCCCAATGCGCCAGCGCTTCGGCAAATGCGCCATAGGCAATCAACGTATTCATGCAGCACGCCAGCAGCAGCCAGCCCTGCAACGGGCTCAGCTCCAATGCCTCGAGCGGATGCACCCACGGCGTCAGCAACAGCGCGCAGAACAGGTAGATCACCATCATCACCTGCAGCGAATTCCACACCGTGAGCAATTGCTTCTGGCCCAGCGCGTAAAAGGTCCAGACCGTCGAGGCCAACAGCACCAGCAACACGCCAGCGGTGTAGTCCGACAACGAGGTGAGCAGTTCGGCCAGACGCTGATTGAAGAACAGCACAAAGCCGATCAGCAGCACCGCCAGGCCAATGCCCTGGCCGATGCTGAAGCGCTCCTTGAACACGAACAGGCTGGCGATCAGCAACATGATCGGTCCCATCTGCACCACCAGTTGCGCGGTGCCGGGGCTGAGCAGGTTGAGGCCCATCAGGTACAGCACGTAGTTGCCGACCAGCCCGAGCACCGCCATCAACACCAGCCAGCCGCCCCGGGGTCCGAGCGCTTTACGGCTCGGCAGACGCTTGACCGACGCCAGATAAATGAACAGGCAACCGCCGGAGACCAACAGGCGAAACCAGGTCACCGTGATCGGGTCCATCACCTGCAACACCTGCTTGAGCTTGATCGGCAGGATGCCCCACAGGAAGGCCGTCAGCAGCGCCAGGAACAGACCGTAAACCCAGCGACCGGATGAAATGTGCATGCGAACCCCAATGCCTGCTGACAAGAGCAGTCATTCTAGGCGCGCACGCAGGTGCAACACAGGGACAGTTCGGGCCAGGCCGCAAATGAAACTGCGCAGGTCGCAGCATTAAATTGACGGATCGCCGTTGATCGGCTGGGCGGGCGCGCCAAGTGCTTCAGGCATAAGCTCGTTGGACCCCTTTCAGCGCATCAATCAAGGAGGCCGATCATGTACGGAATGCGCGCCCAGGACAGCGCCCCCGCCACGCACTTTCGCAGCGACCGGTTGTGTCGGGTCAATGGCGAACTGTTTTTCTGCACGCGAGAGAACACCCTTGAAGGGCCGTTCGACAATGCGCAAAAGGCTGAGCAGGAAATAAAGGCGTATATCGCGCGGATGCAGCTTCTGGATTCCAACCGGTAACCGGGTTGATCCAATCGCGAGCAGGCTCACTCCTACAGGGGACGCATTCCAAATGTAGGAGTGAGCCTGCTCGCGATAGCAACCGATCAGCCAACAAATTTATTCCTGATTCAGCGCACCGCCTCAAACAACCCCGTCGCCCCCATCCCGCCACCCACGCACATGGTGACGATGCCGTAACGCAGATCCCGCCGCTGCAACTCGCGCACCAGATGCCCGACCTGTCGTGATCCGGTCATGCCGAACGGGTGGCCAATGGAAATCGAGCCGCCGTTGACGTTGTATTTGTCGTTCTCGATTTCCAGCCGATCCCGCGCATACAGGCACTGCGAAGCGAACGCCTCGTTGAGTTCCCACAGATCGATGTCCGCCACCTGCAAGCCTTTGGCCTTGAGCAGTTTCGGCACCGAGAACACCGGGCCGATGCCCATCTCGTCCGGCTCGCAACCGGCCACGGTGAAACCGCGGAAAAATGCCTTGGGCTTGAGCCCCAGTTGCAGGGCTTTTTCCAGGCTCATCACCAGGGTCATCGATGCACCGTCAGACAACTGCGACGAGTTGCCGGCGGTTACCGAACCGTCCTCGGCAAACACCGGTTTCAATCCGGCGAGGCTTTCGTAGGTGGTGTCCGGGCGGTTGCAGTCGTCACGGTCGACGATGCCGTCGAGAATTTGCACCTCACCGCTGTGCTTGTCCTCGACCCGGTACTTGACCGCCATCGGCACGATTTCATCATCGAACAGTCCGGCGGCCTGCGCCTGGGCCGTGCGCAACTGGCTCTGCAGCGCATAGCGATCCTGCGCCTCGCGGCTGACGGCATAACGGCGCGCTACCACTTCAGCGGTCTGGCCCATCGTGTAATAGATGCCCGGTACCTGCTGCTTGAGCAACGGGTTGATCAGGTGATCGGTGTTGACGCTTTTCAGGGTCAGGCTGATCGACTCGACGCCACCGGCAACAATGATGTCGCTGCAACCGGAAGCGATCTGGTTGGCGGCAATCGCGATCGCCTGCAAACCCGAGGAGCAAAAACGATTGAGGGTCATGCCGGCCACATTGGTGCCCAGGCGCGAGAGCACTGCCACGTTACGACCGATGTTGTAACCCTGCGCGCCCTCGTTGGAGCCGGCGCCGACAATGCAATCCTCGACGCTGGCCGGGTCGATGTCGTTGCGCGACAGCAGCGCGTTGACGCAATGGGCCGCCATGTCGTCGGGACGGGTCTGGTTGAACTTGCCGCGAAAGGACTTGGCCAGGCCGGTCCGCACGCTGTCGACGATCACCACTTCACGCATGGCATACCTCAATTGTTGTTGTCGGAAGAGAGTGAACCGAGCATAAGTCCACCCCGCCGCCGACGGCGACAATCATTCACCCCGCGTATGCGTGTCCATCGGCTCAGTCCTTGTGCTTTTTCGCACGCTTGTCGGACTTTTCGAACGCCTCTTCGAGCGCCCGGTTGATCGTGCGCAGCACCTTGACCCGCGCCCAGCGCTTGTCATTGGCCTCGACCAGGGTCCACGGCGAAATCTCGGTGCTGGTGCGGTCGACCATGTCGCCTACGGCCGCGCGGTAGACGTCCCACTTGTCGCGATTGCGCCAGTCGTCTTCGGTGATCTTGAAGCGCTTGAATGGAATCTGTTCCCGGGACTGGAACCGCTCCATCTGCGTGTCCTTGTCGATCGCCAGCCAGAACTTGACGACGATGACGCCGGCATCGGCGATCTGCTCCTCGAAGTCATTGATCTCGCTGTAGGCGCGCAGCCAGTCGGCCGGGCTGCAAAAGCCCTCGACCCGCTCCACCAGGACCCGACCGTACCAAGAGCGGTCGAACACGGTGAACTTGCCCCGCGCCGGCAGGTGCCGCCAGAAACGCCACAAGTACGGCTGCGCACGCTCCTCCTCGGTCGGTGCGGCAATCGGCACGATGCTGTACTGACGCGGATCGAGCGCCGCCGCCACCCGGCGGATCGCCCCGCCCTTGCCCGCCGCATCGTTGCCTTCGAACACCGCCACCAGGGCGTGGCGGCGCATGCGTTTGTCACGCATCAACCCGGAAAAACGCGCCTGCTCGGTGATCAGTTGTTCTTCGTAGTCTTTCTTTTCCAGCTGCTGATTCAGGTCGAGGCTGTCGAGCAGGTTCAGTTGATCGACCGCCGTGCCCAGCGGTGCGGCGTTGACTTCCTCAGTGTGCACCTGTGGCCGCTTGAGCGCGGTTTGCAGGCCTTCGAGCAGGATCTTGCCGACCGCCAGGCTGCGGTAATTGGCGTCCATGCCTTCGATGACGTGCCAAGGTGAGTAGTCGCGGCTGGTGCGGCGCAGCACGCGTTCGCCGTATTTGACGAACTTGTCGTAGGTCTGCGATTGCTGCCAGTCCAGCGGGCTGATGCGCCAGCTGTGCAGCGGGTCGTCGGCCAGTGCCTTGAGCCGCGCCTTCATCTGTTTCTTGGACAGGTGGAACCAGAACTTGAAGATCAGCGCGCCTTCGTCGCACAGCATCTTTTCCAGACGCTCGGCGGCGTTGATCGCCTGATCCAGACGCGGATCCTTGAACAAACCGTGAACCCGCCCCTGGAGCATCTGGCTGTACCAGTTACCGAAGAACACCCCCATCCGCCCCTTGGCCGGGAGCATCCGCCAGTAACGCCAGGCCGGTGGCCGCGCCAGCTCTTCATCGGTCTGCTGATCGAAGGTGCGCACCTCGATCAGGCGCGGGTCCATCCATTCGTTGAGCAACTTGACGGTTTCGCCCTTGCCGGCGCCTTCGATGCCGTTGATCAAAATGATCACCGGGAAACGCTTCTGCTGCTGCAACTCAAACTGCGCTTCCAGTAATGCTTCACGCAGCGCAGGCACAGCCGCGTCGTAAGTCTCTTTGTCGATGGCGTGACCGATTTCAGCGGATTCAAACATAGGGACGGCTCCTTCCAGGATTCAGCAAGACTAGCGGATTGGGCACGGCGATGGAGGGGAAATTCCCCCACAAAGTTGGGTTAAATGATTGAAACCCTGTGGCGAGGGAGCTTGCTCCCGCTCGGCTGCGCAGCAGTCGCAAAATCTGCAACCACGGTCCTCCAGACAAATAGCGGTCGCAGGTTTTGGGGCTGCTGCGCACCCCGGCGGGAGCAAGCTCCCTCGCCACAAAAGCCGGTGATGATCCTGCATTCGACCCAAGGACCACTTGCCATGGATCAAGCACCCTCCGCGCGATCGGCTAGAATGGCCGCCTTGTCGTTGCCGAGCCTGCCATGAAACCTGTATTGCCCCACGCCCAACTCGACTGGGATGACCAGGGACGCCCGCGTTCGCGGGTGTTCGATGATGTGTATTTTTCCGACCAGTCGGGGCTGGATGAAACCCGTTATGTGTTCCTCGAACAGAACCGTCTGGCCGAGCGTTTTGCGGCGCTGCCGGCGCACGGGCGACTGGTGATCGGCGAAACCGGGTTCGGCACCGGACTGAATTTTCTCTGTGCCTGGCAGTTGTTCGAGCAACACGCGGTGGCCGGGGCGCGGCTGCATTTCGTCAGCGTCGAAAAGTACCCGCTGAGTCCGGCCGATCTGCAACGGGCCTTGGCTTTGTGGCCGGAGCTCAAGCCGCTGGCCGAGCAGTTGCTGACCCATTACGTGGCGATCCATCAGGGTTTTCAGCGGATCATTCTGGGCAATGGCCGGGTGACGCTGACGCTGCTGATCGGCGATGCGCTGGAGCAACTGCCGCAGCTCGATGCGCAGATCGACGCGTGGTTCCTCGACGGTTTCGCCCCGGCAAAAAACCCTGAGATGTGGACCGCCGAACTGTTCATCGAACTGGCACGGCTGGCCGCGCCCGGCTCGACCATCAGCACCTTCACCAGCACCGGTTGGGTGCGGCGCTTGCTCAACGCCGCCGGGTTCAAGATGAAGCGCACGCCGGGCATCGGCCACAAGTGGGAAATCCTGCGCGGCGAGTTTCTCGGCTGGCCGCAGGACGTTGCGCCACCGGCGCCGGACAAACCGTGGTTCGCCCGCCCTGCCCCGGTGACCGGTGAACGTCGAGCGCTGGTGATCGGCGCCGGGTTGGCCGGTTGCGCCAGCGCCGCCAGCCTCGCGGCGCGCGGTTGGCAGGTCAGCCTGCTGGAGCGGCATGCCGACGTGGCGCAGGAAGCGTCGGGCAATCCACAGGGCGTGCTGTACCTGAAGTTGTCGGCCCACGGCACCGCATTGTCGCAACTGATCGTCAGCGGGTTCGGCTACACCCGCCGTCTGCTGGAAACCCTGCAACGCGGCACGGACTGGGACGATTGCGGCGTGCTGCAACTGGCGTTCAATGCCAAAGAGGCCGAGCGTCAGGCGCAATTGGCCGCGGCGTTCCCGGAAGATCTGGTGCACTGGCTCGATCAGCCGCAAGCCGAAATTCAGGCCGGGATCAGTCTGGCCCACGGCGGGCTGTTCTACCCCGAAGGTGGCTGGGTGCATCCGCCGGCGCTGTGCCAGGCGCAAGCCACGCAACCGAACATCCAATTGCTCAAGCATCACCACGCGCTGGAACTGCGCCAGGTCGAGGGCCAGTGGCAGGCCCTCGACGGCGACCGCGTGCTCGCCAGCGCCCCGGTGGTGGTGCTGGCCGGCGCGGCCGAAATCAAACGTTTTGCGCAAAGTGCCGAGCTGCCGCTCAAGCGCATTCGCGGGCAGATCACGCGTCTGCCGCAAACCGTTGAGAGTCAGGCATTGAGCACCGTGGTCTGCGCCGAAGGCTACGTCGCACCGGCACGCCTTGGCGAACACACCCTCGGCGCCAGCTTCGACTTCAACAGCGATGACCTGACCCCGACCACCGCCGAACACCTGGGCAATCTGGCGATGCTCGAAGAGATTTCCGGCGATCTGGTGGCGCGTCTGCACATCCACGAACTGCCCGCGCAAACGCTAGAGGGCCGCGCTGCCTTCCGCTGCACCAGCCCCGATTATCTGCCGATTGTCGGCCCGCTCGCCGACCGCGAAACCTTCGCTCAGGCCTATGCCGCGTTGGCCAAGGATGCGCGGCAAGTGCCGGACGTTGCCTGCCCGTGGCTCGACGGTCTGTACGTCAACAGTGGCCATGGCTCACGGGGGCTGATCACCGCGCCGCTGTCCGGCGAACTGCTGGCCGCGTGGCTGGATAATGAGCCGCTGCCACTGCCCAGAAGTGTTGCCGAGGCCTGCCATCCCAACCGTTTCGCGCTGCGCCAGTTGATTCGCGGCAAGTGAAAAATCGCGACTGGCCGCCGGTCAGTCGCCACCCCTTATAACTCATCGTTCTAAAACTCCCACAACTGCACCGGGTCAGTTTCTGAGTACCGGCCATTTTGGCCGGACGCGGAATCACCTCTCCCCAACGGAAAAACCGGTAAGGACTTTATGTGCGGATTAGCTGGCGAGTTACGTTTTGATCATCAACCTGCAGACCTTGCAGCCATTGAGCGAATCACCCACCACCTGGCCCCTCGCGGCCCCGACGCGTGGGGCTTCCATGCCCAAGGGCCGATTGCCCTGGGCCATCGTCGCCTGAAAATCATGGACCTGTCGGACGGCTCGGCGCAGCCGATGATCGACAGCCAACTGGGTTTGTCCCTGGCCTTCAACGGCGCAATCTACAACTTTCCGCAATTGCGCGCCGAACTCGAAGCGCTCGGTTATGCCTTCTATTCCGGTGGCGACACCGAAGTGCTGCTCAAGGGTTACCACGCCTGGGGCGAAGCACTGCTGCCAAAACTCAACGGCATGTTTGCCTTCGCCATCTGGGAACGTGACGCCCAGCGCCTGTTCATCGCTCGCGACCGTCTCGGCGTGAAGCCTTTGTACCTGTCACGCACCGGCCAGCGTTTGCGCTTTGCCTCGGCCCTGCCGGCGTTGCTCAAGGGTGGCGACATCAACCCGATCCTCGACCCAGTGGCGCTCAATCACTATCTGAATTTCCACGCCGTGGTGCCCGCTCCACGCACCTTGCTCGCGGGCATCGAAAAGCTGCCGCCAGCGTCCTGGATGCGTGTTGAAGCCGATGGCAGCACCGAGCAGAAAACCTGGTGGACCCTGCCCTACGGCCCACACGACGACGAGAAAAACCTGACCCTTGAAGACTGGCGTGACCGCGTGCTCGACAGCACCCGCGAAGCCGTGGCGATCCGTCAACGCGCGGCGGTGGATGTTGGCGTGCTGCTCTCGGGCGGCGTCGATTCGAGCATGCTGGTCGGGCTGTTGCGTGAAGTCGGCGTGGAAAACCTGTCGACCTTTTCCATCGGTTTCCAGGACGCTGGTGGCGAGCGCGGTGACGAGTTCCAGTATTCGGACTTGATCGCCAAGCACTACGGCACTCAGCACCACCAATTGCGCATCGACGAAAAAGAAATCATCGAACAACTGCCCGCTGCGTTCCGTGCGATGAGCGAACCGATGGTCAGCCACGATTGCATCGCCTTCTATCTGTTGTCCCGCGAAGTGGCCAAGCACTGCAAGGTGGTGCAAAGCGGCCAGGGTGCCGACGAGCTGTTTGCCGGGTATCACTGGTATCCGCAGGTCGACGGTGCGGCGGATCCGTACGCGGCCTATCGCGCGGCGTTCTTCGACCGCAGTTACGACGACTACGCCGCCACCGTGCAGCCAAAATGGCTGACCGCGAATGACGCGGCCGGCGACTTCGTGAAGGCACATTTCGCCCAACCCGGCGCCGATGCTGCGGTCGATAAAGCCCTGCGTCTGGACAGTACGGTGATGCTGGTGGACGACCCGGTCAAACGCGTCGACAACATGACCATGGCCTGGGGCCTGGAAGCACGCACGCCGTTTCTCGACTATCGCCTGGTGGAACTCTCGGCGCGGATTCCCGGCCAGTTCAAGCTGCCCGATGGCGGCAAACAGGTACTCAAAGAAGCTGCACGCCTGGTGATTCCAAGCGAAGTGATCGACCGCAAGAAAGGCTACTTCCCGGTACCGGGTCTCAAGCATTTGCAGGGCGACACCCTGAACTGGGTACGTGAACTGCTGCTGGATCCGAGCCAGGATCGCGGCCTGTTCAACCCGGCCATGCTCGACAAACTGCTGACCGATCCGCAAGGCCAATTGACCCCACTGCGCGGCTCGAAACTGTGGCAACTGGCGGCCCTGAACCTGTGGCTCAGTGAACAAGGAATCTGATCGATGAAACCTCACGCCACGGCTATCAGCCAACGCCTGTTGCGCGGTCAGACACCCTCATATGAGCGCTTGCAGGCACGTCTGGCCGAAGACGGCAGCGAACTCGGCGGCGATCCCATCGCCGTGCATTGCGGTTGGGGCCGGCTACTGATCGGCCACACCTTTCCTGACCCGGCGACGCTGGCGCAGGAACTGCTCAACGAGCAGCCGGGCGAGCGCGACATCGCCCTGTACGTCGCCGCGCCGCAGCAAATTCTGGGTCTGGAACCGACTCAGCTGTTTCTCGACCCATCCGATACCTTGCGTCTGTGGTTCAGCGATTACCGCCAGGCTACGCGAGTATTTCGCGGTTTCCGGATTCGCCGGGCGCAAAGCGAAGCGGACTGGCAGGCGATCAATCAGCTGTATCTGGCGCGCGGCATGCTGCCGATCGATGCCACGCGGCTGACCCCGCACCATCAGGGCGGCCCGGTGTACTGGCTGGCCGAAGATGAAGACAGCGGCGCGGTGATCGGCAGCGTCATGGGTCTGAATCATCACAAGGCGTTCAACGACCCGGAAAACGGCAGCAGCCTGTGGTGCCTGGCGGTCGATCCGCAGTGTTCGCGCCCCGGTGTCGGCGAAGTGCTGGTGCGGCATTTGATCGAGCATTTCATGAGTCGCGGCCTGAGTTATCTGGACCTGTCGGTGCTGCACGACAACCGACAGGCGAAGAACCTCTACGCCAAGCTCGGTTTCCGCAACCTCTCGACCTTCGCCATCAAACGCAAGAACGGCATCAATCAGCCGCTGTTTCTCGGCCCGGGACCGGAGGCGCAGTTCAATCCGTATGCGCGGATCATCGTCGAAGAAGCGCATCGGCGTGGCATCGATGTGCAAGTGGATGACGCCGATGCCGGGCTGTTCACCCTCAGCCATGGCGGGCGCCGGGTGCGTTGCCGCGAATCGCTGAGCGACCTGACCAGCGCCATCAGCATGAGCCTGTGCCAGGACAAAAGCCTGACCCACAAGGTGTTGAAAGGCGCCGGCCTGAACCTGCCCTCACAGCAACTGGCAGGCAATGCCGACGACAACCTGGCGTTTCTCGACGAGCATCAGCGGGTGGTGGTCAAGCCGCTCGACGGTGAACAGGGCCAGGGCGTGGCGGTGGATCTGCAGAGCATCGAAGAGGTGCAGCAAGCCATCGACTCCGCCAAGCGTTTTGACAGCCGGGTGCTGCTCGAAAGCTTCCACGAAGGGCTGGACCTGCGGATTCTGGTGATCGGTTTTGAAGTGGTGGCGGCGGCGATTCGTCGTCCGGCAGAAGTGGTCGGTGACGGGCATCACTCGATTGGCGCCTTGATCGAGGCCCAGAGCCGGCGCCGGCAAGCTGCCACCGGCGGCGAGAGCAAGATCCCGCTGGATCACGAAACCCAGCGCACCCTGCACGCGGCCGGTTATGACTACAGCAGCATCCTGCCGGCCGGCAAGCATCTGTTCGTGCGCCGTACTGCCAATCTGCACACCGGCGGCACCCTGGAGGATGTCACCGCGATCCTGCATCCGACCCTGATCGATGCCGCTGTACGCGCGGCGCGAGCGCTGGACATTCCGATGGTCGGCCTTGATCTGATGGTGCCGGCGGCGGATCAACCGGAGTACGTGTTTATCGAAGCCAACGAACGTGCGGGCCTGGCCAATCATGAGCCGCAGCCGACGGCGGAGCGGTTTGTCGATTTGTTGTTTCCGCACAGTCAGCCTGCAGTCTGAAATTGATGTGCTGAACGTACCGCAGCCATCGCGAGCAGGCTCATTCCTACATTTAATCGCGTTCCCCTGTAGGAGTGAGCCTGCTCGCGATGCGGCCCTCAAAGGCACCACAAATCTTCCTCATCGAAACCATCGATGCGCCTCAACTCATCAGGAGTTTCCATGACCACACATATCCCCGAACCGGATCTGAACTACCTGCAAAAAGTCCTGCTGGAAATGCTCGCCATTCCCAGTCCCACCGGGTTCACCGACACCATCGTGCGCTACGTCGCCGAGCGTCTGGAAGAACTCGGCATTCCCTTTGAAATGACCCGTCGCGGCACGATTCGCGCCACCCTCAAGGGCAAGAAGAACAGCCCTGACCGCGCCGTCTCCGCACACCTCGACACCATCGGCGCGGCCGTGCGCGCAGTGAAAGACAACGGGCGTCTGACCCTGGCCCCGGTCGGCTGCTGGTCGAGCCGGTTTGCCGAAGGCAGCCGCGTCAGCCTGTTCACCGACAACGGCGTGATTCGCGGCAGCGTGTTGCCGCTGATGGCGTCCGGGCACGCGTTCAACACCGCCGTGGACGAAATGCCGATCAGTTGGGATCACGTCGAACTGCGCCTGGACGCCTACTGCGCCACCAAGGCCGACTGCGACTCACTGGGTATCAGCGTCGGCGACGTGGTGGCATTCGACCCGCTGCCGGAGTTCACTGACAGCGGCCATATCAGCGCCCGTCACCTGGATGACAAGGCCGGTGTCGCGGCGTTGCTCGCTTCGCTCAAAGCCATCGTCGACAGCGGTCAGGAGTTGATGATCGACTGTCACCCGCTATTCACCATCACCGAAGAAACCGGCAGCGGTGCGGCGGCGGCCTTGCCGTGGGATGTCAGCGAATTCGTCGGCATCGACATCGCACCGGTCGCGCCGGGCCAGCATTCCAGCGAGCACGCGGTGAGCGTGGCGATGCAGGATTCCGGCGGGCCATACGACTATCACCTGTCGCGCCATCTGCTGCGCCTGGCCAGCGAAAACGAACTGCCGGTGCGCCGTGACCTGTTTCGCTATTACTTCAGCGACGCGCATTCGGCGGTCACCGCCGGGCACGATATCCGTACTGCCCTGCTCGCCTTCGGCTGCGATGCCACGCATGGTTACGAACGCACGCACATCGACAGCCTGGCAGCGCTCAGTCGTTTGCTCGGGGCGTACATCCTGAGTCCACCAGTGTTCGCCAGCGATGCCGCGCCGGCCAATGCATCGCTCGATCGCTTCAGTCATCAGATCGAACATGAGACGCAAATGGAGAGCGATACCCGGGTGCCGTCGGTAGACAGTCTGGTGGGGCAACGTTCCGACAGTTAATTCTTTGTTCTGAACTATGGCTATCGCGAGCAGGCTCACTCCTACAGTTGGAATGCATTTCCCTGTAGGAGTGAGCCTGCTCGCGATGAGGCCGGTACCCACCACACAAAACTGGCAGGCAAACCGCAATCGCCGTAGCATCCCGACATTGATTTAGCCGAGGTGCCCATGCTGATTCCCTACGATGCTCTTGAAGTCGACACCCTCACCCGCCTGATCGAGGATTTCGTCACCCGCGATGGCACCGACAACGGTGATGACACACCGCTGGAAACCCGCGTGTTGCGTGTGCGCCAGGCGCTGACCAAAGGCCAGGCACTGATCGTGTTCGACCCGGAAAGCGAGCAATGCCAGCTGATGCTCAAACACGATGTGCCCAAGCATCTGTTCGACTAGCGGACCTTTTCGGTGGCCTGTTTGCGCTGAATCCGCGCGTAGACTTCAGAGCGGTGCACATTGACCTTCTGCGGTGCCTCGACACCAAAGCGCACACTGGAACCGTTGACTGACAAAACGCGCACGGAAATGTCGTCACCGATGGAAATCAACTCGCCCACAACACGGCTGAGTACAAGCATGGAGTTCGTCCTTCAGGGTTAGCCAGCCCTGAAGATGCGCGGTGAACGCCCGCTCGACAATGCGCGGCGAGCAATTCAGTCTTGCCCTACACCCGCAATCGCTGCGCCCGTCAGACGTTTCCTGCAAATCGCTAAACAGCCTCGTCTCAAGCAGCGGAAAAGCGTGGCCCGAACAGAATCACACTGGCCCCGATCACGCACAGCGCCACGCCGATCCAGTCCGAACCCAACGGGCGCACACGCTCGACCACCGCCAGCCAACCGATCGACGCCACGATATAGATCCCGCCATACGCGGCATAGGCGCGACCGGCGTAAGCCGCTTCGACACGGGTCAGCAACAGGGCGAACAGGGTCAGGCTGAGCAGCGCCGGGATCACCCACAGGGCACTTTTGCCTTGGCGCAACCACATGAAAAAAGCGAAACAACCGGCGATTTCAAACAGCGCCGCCAGAAAGAACCACAGGTAATTGAGCATTGATGCGTCTCGACAGGGTGACCATTGCGGCCACCCTAACGACGCGACACCCGGCGGGCAAGTTCAACCGTTGGTGGGTCTGGCCTTGGCGCGCATTTTATCGGCCATGGTGGTCATTTCGTTGTAGATCAGTTGCGGGTTCTTCTGCTTGATCGCCCAGGCCATGCGCCCCTGTTCGTGCGGCAGGATCATGAACTCGCCGGCGGCCACTTGCTGATAAATGTAGTCGGCGATGTCGGCTGCGCTGATCGGTGAACTTTCCAGCAACTTGCCGACCTGCGCTTTCATCGCCGGGGTCGGGCCACGGAACGAATCGAGCAAGTTGGTCTGGAAGAACGATGGGCAGACCACATGCACCCCGACTTCCTGCTGCGCCAGTTCCACCAGCAGGCTTTCCGACAACGCCACCACACCGGCCTTGGCCACGTTGTAGTTGCTCATCGCCGGGCCCTGCATCAACGCCGCCATCGAGGCGATGTTGATGATCTTGCCTTTGCTCTGCTCCAGCAGCGGCAGGAACGCCTTGCAGCCCTTGACCACACCCATCAGGTTGATTGCGATCTGCCAGTCCCAATCTTCCAGCGACAGTTCGCTGAAGAACCCGCCGGACGCCACACCCGCGTTGTTGACGATGACATCGATGCCGCCCAGCTTCACTTCGCAGGCCTGGGCAAACGCGGTGAGCTGGCTGTAATCGCGCACATCGCAGCGTTGGGTGAAACCGTCGCCACCGGCCTCACGCACAAGCTTCAGGGTTTCCTGCAGGCCGGGCTCGCTGACGTCGGACAAGGCCAGCTGCCAGCCTTCACGCGCCCAGCGCAGCGCGATTTCGCGACCCAAACCTGAGCCCGCACCCGTGATCATCATGCGATTTTGCATAGCAGACAGCCCTGTTGTTCCGTAGGAGATGCGCGGAGTGTAGCGAAGGTTCTGCGTGCGCCCACGCTCCATCAAGTTGCTGAATGGAGGATCAAAAGATCGCAGCCTTCGGCAGCGCCTACATGGATGGATATAGGAGCTATCGAGTGAAACGAGGCTGCGATCTTTTTGCCTTAAAGGAAATAAGCCTGAAATCTAAATACATTAAAAAAACTTTGAATCTTCTGTCATTCGCACCAGTCGGAATTTGTAAGCCGTCTGGATTTAGTTAGCCTCCAGTCGCCCTTGAATACCAAGACTTCTCGAACACTATCAACAAGGAAATCGACATGGGCACAATTCTTATCATTATCCTGATCCTGTTGCTGATCGGTGGTCTGCCGGTCTTCCCGCACTCCAGAAGTTGGGGTTACGGCCCGTCGGGCATTATCGGCGTGGTCTTGGTGGTGCTGTTGGTCTTGCTGTTACTTGGCAAGATATAAAACCCCAAGACAAAAAAAGAGGCCCTCAGGGGCCTCTTTTTTATGCAGCGGTTTTATCAGTCGGGCTTGCCATTGATCACACCGGCGGTGTTATCCATCAGGCTCTTGGTCGCGGTTTGCAGGAACGCTTCAAGCTTGAGTTTCAGTTCGGCGGTACGCGGGGCGTCCGCAATGATCTCGGCAGAAGGGTTCGCGCCCAGTTGGTACTGATAGATCTTCGGCGCCATTTCCTTCTCTTTCGGCAGCACCAGGATCTGGTCGGCGGTGACGATGGCAGTGGTCTGCTCGCTGCCCGACGGCTTGATCACACCGAAACCGGTGTCGCCTGCCGGCAGGTTGAGCAAATCACGCCCCCAGCACTGGTGACGCACTTCGCCACCGAGACGCCCCATGATGGTCGGCACGATGTCGATCTGGGTGCCCACGGTGTGGTCACGGGTACCGAACTTCTCCTGGATGCCCGGTGCGATCATCAGCATCGGCACGTTGAAGCGGCCCAGGTCCATTTCGGTGATCTGACGCTCGTTGCCGAAACCGTGGTCGCCGACGATCACGAACAGGGTTTCCTTGAAGTACGGCTCTTTGCGCGCCTTCTCGAAGAACTGACCCAACGCCCAGTCGGAGTAACGCATGGCGGTCAGGTGTTCGTTGAGCGTGCCGCGATCGGTCACGCGCTCGACCGGCAATGGCGTCGGCAAGGCGTACGGCGTGTGGTTGGACAGGGTTTGCAGCAGCGCATAGAACGGTTTGCCGTTTTCCCGCGCCTTCAGCTCCACCAGACCGCGGTCGAACATGTCCTGGTCGGACACGCCCCAGGTCGGATCGGAGAACACCGGGTTGACGAAGTCGTTGCGGCCAACGAAGTTGGTCATGCCCTGGTTGCTGAAGAAGCCCGACTGGTTGTCCCAGGCGAAGTCACCGTTGTAGACGTAGACGTCGTCATACTTGCGCGCGCTGAGCAGCTGCGGCAAGCCGGAGAGCTTGTGGCTGCCTTCCGGGGTCTGCATCAGGTATTCGAAACCCGGCAGGTTCGGGAAGCACGCCATGGTCGCAAACATGCCCTGGTGGGTATGCGTACCGTTGGAGAAGAAGCGGTCAAACAGCAGGCCTTCCTTCGACAGTTTGTCGAGGTATGGCGTGATGTTGCCCGGCGCGCCCAGGGCGCCCACGGAGTGACCGGCCATGCTTTCCATCAGGATCACGACCACGTTCTTGATCGGCAGGGTCTTGTCGGCCGGCGGCGTGTAGTCACGACGCACGGCGGCGATGTCGGCATCGACCAGTTTGTCGTCCGGCATCACCAGCATCTCGCGCACCACTTTCTGCGCCTGTTCCTGCGGCAGGGTGGCTTTCCAGATGTTGTTGCGATCCTCGCCCATGCGGTCCTTGGCAGCCGCGATCAGCGACAGCGTACCGTTGAGGCCGAGCTGGTTGGCGAAGTTCGATTCGGTGGTGTACACGTCACCCCAACGCAACGGCGGGCCCTGACGCAGGGTGCCACGGGCGGCCACCACGCAGATCAGCAGGCAGACCACGAACACCGCCAGGCGGGTGTACCACGGCGCCACCTGACGGGTGCCGACGTTGCCGCCGCTGAACGGGCCCCGTGGACGGGTTGCACGGTCGGCGCCCTTGAAGGCCAGGGTCAGGATCACGGTACCGACGGCCCACCCCAGCAGGTAGCGCACCACCGGAAAACCGTACCAGAGCATGCTCATCACGGTTTTCGGGTCTTCCTTCACGTACTGGAACACCAGGCCGTTGAGGCGCTGGTGGAACTCGCGGTAGAAGTCCATCTCCATCAGGCCGAGGAACAGCGCGATGCTGGAAGCCACGGTCAGCCACAGACGGAAGAAGCCGCGTGCCGCCATCGCCCGCGCACTGAACAGTGCCAGCAGCAGCGGAACGCAGACGTAGACCACCAGGCGCAGGTCGAAACGCAGGCCGTTGGCGAAAGCTTCGAGGAAGGTCGAAGCCGGGGTGTCGAGGATCATCTCGCGGTTGTAGACCAGCAGCGCGAGGCGCAGCACGGAAAACATCACCATCATGACCAGAGCACACAGCAGTGTGTAGGCCAGATGCGATTTGACGGTCGGTTGCAGCAGGCGAGTGGAAGATCGCTGCTGATTCAGGGCGTCCGGGTTTGCCATGTCGTTTTAGGACCCATTGGAAGTTGAAGTTGCAAAATACAGCGGCGCCATGCCCTCTATTGGCCATTCCAGGCCCCGGGGCGTGCGCGGTGCGCGGTGCGCAAATGTTGCACGATCAACGACAGCATTGCCATTGATTACTACCCCGCTGCCCGACTCTTTCATACAGGCTGCCGCAGGGAGACGAAGTGAATTGCCTGGGTGAATTGTCTGGAACGCTTTGTGAAAATTTCGTGCAGCGCATATCTGGAAACACAATATAACGACAAAACAAAAACGCCCCGAATCGATCGGGGCGTTTTGCGGTAAGCGCGCGGATTACTTCTCGGCGCGTTCTTTCAGGGCTTTAAGGGTGTTGAACGGCGCATCGACCACAAACTTGTTGGCGACCATGGCCGGCACGCTGCCGCCTGGCTCGGTGTGCACCTGATAGGTCACTTCGACCTGATCACCTTTCGGTACGAACTTCCAGAAGCCTTTGACCTGAGCGACGCGGACAAAGCCTTTCTCTTCCGGAACGTACTTCGGCACGCCTTCGAGGTTGCGGGTCAGGCTGCCATCAGCGCCTTCGACGGTGGTGATGTGCAGCACCGAATCACGCGGGGTCACTGGCCACGGCGTATTGAACTGGGTGTAGGTCCAACTCTGATCGCCCTCGTGCTTGAGCAGCTTCTGGGTTTTGCACTCGTGAATCCAGGCGCAGGCACCCGGGACGTCTTCCTGCAAGGCGCGCAGTTTGGCAATGGTGGTCTTCATCAGGGTTACACCCTGATAGGACTTGTAATCGGAGCCCGGCACTTCGGCCAGCGAGACCTTGATCCCGTCCTGCTCCTTGGCGACCTTCCAGTCCTCAGCCTGAGCAACCGAAGTAGCCAGCACGGCCGTCAAACCACACAACACAGCGATACGATGCAGCGAACCCATAGTCTTATTCCTTATTGTTGAAGTTCCGTTCGTTTGACACATCACGCCGCCGTCATCTGCTCCCACCAGCCGATCAACCTGATCGCTTCTTCCGAGCTGCTGCCACAGACTTCGACATCGGCGGCAAATCCTGAACAGACCGCCGGACGCTCCGGCTGGCCGAAAATCTTGCACAGGTTTTCGACCGACAGCTGTACGCAACGTTCGCCGGCAGGTTTGCCGTTGGGCATACCCGGAATGGCAGAACTGATGGAAGGGGCAATACAGCAAGCGCCACAGCCTTCACGGCATTTCATGACGAGCAAGTCCTCGCGACGGGCAATGTGTTAAAGAGACACGGACAGAGTAACCGCTAAAACGGTTGTTTCAAATTCCCTGAACCGGGGTTTTTACCGATAACTGAACGTGACTGACCAGTCTGCGACAAAGCGTCTGGTCTGCGGGTCACGGATCGATTGAATTTACTGTTTGAACTCGAAATCCAGCGCTGCGCCTTCGATATCGCGGCGCTCTTCGTTGCGCAGCTGCAATTGCATTTCGTTGCTGAGCAGGCGGCCGTTGAGCTGGAACCCGCTGTCCTTCTCGCCAAACATCTGCGGCAGGATTCCCTCGTGTTTGGGCATCGGCACGCTACCGGCCGGCTTGAGCTGCTGGACCATTTCCTTGGGCAGGCTCAGATCGAGCTTGGCCGGCGGCAGTCTGGTCTTTACCACCTCACTGGCTGGCTTCGATTTGGAAGCGACCGGGGGCCGTTTCTTCACCGTGGCGGCTTTCTTCTGCCGGACTTGTTTATCCTGAGTTTTTTTATCCTGGGCTTTTTTATCGGCAACGGCTTTTTTGCTGGTGGTCGATTTGCTTGCCGGTGCGGACGTTGCAGGCTTTTCCTGAACGGCGGCTGCCATGACACCGGGCGCGTGGCCCATCGTCAACACACCAAGCAAAACCCAGGCGGCAGGAAAAATCGCTTTCATGAACCCAACAACACTAACGGCAGAGGGCCATATGCTCGCCTGTTGAGCGTCACAAGACAAGCACGACGCGCCGCTCGTTCAGAAACCGCCAGCGGTTTCCTGACACAGTTGCGTCGCCAGCAAACCGAGGGTCATCAGCGCCCTCTCCGCCTCGCGATTCCACGGCGTGCCGCAATTGAGGCGGATACAGTGGTTGAACTGCTCGGTATTACTGAAGATCAGCCCCGGCGCAATACTGATGCCCTGCTGCAATGCGCGGACATGCAGTTCCTGAGTATTGACCCTGCCCGGCAGACTCACCCAGAGGATGAAACCGCCGGTGGGCCGGGTCATTTGTGTACCTTCGGGGAAGTACTGCTGAACCGCCAGCTGGAACGCGCTGAGGTTTTTTCGGTATTCCTGGCGGATGTACCGTAAATGCCGGTCATAACCGCCGTTTTCCAGATAGGCAGCAATCGCCATTTGCGTCACGCTGCACGCCGAATGCGTGGTGAACGTCTGCAGACGCTGGATTTCCTGCTGATACTTGCCGGCAATCATCCAGCCGACACGCACGCCCGGCGATAAGGTCTTGGAGAAGCTCGAACAGTAGATCACCCGATCCAGCCGGTCGTAGGCTTTCAGAGCTTTGGTGCGGCCCTGTTCGAACATCAACTCGCCATAAATGTCGTCCTCGACAATCTGGATATCGAAATCCGAAGCCAGGCGCAGCAACTGTTTCTGCCGCTCTTCCGGCATGGTGCCGCCCAGTGGATTGCTCAGGCGTGTGGTCAGGACCAAGGCCTTGATCGACCATTGGTTGGCCGCCAGTTGCAAGGCTTCAAGACTCATGCCGGTGGCCGGATCGCTGGGGATCTCGATCACTTTCAAACCCAGCAGATCAGCCAGTTGCAAAAGGCCGTAATAGGTCGGCGATTCAGCGGCGATCAGGTCGCCCGGACGGGTCAGCACACGCAGCGACATCTGCAATGCATCGACGCAACCGTGGGTGATCACCACTTCTGAAGGATCGACCACCACTCCGGCGTCGCGCATGCGGATTGCCACTTGCCGGCGCAGCGGTTCGAAACCCGGGCTGAACATATAGCTGAACGCTCGCGGGCTATGGAACCGGGTGACTTTGGCCAATTGCTGATGCAGCGCCCGCACCGGCAAATACTCGACGCTCGGCACCGCCGCGCCAAGAGGGAACACCCCTTCGCGGCGCGATTCGACCAACACTTGCTGAATGATGCTGGCGCGGGTGACCAGCCCAGGCCGTTCGACCCGGGCGATATCCGGCGTCGGTGCGGTCAGTGCCGGGGTCTGGTGCACGTAGTAACCGGACTGCGGCCGCGCGCGAATCAGGCCCTGATCCTCGAGATTGGCGTAAGCCTGCAACACCGTCGCATGGCTGACATTGAGCTGCGAGCTCATCTTGCGTACCGAAGGCACGCGCTCCCCCGGTTGATAGACGCCACGGCGGATGTCTTCAGCCAGTTGTTGAGCAATACGTTGGTAGAGCAAAAGATTGGTCATGACGCAGCACTCGATTTCACGGGCATTTTATTCTTGTGTGAAACAATACCGGAACAGTTTAGAAGTGTACTGGGACAGTTACCACTTTAGTCAACGATACAGTGCTGTGTCAGCTACAACTGTATGGATTTGCGCGCCAATCGACAGACGTAAAAAAACCCGGCGCTGCATGACAGGCCGGGCTTTTGTAGGAGCTGTCGAGTGAAACGAGGCTGCGATCTTTTGATCTTGCTTTTTAAAGATCAAAAGATCGCAGGCTTCGCCAGCTCCTACAGGGTGCGGTGACACTCAGCGGGCGGCGCCGAGCTGGCCTTTTTCGTCGGAGAACACAATTTCCACCCGACGGTTCTGTGCTCGCCCGCGCTCGGAAGCGTTGGCGTCCACCGGGTACTCGTCGCCGTAACCTTCGACCTGAATGCGTTTGTCCTCAATGCCCAGGTCCATCAGCACATCGGCCACCGCTTGGGCGCGATCACGCGACAGTTTGAGGTTTTCCTGTTTGCCACCGGTGCTGTCGGTGTAGCCCTCGATACGCACCACGCGCTTCGGGTTGAGTTGCAGGAACTGCACGATCTTCAACACCACGCGGTTGGCGGAACTCTTCAGCTCCGCTTCTCCGGTGTCGAACAATACGTCGCCGAGGGTCATGACCAGACCGCGATCGGTTTGCGTGGTGGCCAGCGCAACGATCTGTTCTTCTAGCCACTTGCCCTGCTGCTGCACGCTCAGCAGTTTGGACTCGCGCAGGGCCAGTTGCAGACGCTGGCGTTCCAACTCCAGCTTTGCCGCACGCTCTTCGTTAAGCACCAGATTGGTGTGTTCACGGGCGATTTCGCTGTAGCGCTGGCTCAGGTAGGCGTAATGCGCCACGTCCCAGCCGCTGCCCCAATAGGTCGACAGGCGATCGGCACGGGCCAGCGACTCACCGGCGCGAATCACATCCTTCGGCGCGATGCGCAGCACGTTGGAGTCTTCCTTGACCTTCTGGAAGTCGCTGCTGGCCTGCTGCAAGGCGGCTTCGCTGTGTTGACCGGCGCAACCGTAGAGGCTCGCGCAACCCGCCAGAATCAGTCCGCCGAGGGCTTTTGACTTGAGGCTCATTGGGCATCTCCCAGTTGCTTGCGCAGACGGATGATGCGGGTGTTCAGCACATTCAGCTGCTCTTCGCTCTTTTGCGTCAGCACCTTGGCTTCGGCCAGACGCGCATCCAGTTCGGCCTGTTCGGAACGCATGCGCGCGTTCTTGAACGACTCGTCAGCCATGTTGCCCTTGGCCCGGTTGAACTTGTCTTCGGCCAGTTTCATTTCCGGCATTTCATCGGCGGTCGCACCCACAGCCTTGGCCTGGGCGATGGCCTGCTCGGTCAGACGCATTTGTTCATTGGGTGCCGGATCGTTGGCGCAGCCGGCCAGGGCCAGAACGGCCATGGCCGCGAAAAGAGGTCGAATACTCACTAAGAATCCCTACTGTTTTGGGGCACTGACAGATGGCTGCGGCTGTTGCTGCTGCGCCTTCCAGCGCTCGATGTTGCGTTGCAGCGCGGCTTCGGTCAGTCCGGACGCGGGCAATTCTGTCATCTTTTTAGCGAGCTGTCCGCGCAACCACGGATCGTTGCATGCGGAGTTGTGCGAAACCGCGAGGAACAGGCCCGGCCGGTCGATCGGTTGCTCGAAGGCCAGCAGATCATTGACCATGCCCAGCGCCTGCGCGGCCGCCATACCCGAGTAGCGTCCGGCAAGTACATATTCCACTTCACCGAGAAGCAATTTCTGAAAGGCCTGAGTGATGTTGGCTGTCCGGGTCAGGGTCAGATTCTGCTCGGCGAAAGTGCCGAATGCCTGGGTCATGCGAGACTTTTCCGACAGCCCGCCGGTGTGCCCGTGCAGGTCTTTGGCTTCGCTGTAGACCAGCGCCGAGCCTTTGCGCGTCCACACCAGGTAGTCGTTTTCCAGCAACGGCGGATAGATGTAATCGAGGTTTTCCAGCTCGTTGAACATCAGCGGCGTGTCGGCCAGCATGTCCATGCGCCCGCTGCGCACCTCATCGAGGGCCTGCGCGCGTTTGCCGGCGTAAAGCAGCTCGACCTTGATGCCCAGGTCCTTGGCCACTTGCTGCAGCAGGTCAGCACTGGCGCCGATCAATTGCTTGGGATTCTGCGGGTCCTGCCACAGGTACGGCGGTGCGTCCGGGCTGCCGGTGACAACGAGGCGCTCGCACTTGCCGGCAGCCACGGCCAGCCCCGGCAAGAGGACCAATCCCAATAACAACCTGCGGTGCAGATCCATGGCAACACGCTCCACTCAAATGCGAAACAAAAAAAAGCCCGACCAGAAGGCCGGGCTCTTTATAAGTGAAGCCGCCGGATTAGACCAGCTTCTCCAGCTCAGGGACTGCTTCGAACAGATCCGCCACCAGGCCGTAATCGGCCACCTGGAAGATCGGCGCTTCTTCGTCCTTGTTGATCGCAACGATCACTTTGGAGTCTTTCATGCCGGCCAGGTGCTGGATCGCGCCGGAGATACCGACGGCGATGTACAGCTGCGGCGCAACGATCTTGCCGGTCTGACCGACCTGCATGTCGTTGGGTACGAAACCTGCGTCGACCGCGGCGCGCGAAGCACCGACGGCAGCGCCCAGCTTGTCGGCCAGGGCGTACAGGTGTTTGAAGTTGTCGCCGTTCTGCATGCCGCGGCCGCCGGAAACGACGATCTTGGCAGCGGTCAGCTCAGGACGATCGGACTTGGCCAGTTCTTCGCTGACGAAGCTGGAAGTACCGGCGTCGTGCACAGCAGCAACGGCTTCGACAGCCGCCGAACCGCCTTCAGCGGCAACCGGGTCGAAACCGGTGGCACGCACGGTGATCACTTTGATCGCGGCGGTCGATTGCACGGTGGCAATCGCGTTACCGGCGTAGATCGGGCGCTTGAAGGTATCAGCGCTTTCTACCGAGATGATCTCGGAGATCTGGTCAACGTCCAGTGCAGCGGCAACGCGCGGCAGGATGTTTTTACCGTTGGACGTGGCGGCAGCCAGAATGTGGCTGTAACCCTTGCCCAGCTCAGCCACCAGCGGCGCAACGTTTTCCGGCAGCTGATGCGCGTAAGCGGCGTTGTCAGCGTTCAGGACTTTGCTCACGCCAGCGATTTTCGCAGCGGCTTCAGCCACGGCGCCAGCGCCTTGACCTGCAACCAGCACGTGAATGTCGCCGCCGATTTTGGCAGCAGCAGCCACGGTGTTCAGTGTGGCCGGAGCCAGCACTTTGTTGTCGTGTTCGGCGATTACCAAGATAGTCATGATTAGATTACCTTCGCTTCGTTTTTCAGTTTCTCGACCAGTTCAGCCACCGACTTGACCTTGATGCCCGCGCTGCGTGCAGCCGGCGCTTCGACTTTCAGGGTCTTGTTGGTGGAGGCGGTGGAAACGCCCAAAGCGTCCGGAGTCAGCACTTCGAGAGGCTTCTTCTTGGCTTTCATGATGTTTGGCAGGGACGCGTAGCGCGGCTCGTTCAAACGCAGGTCGGTGGTGACGATGGCCGGCAGTTTCAGGGAAACGGTCTGCGCGCCGCCGTCGATTTCGCGGGTCACGGCAACGCTGTCGCCGGAGACTTCGACTTTCGAGGCGAACGTGCCCTGACCGTAGCCGCTCAGTGCAGCGAGCATCTGGCCGGTCTGGTTGTTGTCGCTGTCGATAGCCTGTTTGCCCAGGATCACCAACTGAGGTTGTTCCTTGTCGACCACAGCCTTGAGCAGCTTGGCCACGGCCAGCGAAGTCAGGTCTTCAGCGGATTCGACGAGGATGGCGCGGTCGGCACCCAGAGCCAGTGCGGTACGCAGCTGTTCCTGAGCGGTGGACGGGCCGATGGAGACGACGACGATTTCGGTCGCAACACCTTTCTCTTTCAGGCGTACGGCTTCTTCCACTGCGATTTCGCAGAACGGGTTCATCGACATCTTGACGTTGGCGAGGTCTACGCCGGAATTGTCCGCCTTGACGCGAACCTTGACGTTGTAATCCACAACGCGTTTGACAGCTACAAGAACCTTCATGGATTCCTCGTTACTCTCCGGTGAAAAGAAAGTCGCCTAGGCGAACCTGGCGGTTGATGCTCATCGGGCACAAGGGCACCTCTAAAAACGCCGGCGGGGCGCGATGACCGTTCGTCAGTGGTGACCGAGAAGTCATGCCGCGTGACGGTGTGTAAACTGCGCGCCAGACCTGCGCTGCGCATCACCTTCAACTGCCTGTGCCCTGTCTTTAGAGGTGCTCTTGAAACCGCCAGTCTGCCTACGGCGAGCGCAAAACCGCCCGTATCTTGACCGGAACGCCTATTCCGGTCAATACGGCAAAATGGTCGTTCATAAGCCGCGCTTCTTTGATTTCTCTGGGCTGGAGCCGATTCAAACAAACGTTTGTATTGGACGCTCAGAGTGGTGTAGATATAATGCGCCGCCTAGAGAGAAAGGTGGTTTGCCCATTATTACCCTTGACGTTAACGTAAAGGCAATAACGGATACGACACCGAACCTCCAAATTAGAAAAAAAACTGTTGAGCCTTGAGTAGGAGATAGCCTGTGGAACGCGAATACATGGAATTCGACGTGGTCATCGTCGGTGCCGGCCCCGCTGGCCTGTCCGCCGCCTGCCGTCTGAAGCAGAAGGCCGCCGAAGCCGGTAAGGAAATCAGCGTCTGCGTGGTCGAAAAAGGCTCCGAAGTCGGCGCACATATCCTTTCCGGTGCCGTGTTCGAACCACGCGCTCTGAACGAACTGTTCCCGGACTGGAAAGAACTCGGCGCCCCGCTGAACACCCCGGTCACCCGCGACGATATTTTCGTACTGAAAAACGCCGACAGCGCGCAGAAAGTCCCTGACTTTTTTGTGCCCAAGACCATGCACAACGAAGGCAACTACATTATTTCTCTGGGCAACCTGTGCCGCTGGCTGGCGCAGCAGGCCGAGAACCTGGGCGTGGAAATCTACCCGGGCTTCGCCGCTCAGGAAGCGCTGATCGATGACAACGGCATCGTGCGCGGGATCATCACCGGTGATCTGGGCGTCGACCGTGAAGGCAATCCGAAAGAAGGCCTGTACACCCCGGGCATGGAACTGCGTGGCAAGTACACGCTGTTCGCCGAAGGCTGCCGTGGCCACATCGGCAAGCAACTGATCAAGCGCTACAACCTCGACAGCGATGCCGACGCCCAGCATTACGGCATCGGCCTGAAGGAAATCTGGGAAATCGACCCGGCCAAACATCAGCCAGGCCTGGTAGTCCACACCGCCGGCTGGCCGCTGGACATCATGGGCACCGAAAACACCGGCGGCTCGTTCCTCTATCACCTGGAAAACAACCAGGTGGTGGTCGGTCTGATCGTTGACCTGTCCTACAGCAACACCTACCTGTCGCCGTTCGACGAGTTCCAGCGCCTCAAGCATCACCCGGTGCTGGCCCAGTATCTGGAAGGCGGCAAGCGCGTCAGCTACGGTGCTCGCGCGATCTGCAAAGGTGGCCTGAACTCGCTGCCGAAAATGGTCTTCAAGGGCGGCGCGCTGATCGGTTGCGACCTCGGCACCCTGAACTTCGCCAAAATCAAGGGCAGCCACACGGCGATGAAGTCCGGCATGCTCGCCGCTGAATCGGTGGCCGACGCACTGTTCGCCGAGAAGGATGGCACCGAAGAACTGACCGCCTACGTGGACGCGTTCAAGAAGAGCTGGCTCTACGACGAACTGTTCGCCAGCCGCAACTTCGGCCCAGCGATCCACAAGTTCGGTGCCATCGTCGGCGGTGGTTTCAACTGGCTGGACCAGAACATCTTCGGCGGCAAACTGCCGTTCACCCTGCACGACACCAAGCCGGACTACGCGTGTCTGAAGCTGGCGGCCGACTGCAAGAAGATCGACTATCCGAAGCCGGACGGCAAACTCAGCTTCGACAAACTGAGCTCGGTGTTCATCTCCGGTACCAACCACGAAGAAGAGCAGCCGTGCCACCTGAAGCTGACCGACCCGAGCATCCCGATCAGCAAGAACCTGCCGCTGTACGACGAACCGGCGCAGCGCTACTGCCCGGCCGGCGTCTACGAAGTGATCACCAAGGAAGACGGCGAGAAGCGCTTCCAGATCAACGCCCAGAACTGCGTGCACTGCAAGACCTGTGACATCAAGGACCCTTCGCAGAACATCACCTGGGTCACGCCGGAAGGCGCTGGCGGCCCGACTTACCCGAATATGTAAGTCGTATCGCTGAACAACGAGGCTCCCGAAATGGGGGCCTTTTTGTTGCCCATAATTCCTGCAACACCACAAAACCAATGCAGGAGTGAGCCTGCTCGCGATAGCGGAGTATCAGTCGACACACCTCTATCTGACACACCGCTATCGCGAGCAGGCTCACTCCTACAGGGGATCTGCGCAGGATCAGGCAACGCGTTCCTCGCCCGGGCTGCGCTCGAAGTAGCGCTTGTACTCACGACTGAACTGCGACGTGCTCTGATACCCCACCCGATGCGCCACCTGCGCCACACCCAGCCCCTCGGCGATCAACAACGTCTGCGCCTTGAGCAAACGCAAGCGCTTCAAGTACTGCACCGGCGACAAAAGGGTGCTGCGCTTGAAGTGCTCGTGAAAGGTCGACACGCTCATGTTGGCGCAACTGGCCAGGGTCTCGACGTTCAACGGCTCGGTGTAATGCGCATGCAGATGGCTGATCGACGCCGCGACCCGGGCGAACTGCCCCTGCTGCTCCACCAGCGCGCGCAACACATCGGCCTGCGGCCCGCGCAGCGCGGTGAACAACAATTCGCGCACCCGCGCCGGCCCCAAAATCTGACACGCCAGCGGATCGTGCAGGCAGCGCAGCAAGCGTTCAACACAACCGCGCATGTCATCGTCGAGCACCACCGAGGTCATCGACTCCGGCGTCTGCGCCGGAATGTGCCGCCCCGGCGCCAGCCCCATGGCCAGCACCAGCTCACCGAGCAGCACCCGGTCAATGGCCACCGACACGCCCAGCAACGGCGCATCCGGCAAGGCAAAGGTTTCGCACTCGAACGGCACCGGCAGCGCCTGAATCAGATAGTGCCCGGCGCCATACTCCATGGTGCGCGGGCCGAGAAACGCCAGTTTGCTGCCCTGGGCGATGATCATCAGGCTCGGCTCATAAATGTGCGGGCCGCGCGCGACGTCGCAACTGGCGCGCAAGACCTGCACGCCGGGCAGCCCGGTCTGACTGTAACCGTCGCGGAGCGCCAGCGGCTCGATCAACGAAACCAGCGTGGCATTGGCATCAAGGTGGCGGGTCAACTGCATCGAATGGGTCTTCAAAAAAGTCACGAAAAAAGGCATGCAAGCATCATCGCAGATCCTTTTGCCAATGCGATTGCCCAGACCCGCATGCCGGAGGATTAGGCATGAGACCCGGAGAAATCGTCATGGCCGCCGCAGCGGACGGCGCCCAGAATGCGCCACCTCACCTGTCACTGCTTCTGCGAGGTTCCTCATGTACACCGCAATCGGTTATGCCGCTCAATCGGCCACCACTCCCCTCGCCCCGATGAAATTCGAACGCCGCAGCCCTCGCGCTGACGACGTGGCGATCGAGATCCTGTACTGCGGCGTCTGCCACTCCGACATCCACCAGGCGCGCAACGAATGGGGCATCGCCGTTTATCCGTTGATGCCCGGCCACGAGATCGTCGGAAAAGTCACCGCAGTCGGTGCGAACGTCACCCAACATAAAGTAGGCGATCTGGTCGGTGTTGGCTGCATGGTCGACTCCTGCCGCACCTGCGCCGCCTGCCAGCAGAACCTCGAGCAATACTGCCTCGAAGGTCCGACCATGACCTACGCCACCCCGGACCGGGTCGACGGCAGCAACACCATGGGCGGATACTCGGACAGCATCGTCGTCAGCGAGCACTTCGTGGTGCGCATCCCGGCGAAACTCGACCTGGCCAGCGCCGCGCCGATCCTCTGCGCCGGCATCACCACCTACTCGCCGCTCAAGCACTACGGCGTCAAGGCCGGCGACAAGGTCGGGATTCTCGGCATGGGCGGCCTCGGCCACATGGGCATCAAGTTCGCCAAGGCCCTGGGCGCGCAAGTCACGCTGTTCACCCGTTCGGCGAGCAAGGCCGAGGAAGGTCGTCGTCAGGGCGCCGATCATGTGATCGTCTCCACCGATGCCGAACAGATGGCCGCCGCCGCAGGCCAGTTCGATTTCCTGCTCGACACCATTCCGGTGCAGCACGACCTCAACCCGTACCTGCAAACCCTGCGCTTTGATGGCGTGCATATTCTGGTAGGGCTGATCGAGCCGATCGACCCGCCGGTGCATGCTGCCAACCTGGTACTGGGCCGCCGGGTGCTGGCCGGTTCGTTGATCGGTGGCATCGCCGAAACCCAGGAAGTGCTGGATTTCTGCGCCGAGCACAACATCACCTGCGACATCGAAATGCTCGACATCCGCCAGATCAACGAGGCTTACGCGCGCATGATCGCCGGTGACGTGAAGTACCGCTTCGTGATCGACATGGCGACGCTCAAGGTTTAAGGCCTCAGACCTTCAAGCCAAGCTCCGCCGAGAGCCGGGCTGTGACCCCTTTGATCAGGGGGATCAGCTCGGCCATTTTTTCCAGCGGCATGTACGGCACGGTGCTGGCGATGCTGATCGCCGCCACAATGCGCTTGCTCGCATCGCGAATCGGCGCCGCCACGCAGCGGATCGACGGTTCGTTGTCTTCCAGATCGAACGCGTAGCCACCGGCCACGTACTCGGTCATGCGCTGCTCAAGCTGTTCCCACGACTGCTGGGGATGCTGCGGCCAGAACTGACTTTTCCCACCCGCCGGCAGGCTGATGTCGTACAGCCGCTGCCAATCCTGCGGCGCATCATCGAGCATCAAGGCCTTGCCGATCCCGGTGCGCGCCAGCGGCATCCGATGGCCGACCCGCGAACGCATTTCCGGGCCATTACGCCCCGGATTCTTCAGCAGGTACAGAACCTCGTCACCTTCACGAATACCCAGATGCACGGTGTCGCCGGTCAGCGCCGACAACTCGTCCAGATACGGCCCGGCCAGGCTCACCAGCGGCAACTCTTCGCGCGCCTGAAACCCCAGCTCGATCAACTTGGGCCCCAGCAGATAGCCGATTTGCGGCACCACGCGCAGGTAGCGCTCGTCCACCAGGCAACTGGCCAGCCGATGGGTGGTGCTGCGCGTGGTGCCGATCAGCCGGGCGATCTCTTTCAGATCGCGGGCGCCACTGGCCACCGCCTGCACCACACCCAGTCCGCGAAGCAGCGTCTGCGTGCCGGTGGGTGCGGCGTCCTTGGTTTTTTCCGGGGCGTCTTCCTGCATATCCAGCCTTTACCGTTGAGCGAGGGAACGGGCGGCATTATGGTCGCCCGACGCGGAGCACTACAACTCGATACGCTCGACCTTGCCCACCAGCAACACGTAGGACAATGCACCGACCAGCGCAAGCACCGCGATGTAGGTGATCGCCGGCGCGAACGAGTCACCGCTGGCGAGAAAACCGATGACGATCGGTGTGGCAATCGCCGACAGGTTGCCGATGAAGTTGAACACCCCGCCGGTCAGCCCCAACAACCGCGCCGGCGCCAGTGTCGACACCAGCGACCAGGTGATCGACGCCAGCCCGTTGCCGAAAAACGCCAGCGCCAGGAAGGCAATCACCAGCGGCGTCGACTCAACAAAATTCGCGCCGATGATCGAGGTGGAAATCAGCAGCCCGCCAATGATCGGCAACTTGCGCGCAAAGCCGACGCTGCAACCACGGCGAATCAGCAGGTCGGAAAAGAACCCCGAACACAGCACGCCAATGAACGCGGCAAGGAACGGCAGCGACGCCAGCAGGCCGGACTTGATGAAGTCCATGCCGCGATATTTCACCAGGTAGGTCGGGAACCACGTCAGAAAAAACCACAGCGTCGAGTTCAGGCAGAACTGGCCGAGGTAGATGCCCCACAACTTGCGTTTGGTCAGGACGATACCCAGGTCGGTCCAACTGAACGACGCCTTGGCCGTTTGCGCTTGAATGTCTACCAGCCCGCCACCCTCGCGGATCAGGTCGATCTCCGCATCGTTGGCGCCCTTGAAATCTCGCGGCTCGCGATACACCGCGTACCAGATCGCCGCCCAGACAATGCCCGCCGCGCCAGTGGCGACGAACACCATGTGCCAGCCGAACTCATGTTGCAGCCACGCCAGCACCGGGGTCAGAAACGCCAGCCCGACAAATTGCCCGGAGGTGTAGAAACCAATCGCCGTGGCCCGCTCGCGCTCGGGAAACCAGGTGGTCACCACGCGGCTGTTGATCGGATAGGCTGGGGCTTCCAGCGCGCCGACCGCCATGCGCAGCACGAACAGTGCAATGAAACTCGCGGCAAAACCGAGCATCACCGTGGCCAGCGACCATAGCAGCAGCGCGACGCTGTAGAGAATGCGCGGTGGCACCCGGTCCACCAGCCAGCCGCCGGGGATCTGCATCGCGGCGTAGGTCCAGCCGAACGCGGAGAAAATCAGCCCGACGTGAACCGGATCGATGCCCAGTTCGCTGGTCAGCGCGGGTGCGGCAATCGACAGGTTGCTGCGGTCGAGGTAGTTGATGACCACGGTGATGAACAACAACACCATGATGAAGAACCGCTTGCGGCTGGGCGTGACTAAAGACGCCTGCCCGGTGAGGGTTTGCGGTGGCATGAGAGATACCTCTTCTTATGTTTATTGAGGTCGGCCTGAGGCCTTGCACTAATCCCTGTAGGAGTGAGCCTGCTCGCGATAGCGTCCTGTCAGTCATAGACATGCCGGATGTAAAAACCGAATCGCGAGCAGGCTCACTCCTACATTTGAATTGTGTTGAATCAGTAAGCACTCACCACTCGGCAAAACTGCCATCGGCATGGCGCCAGATCGGGTTGCGCCAGCGGTGGCCGACGGCGGCGCGCTCGATCACGTATTCCTCGTTGATCTCGATACCCAGCCCCGGCCCGTTCGGAATCTTCACGAAGCCCTGGTCGTAGTCGAACACCCGTGGATCCTTCACGTAGTCGAGCAAATCGTTGCTCTCGTTGTAATGGATGCCCAGGCTCTGCTCCTGGATAAACGCGTTGTAACAAGCCGCGTCGAGTTGCAAACACGCCGCCAGCGCAATCGGCCCCAGTGGGCAATGCAGCGCCAGCGCCACGTCGTAGGCTTCGGCCATGTTGGCGATCTTGCGGGTTTCGGTGATGCCGCCGGCGTGGGAGGCATCCGGCTGGATGATGTCGACGTAGCCTTCGCTCAACACGCGTTTAAAGTCCCAACGCGAGAACAGCCGCTCACCGAGGGCAATCGGCGTGCTCGTCAGCGGCGCCAGCTCTTTCAGCGCTTCGTAGTTTTCACTGAGCACCGGTTCTTCGATGAACATCAGTTTGTATGGGTCGAGTTCTTTCATCAGCACCTTGGCCATCGGCTTGTGCACCCGACCATGGAAGTCGACGCCGATACCGACGTTCGGCCCGACCGCATCACGCACCGCAGCCACGTTGGCCAGGGCCAGATCGACTTTCTCAAAGGAGTCGAGGAACTGCAGCTCTTCGGTGCCGTTCATTTTCACCGCGGTAAAACCACGGCTCACCGCCTCTTTCGCCGCCCGTGCCGTATCGGCCGGACGGTCGCCACCGATCCACGAATACACACGGATCTTGTCACGCACCTGACCGCCGAGCAGATCGCTGACCGACACACCGAGGGCCTTGCCCTTGATGTCCCACAGCGCCTGATCGATACCGGCCAGCGCACTCATGTGGATCGCGCCGCCGCGGTAGAAGCCGCCGCGGTACAACACGGTCCAGATGTCCTCGATGTTGCGTGGGTCTTTGCCGATCAGGTAGTCGGACAATTCCTCGACTGCAGCGGCGACGGTGTGGGCGCGGCCTTCGACCACAGGCTCGCCCCAACCGGTGACGCCTTCGTCGGTTTCGACCTTGAGGAAACACCAGCGCGGCGGGACGATGAAGGTGGTGAGTTTGGTGATTTTCATCTCTGCTCTCTTTTTGTAAATGCAGCTCTTATTAGATGCAGCGCACGCGGCGCCAAAAAGTCTTAGCGAAGCGCTTTCCAGGCGGCCACGTAGGCCTTGGCGTTCACCGCCACTTGCTCCGGCGTCATGCCCGGCTTGAACAGACCGGAACCGAGCCCGAAACCTTTGACCCCGGCATCGATGAACACCTGCATGTTGTCCGGGGTGATGCCGCCGACCGGCGCCAGCACCGTCCCCGCTGGCAACACCGCGAGCCAGGCTTTGACGACCGCCGGGCCCATCTGCTCGGCCGGGAACAGCTTGAGAATGTCCGCGCCCTCCTCCAGCGCCGCGAAGGCTTCGGTCGGCGTGGCGACACCCGGCGACAGGTACAGCCCCGCCGCTTTCGCTGCGCGCAGCACTTTGGCGTCGCTGTGCGGCATGACAATCACCTGGCCGCCAGCCGCTTTCACCTGCTCGACCTGTTCCGGGGTCAGCACCGTGCCGGCACCGATCAGACAATCGGCGGGCAAGGTCTGGCGCAGGATGCGGATACTTTCGTACGGTGAAGGGGAATTGAGCGGTACTTCGATGACGCGAAATCCGGCGGCATACAGGACTTCTCCGATAGCGGCGGCTTCCTGCGGATGCAGGCCACGCAGAATCGCGATCAGACCGTTTTGTGCCAGTGCTTGCTTGAGCATGTCAGGCCTCCAGTCAGGGTTAACGGGATGAGGAATCGAGCAGTCCGGCGGCCAGCGCCAGTTGCCACAGGCCACGCTCGGTGGCCTGCTCGGCCAGCGTCACGTTGGCGAAACCACAGGCCTCCAGCGCGCGGCTGTAGCGGGCGCAGAGTTGCGCGTTGCCGATGAGGATGATCGAGGGCAGATGCACGCTGTGGCGCCGACGCCGCTGCACGGTGGCAAGCGCCGCCAGTTCATGGCCGATCATCAGCCCGGACAGGTAATCCGCTTGCGCCGTCGGGGCCAGTTCGCCGGTCAGGCCCAAGGTGCGCGCACTGAACAGCGTGGAAAGCACACCGAGTTCGCCGTCCGTCGACAGCGCCACTTGCACGCCACGGTCAAAGGCCAGGCCATCGAATGCCGCCCCCGGTTGCTGGGTACGCCCGAGAATGCTGTGCTCACTGAGCACGGCGAACACTTCGCCGGTCATGAAGGTATCGAAATGAGTGATGCGGCCATCGACCACTTCCACCCATTTGGAATGGCTGCCCGGCAAGCCGATCAACAGGTCGCCGTCCGTCTCGGCCGGCAGGTTCTGCAGCACGCCGAGGACCTGGGTTTCTTCACCGCGCATCACGTTCGGCAGGCGTGAACGCTGGATCACGCCCGGCACGATATGCACCCGCGTGCCGCGCAGACTGACCAGTGTTTGTAGGGAATTTCCGAGATTGGCGACGTTCGCCGGTGTTTCGCAGTAGGCCGCTTCGCGCCAGCCCTGGGCGCTGCCGACCATGCCGCAGGCGATCACCGGCAGATCCGGCTGCGCATCGAGCCAGTCGCCACACGCGTCTTCGAAGGCCAGTTCAAAACCGTCGGCGCATTCACGACCGTTGATGACTCGCGAGGTCTTGGGCAACTGCATGATCCCGGACGACAGCGCACGCTGCTCCAGCACCACCCCGCCCGCCGCGAGTTTGTAAGCACGTAATGAGGTCGTCCCCCAATCGAGCGCGATCAATTGCGCCTGCATCGCTTCACCTGTTTTGTTTTTGGCAGTGAGTGCGACGGACTATAGACCTCTCAGACCGGAAATCTCAATATGTAATTTTGCATCCCATATTTTGGGATAGAACAATCTCGCCCTACCTCGAACAGGTTCAGCCATCACCGCCATCAGAATGCCTGCTTATGCTGTATCGCCTGGATAAAAGCGCTGGCAGGAACATCCATCGACTCTGAGTAATAAGGACCATAGGAATAAGCGGCAGTCTTGAACTTACAAACGACAACTTTACGCAGCTTCAAAATGGCCAGCACTTGCTCTTTACTGATATATGTACTCAGCGTTCCACCATCCGGTGTGTACACGGCAAACACCTCGGCTGAATAAACGTGCGAGGACGCTGAACCTTCATCTTTCGCCGCTACGACTTCGCCCTCGAAATACCTGACCAGGTCCTGCTTCGTTTCGAAGACACCGGCTTCATCCAATGAACAGATCAAACTGTTACCCACCTGATTCTGACCGGCATGTATTTCAAAAAAACGCAACACGTCAGTCTTTGAACTGAATCGAACATCTAAAAAAGCGTTCTCTCCCTGTCTGGTGACGGAAACAAAATCAATCCCGGATTCCGGCAAGGGCACTCTTTTTGCGCACGAGGCACACAAAACAAGTGAAACAATTGCGAGCAAGATTCTCATCTCAAGACTCCAGATATTTGATCATTCTCTCAGCGATAAGATCACGTGCCGATTGCTCGCCAAGAGCCACTGCCTTGAACATTTTGCCTGCGTCTTCGTGATTGGCATCTACGGACAGGTTGATATCCGGACCGGAACTCATTTTCCATCGTTCGCCCATGTCGGCCACATCATCGGATTGATTGGGTTTCGAGGGAGCCGCCAGTATGTTTATCCAGTACTCCGCCCCAGGTTTAGGGGTGGTAGCGTAAATGTCAGAAATCAGCCAGACCCCCAATCCACCACCAACAGGATCAAGTGTGACCAGCGACTTTACCGTGTAACCCTGTTCCTTGAGTATGGCTGCCAGGTGGGCACCATTCCACCCACCAAGACTATGACCGACGATACTGATGTAAATTGATTTATCGCCTTTCAAGTGGCGATGTACATACTTGTCAATGTCCTTCTTGCCGCGAACATCCTTATAACTCAGATACACCGACTGCAATTTCGTTAATTGGGCGTCGCTGAATTTTTTAGGCAACAGAACCTGCGCGGCGGTCACATTATGGTGAGGCGGCTGGTCTTGGTAGTACTGCTCTTTATCCCCAGCGCCGCCAATAAAAAACACCACTATCTTTTTGACACTCACCGCAACTGTCTTGACGCTCTGATCGGATTTGCAAGTCAATTCATGACTCGCCGCCAGTTTATTGCAAGCCTGAGAAGCAGGACTTTCAGCTTCCATTTCAATCACTCTACAAACAGTTTTATGGATTCGGGTAAGTGGGAGCTGACCGTGTGGGTAAAGCCCTGTTCATTGGTAATGCCGTGCTCAAGACGTCCATCACCTCGTTCGATTGCATAAGGATGGTTCGGGACAGGCTCGCCAGTCGCTTCATTTACCACTTGCAACTTGTCCGTAAAATGCACCGGCATCGGCAACAACCCGCTAAACGCCGCGCCTCCACCACTCTGGCCGATAATCACCGTCCCCGACCCACCGACCACGACATTGCCGTGACCTCCAGTGCTGTCGAGCGTGGCGGCGTTCAGGCCGTTGATGAATACGGTGCCGGAAACGGCGCCGGTGATCGGGCTGCCACAGGCCGATTTATCGGTCATGCGCGCGGCGGCGAGGCCGTCGAAGAAGACGTCGGGCGAGCCGGAAACAATCGGGTTGGTGCCATGCCCTGGCAATGGGCAGTCGGTCGGGTCGGTGACGCGTGCAGCGGGTTTACCACTCAATTCAAAGCTCCTTGCTTCGGGCGTTCCGGGTGTGGCTGATGAATATCGATGTCGGTTGCGGCGAAGCGCCAGCGGTTGTCGACAGGGTCAAACAGGGCGTGGCAATGCTCACGGCTGTCGGGCGATGTGGCGGTTTGCAGGTGTCGCCAGGCTTCGTCGGTTTGCCACGCCAGTTCGGCCGGCGAGGCGTCGTCGAGGTCGTTGAGCCAGGCGTTGTAATTACGCAGGTGATTGCGCTCGTAGGTCGATTGCAGCAGATCGGCCATTTGCACGCCGAGGTCCAGATGATGCTCGGCAGTCCATCGGCCCACCTCGGAATAGACGTACCAGCCCATCGGGATCAGCGCGCCGTCCTTGAGCAACGAATCGCCGGCCGGGGCGACGAAACCGCAGCAGATGTGCAACGTCAGCCAGCCCTGATGCGCGTCGATAAACGCATTCGGCTCAAACTGGCGTAACGGGATCACACGGTAGTCATCAAGGCCGGCGCTGCGCGCCATGAGTTCGGCGTCAAGCCGCGACACAAACGCACGAATGGCTTTGCCGCCCGTGCGATTGACGATGCACAGGATGTCTACCGGTTGCCGCTGAGGGTTGTCAGTGGAGCCTGAGTTTTTCACCAGGCCGTACAGACGCATTGACGCCCGCAGTCCGCTCATCGCCGGTCACTCATTGACGCAGCGAAGGCTCCACGGGCGTGGAGAAATAGTGCCAGAGGCATTGCAGTTGTCGTCCGTGAGCGCGCAAAAATGGCGCGTAGAATGCCGGACTAGAGCGCTGGCGACAATCGAATTAGCATTGGATGGCCATCATTGTGATCAGCCTTCGGCAAACTCGCGTAAAACCTTGCCATCCATGCGATAGCGCACCCACTCTTCCTGCGGCTGCGCGCCGAGGGATTTGTAGAATTCGATGGCCGGGGTGTTCCAGTCCAGCACGCTCCATTCGAAGCGCCCGCAATCATTGTCACAGGCGATTTTCGCCAGATGCCGCAGCAGGGTTTTGCCGGCACCGCCACCGCGTTGCTCGGGGGTGATGTAGAGGTCTTCGAGGTACAGGCAGTTGCTGCCGAGCCATGTCGAATAGCTGAAGAAGAACACCGCAAAACCGATCGGCACACCGTCACGCAAACAGATCAGGCCGTGGGCGGTGGCGCCTTCGCTGAACAGACTGCGCTCGATGTCGGTGACGCTGGCGATAACTTCGTGGCGGGCCTTTTCGAAATCTGCCAGTTCGGTGATGAAGGCGAGGATTTGCGGAGCATCGCTGGGGGTCGCCGGGCGGATGTCGATCGTCATGGACGGGCCTTGTCGGAAAAGGGAAAGCGCCATAGTAAGGCCGGACGCGCCGCTCGTCATATGGCAACACAGAGAATATCCTGCTCCGCTCCCACAGGGAATTTCGACAGCCTGAAAGGACGCTCATGAACACTGAGATTTTTATGCCCATGGAGGCGCTCGCGGTGGTGCTGCTGCCCCACGCCCTCGAACCGTCAGACGACGGCGCTCACGACCTCGCCCACCTGCACCGGGTCTGGCACAACGTGCGCACCTTGCAGGCCGAGGAAGGTGGCGACCTTGAAGTGTTGCTCGCCGCCGTGCTGCTGCACGATTGCGTGGCTGTCGAAAAGAACTCGCCCCTGCGCTCGCAGGCCTCGCGTCTCGCGGCAGAGAAAGCCGCAAACGTGCTGGCTGAATTGGATTGGCCCGAAAGCAAAATCGCCGCCGTCACCCACGCCATCGAAGCCCACAGCTTTTCCGCCAATCTCACCCCGCTGACCCTCGAAGCGAAAATCGTCCAGGACGCCGACCGTCTCGACTCGCTGGGCATGCTCGGTGTTGCCCGCACCTTCTACGTCGCCGGGCGCATGGGCGCGGCGCTGTACGACCCGCAGGATCCCGAAGCGAAACAACGCGAGTACGACGACACACGTTTTTGCCTCGATCATTTCCAGACCAAACTGCTGCACCTCGCCGACGGTTTCCAGACCGTTGCCGGGCAAGGTCTGGCGCAGATCCGCCATCAACGCTTGAAGGGTTTCATGGAGCAGTTCAAGGAAGAAATCGGCATCGCCTGACGTTATTACTCCGGCGCGCAGCGATCCAGGCTTCGACGACGTCGCGCCGTGCAAGCAATCAGAACCGTTCGTCGATCATCAGGCACCAATCCAGTCCGGGGGCAGACCAACGACAGGTAAGGATTCCAATCACTGGAGATGCCCTATGATCCCGTCAAGGTTGACTGCCCTCGTTTTCAGCGCCCTGCTCTGCCCCGCGGTGTTCGCCGCCACCACCACTGCAGCGGGCACAGGCCCCACCGATCCGGTTCCACCGCCACGCGCGCCCGCCATCAATAGTGCGCCTGGCATGAACACCGATGGTTCCGGGGTTCCATTGATCAATCAGCCGCCCGCCACCGGCACTGATCCGCGCACCCAAGGCAGTGATCCCGGTCGCCAGGGTGGCATGAACACGCCTGACTCCCCTGCAACACCCGACAACGCCGGCCCCGGCGTTGGCTCGAAAACCACCACCGGTGGCTCGGGCTCCGAAGGTACCGGTCAGTAGTTCGCCGACGCGAGCGTCCTATTCAACCCAATGAAGAGGTAACCATGAACGTCGATAAAAACCTGGAAAAAGAAGTCCTCACCCGCCTGCTGCACGCCCATCCGAGCGGACTGGGCAAAGAGGTGCTGGACAACTATCGCGGTGAGAAAGTCGTGGCCAGCACCCTCGCCGCCCTGCAGGATCGCGGGCTGATCCACCATGGTCATGTGACCTGCAACGAGGCCGGCGAACACTCGTTGAACCTGCCGATCAAGCTTAGTGCGGCCGGCGTCGAAGCAGCGAGAAAGCTCGATAGCTGACGGTAGATCCGCAAGCAGTTGAGTCCTGTAGGAGCTGCAGCAGGCCGCGATCTTTCAAGATCAAAAGATCGCAGCCTGCGGCAACTCCTACAGGGGTTTTGTAAGCGACGCGATTCCCTTGTGGGACCCAGCCTGCTGGCGATGACGATTGTTCAGTCGCCGCGTATCAATGCATCCACTTCAGCAGCCCCCGGCGATGTCGCCGGCCCCCAGCGCGTCACTGCCAAAGCCGCTGCCGCGTTCGCTCGCCGCGCCGCCTCATGCGCATTCAAACCCTGCGCCAACCCGGCGACAAATACCCCGGCATGCGCATCACCGGCACCATTGCTGTCCACCGCCTTCACGGCAAACCCCGGCACATGCCGACGCTCGCCAGCCTGATGAATCCAGCACCCCTGTGGCCCGTCGCGCACCACGATCAGCGCGTCGTTGCGCAGATGCCCGGCGAGCCGATCCAGCGCCTCAGCGATATCCGCCGCTCCGGTAAAGCGCAACGCCTCGACGCTGTTGCTGGTCCACACATCGATGCGCGGCAGCAGGGCCTGCATCAACGCCGAGTCCGGCGACTCGACCAACGGGCCCGGATCGAACACCACGTTAATCGTATCCGGCAGCGCCAGCGTCCAGTCCAGTAGCGCCTGCGCCTTGCCTTCATGCAACAGGCTGTAACCGCTCACATAGACGTAATCGCCCGCCTCGGCGGCCACGCTGTTCAAGTCCTCCTCGGTCACCTCGCCTTCGGCGCCGATGCAGGAAATGAAACTGCGCTCGGCCGACGCATCGGTCAGCGCCACGCAAATCCCGGTGTCGGGTTGCGCAGGCGTTTTGATGCCGATACGGATGCCTTCAGCGTTCATCGCCTGACGCGCCAGATCGCCGAAGCGCCCGCTGCCGTGGCGACCGAGATAAACCACTGGCAAGCCATTGCGTACGGCAGCGGCCATCACGTTGAAACCGCCGCCGGCCTCGAAAGCGGCAGACTGCGCCAGCACATCGCCGCCGACTTGCGGCAGCTGATCCACAGCCATCACCAGGTCGATGATGACCTGGCCGGTGTGCAACATCTTAGGCATGAGCATTCTCGACTTGCGCGGCACGGCGATCTTTCGCCCCGCCGAGGACGAAGTAAATGCCACCGGCCACCACGAAGGTCACGATCCAGCCCAAACCGTTGTGGCCCAGCCACGAGTCGGACAAAAAGCCCTTGAACCAGACGTTCTCGTCGGTGGTGCCAATGGTGGTGAAACTGAAGCCGAGCACGATGGCAATCGCCCACGCGCCGAACGCGCGCCATTCGATGCCGCCGCGATACCAGTAGGCACTGCTCGGACTGACGTCAAGCAGGTCTTTGGGGCTGTAGTAGTGACGATGAATCAGGTCGACCACGAAGATCCCGACCCACGCGGTGATCGGCACCGCCAGCAGGGAAATGAAGGTGATGAACGGGCCGTAGAAGCTGTCGGCGATCAGCATGAAGTAAATCGAGCCGGCGAAGATCGCGACGATATCCACCACCACCGCGTAGACCCGTTTGACCTTCAGGCCCAAGGTCAGCGTGGTCAAACCGGCGGAGTACACCGAGAGGTTGTTCGACAGCAGCAGGCCGCCGAACGCGGTGATCAGGTAGGGCACGGCCATCCAGGTCGGCAGCATGTCGCGGATCGCCACGATCGGGTCAGTCGCCGACGCCAGATCGTTGTTGCCCACCGACAACAGACCACCGAGGGTGATCAGCAGCACCAGCGGAATCCCCGCGCCGAACGCGGCGGACGCGACCAGGCGCACGGCTTTGACGCTGCGGTGCTGGTAGCGCGACATGTCGGCACCGGCGTTGGCCCAGCCGATCCCGGTGCCGGCGGCCATGGTGCCGATGCCGATGATCATTGCGCTCAGCGGTGCGGGCGTGGCGTTGAACACGGCGCTCCAGTCGATGGTCGCGCAAAGGAAGCCGCCGACCAGAATATTCAGTGCGCCGAACACGTAGGTCGCCCACTTCTGGATCACCAGCAGGGTGGCGTGACCGAGGCCGGAGACCGACAGGGTCAGCAGAACGAAGATCGCGATGAAGATCAGCGTCAGCACCGGTGCGCTTTTCGCTTCAACCGGCGAGCCAAACAGGATCGAGCACAGCGACAGCAGCACGAATGCCGCCGTGGTGGTGTTGACGGTTTCCCAGCCCAGACGTGACATCAGCGAAACCAGGGTCGGGCCGATGTTGCCGCGTACGCCAAAAATTGCGCGCGACAAGGTCAGGCTCGGCGCACGGCCACGGCGGCCGGCAATCGAGATGATCCCCACCACCGCGAACGATCCGGCAGCACCGACAATCGCGACGATGATCGCCTGCCAGATCGCCAATCCGCGAAACGCAACCAGCGTGGCGCCCAGCGGCAGACCGAGAATGGAAATGTTGGCGGCGAACCAGACCCAGAACAGTTGCAGCGGATGACCGTTGCACTCGGCTTCCGGCACCGGCTCGATACCGCGGGTTTCCAACTGCCCGGCGCTTTGCGCGGCGTTTGATGAACTCATGAACAGTGCTCCTGTTTGCCTTTATTGTGTTTGTGGGCAATTCAATAAACTGCGCACCTCCTGTAGGAGCTGCCGCAGGCTGCGATCTTTTGATCTTGATTTTCCGGCTGCCTGAAGACTGCTGAAGATCAAAAGATCGCAGCCTTCGGCAGCTCCTACACAGGTTCCTCAGCGTAAGGTGAGGAGTCCTTTCACGAGGGGCTCAAGCTCCAGATGATTGACCGCTTTGACCGTGGCAATCATCGGCGCCGGCCAGCTCTCAAGACCCAGGCAGGCCCCGAGCATGGCGCCAAGGATGGCCGCGATGGTGTCGGTGTCACCGCCCAGGCTGGCGGCCATGCACAACGCCTCGAACGCACTCATCTCGCCGACGGCCACTTGCTGCGCCAGGGCGAACGACACCACCACCGATTCCTGCGACGCCACCGAAGTGCCGATCACGTCGTACAGCAGATCGGCCAACAGTGCCTTGTCGCTGTCGACGCTGATGCTGCGCGCCCAACTGATGCGCGAAGCGATGCGCCCACCGGCGACCCAGTGCCCGTGCGCTTCAGCCTGTTGCGCTATCTGCTGGCCGAGGTTCAGCGCCTCGCCCAGATCCATGCCATTGACCCCGGCCGAGACCACCGCCGCCACCGCTGCCGCACTGGAAATGCCCAGTGTGGTGTTGTGGGTGACCTGACAGGCCTGAACCACCGCGGCGATGAACCGCTGAGGATCGGCAACATCCGCCGCAATGCCCACCGGGGTGATGCGCATCGCCGCGCCGTTGGTGGTGCCATAACGCCCGGCCTCCTCCGGCGAGTGGCCGGCGAGGATCATCTCAATGGCGCGTTTGGTCGACGGGCCGAGCAGGTCCTGCGAACCCTTGGCCTGCATCTCGGCTTCCCACTCGATCAGCCGTTGGGCGAGCACTGCCGGCTCGATCCGGCCCTTGCCTTCAACCAGCAATTGGCCGACCAGAATTGCCTGTTCAGTGTCGTCGGTGATCGAGCCCTTGGGCATGTTGGCAGCGATCGGTTGCAGGGGACCGGCGTCCTGCAGCTCGGTGATCCGGCCGAAGCGGGTCTTGATCGTTTCGCGGTTCAGCGATTGCGTCGGCATGCCCAGCGCATCACCCAGAGCCAGGCCATAAAACGCACCCAGGGCACGGTTGAGCGCGGTCATTTCGATTCTCCAAATTGCAGGTGCAGGCGGAAATGCACCGGGTCGAGCAGGCTTTCGACCTGCTCCATGAAGCGGTTCTGCCGGTCGTAGGTGGTGCGCAGGGCCTTGAGAAAAACGCTACCCACCGGGCGGCCGAGCAGTTCGGCGTCTACGGCATTCAGCGGCTCGGCGCCGATCCACTGATCGCCGCGCTCGCCGATGTAGCCGTAGGCAGCCAGGGTGATGGTCAGCGAGTTGTCGATCAGACCGACGCGCGGCAGGCTTTCCAGGCCGCCGGTGGCCGGCATCAACGAGCGTTCGAGGGACACCAGCGTGCCGTCGTTGGCGCGCCGGCGACGGTCGAGGGTGATGAATTGGTCGGTGCCGAACCGCGAGAGCAGGTCGGGCCGGGTCACGGCTTCCAGACGCAGCACTTCGGTGTTGATCAGCGCCCCGCTGTCGGCCAGTGCCTGCGCCCAGCCGCTGCGCTGGTCGAGCGCCACGCCGTCGAACGTGACGATCGAGCCGACACCGCTTTGCGTGGCGATGTAATTGCGCCGCTTCAGTTCGGCCAGCGCTTCGCGCAACGTGCCACGGCTGACCTTGAATTCCTGAGCCAACTGATGCTCACCGGGCAACAGAAAGCCGTCCTCCATGAGGCCGCTTTCGATGCGCCGGACGAGTTCGTCGACCACCCGTTGTTTCTTGTCAAATCGTACCTGTCTAATCATGTACAAATTGATACCCGAAACGGGCGTGGGCGGGCAAGGAATATTTGGGGAAGATGACGAGAGGCCGGAGACTGGCGCGGTCTACTGTAGGAGTGAGCCTGCTCGCGATGACGTCGACACATCCAGCATCGATGTGACTGAAAGAACGCTATCGCGAGCAGGCTCACCCCTACAGGGGATGCGGGTTACCGTTGTTTCAGGCGATCGATGACCACCGCCAACAGCAGAATCGAACCACGAATCACATACTGGTAGAACGTATCGATATTCTTCAGGTTCATCGCATTCTCGATGATCGCCAGTATCAACACCCCGGCAATCACGTGCCGGATCATGCCGATCCCGCCGCTCAGCGACACCCCGCCCAGCACACACGCCGAGATCACGGTCAGTTCGAAACCCTGGCCGATCATCGGCTGCCCGGAGGTCATGCGCGAGGCGAGAATCACCCCGGCCAGTGCGCCGATCACGCCATGCACGGCGAAGATGATGATCTTGGTCCGGTCAACGTTGACCCCGGCGAGCAACGCCGCTTCCTGGTTGCCACCGATGGCCATGGTGTTGCGCCCGTAGGTGGTGTAGTTCAGCAGCCAGCCGAAGAACAGGAAACAGACGATGGTGATCAGGATCGGCACCGGCACGCCGAACAACTGGCCATTGCCAAAGACGAAGAACGATTCCTGCGACACGCCCACCGCTTTGCCGTTGGCAAAGATGTAGGCCAGGCCACGGACGATCTGCATCGTCGCCAGCGTGGTGATCAGCGCATTGACCCGCAGCTTGGCGATCACGATGCCGTTGATCAGCCCGACAATCAGGCCCATCACCAGCGCCGCGCTGACGCCGAGGAACACGCTGTTGGTGTCGCGCATCACCACCGCTGCGACCACCCCGGCGCAGGCGATCACCGAGCCCACCGACAAATCGAAATGCCCCGACGCCAGGCAGTACAACATGGTGCACGCGGCAATGCCGGTGGTGGAAATCGCCAGCCCCAACCCGCGCATGTTCAGCGGCGAAAGGAAGTTGTCGATCAGCAAGGTGCAGGCGACGAAGATGCCAATGGCCGCCAGCAGCATGACCCAGTCGTCGAGGAAGCGCCGCAGGTCCAGCGGTTTGCGGGGAGTCGGCAGCGCCTTGTTTTGGATGGTCATCATAGTCACCTCTCAGTTCGCCACGCCGTCAGCGCGATGGCGCGGCAAAGCCAGTTGCAGCAGGTTGGATTCATTGGCCTGGTCGCGGCTGACTTCGCCGCGCAGCGCGCCTTCGCAGAGCACCAGAATGCGGTCGGAAATGCCCATGACCTCCATGAGGTCGCTGGACACCACGATCACCGAAATGCCGTCGGCGGCCAGGTTATGGATGATCTGGTAGATCTCGGCCTTGGCACCGATGTCGATGCCACGGGTGGGTTCGTCGAGCAGCAGGACCTTCATCGGCATCGACAGCCAGCGACCGAGAATGGCCTTCTGCTGGTTGCCGCCGGAAAGGAATTTGATCTGTTGCCCGGCGTGCGGTGTTTTGACTTTCAGCGCCTTGATCTGCTTGTCGGCGTTGCCCTTCTCCCACAGCCCGCGCAGCAGACAACCGAAGCCGGAATGGGCGCCACGGGCACTGATGTTGATGTTTTCGGCGACGCTGGCCAGCGGAATGATCCCCTCCTTTTTGCGGTCCTCGGGGCACAGCAGAATCCCGGCGGCAATCGCGTCACGCGGTGAGCGCAACTTCAGTTCATGGCCACGCAATTCCAGGCGTCCGGCGGTGTTGCGCTCAAGCCCGCTGAGCAGCCGGAACAACTCGGTGCGCCCGGCCCCGACCAGGCCGAACAGGCCGAGAATCTCGCCCTTGTGCGCCTCGAAACTCACCGGCTCGCGCAGGCCCGGGCCGAGCAAACCGTCGACCTTCAGCGCCACCGCGCCACGTGGGCGGCTGCGGTAATCGTAGATGTCCTGGATGTCGCGCCCGACCATGCAGGTCACCAGTTGATCGTGGGTCAGTTGGCTCATGTCGTCGAAGGTGCGCACGTAACGACCATCCTTGAACACCGTCACCGCGTCGCAGATACGGAACACTTCTTCCATGCGATGGGAAACGTAGAGCACCACTTTGCCCTCATCGCGCAAGCGACTGATGATCGCCATCAAGCGGTCGATCTCGCGGGCCGAGAGGCTGCTGGTCGGCTCATCAAAGGCGATCACATGCGCGCCACGAGACAGCGCCTTGGCGATTTCCACCAGTTGCCGCTGGCCGAGTGACAGGCGCCCGACCTTGGTCTGCGGATCGATTTCATCGGCCAGACCCTTGAGGCAAGCCAAGGCGTTCTGGCGCAGGGTGCCGCGATTGATCAGGCCGAAACTGGCCGGCAGATGGCCGAGAAACAGGTTCTCGGCCACGCTCATTTCCGGCACCAGATGCAGCTCCTGGTGAATCACCGCGACGCCGCTGCCGATGCTGTCGGCCGTCGACTTGAAGGCCATGGTCTGCTCGCCGATCTGCAACTCGCCGCTGCTCGGGATGTAGGCCCCGCCAAGGATTTTCAGCAGGGTCGATTTGCCGGCGCCGTTCTCGCCCATCAGGGCGTGGACCTGCCCCGGGTGGGCGACGAAGCTGATGGCGTCCAGCGCCTTCACCCCGGGAAAGGTCTTACCGATCCCGTTGAAGCGCAGGCTGCCGCCGCTGTTTTCATGTGTCTGTACTTGCGCGTGCATCTGAGTCACCTCTTCACACCGATCGAGCAGCCATCAATTCCACAGGCCGATTTTTTCCAGCTCTTGCTTGAAGTTCTCGCGGGTGATCAGGGTGACGTCGTCCATCGCCGTGTACTTCGGCGGCTCTTTGCCGGTAGTGACCCACTCGTACATCATCTCGGCTGTCTTGTAGCCTTCGATGTGCGGGCTCGGCAGCATCGAACCGAAGAAACCGCTGTTGGGCTTTTTCAGCTCGCCGATGGCGTCGGTGCCGTTGATGCCGATGCCGATCACGTTGGCCGCCGCGAACCCGGCGGCTTCAGTGGCGCGTACGCCGCCGAGCACGGTGTTGTCGTTCATGCCGCCGATGATCAGGTTTTTCGCCGCACTCGGCAGCTTGACCAGCGCCGAGTTGGTGGCGTCCATGCTGCCCGGCACGTCCAGGGTTTTCAGTGCAGCGAAGAGGATGTGATCCTTCGGCAGGCCGGCGTCTTCCAGGGATTTGACCGAACCGTCGGTGCGCTTCTTGCCGGTGTCGAGTTCGTTGTAGGTGTTGACCACCGCGTAGGTGTCTTTCCAGTCCCAATTGCGTTTCTTCGCTTCGGCGACCATGGCGTTGCCCTGCTTCTGGCCGACTTCGAACGCAGCCATGCCGAGGTACGGCACGTCTTCCATGAACTTGCCGTTGGCGTCGACAAAGCGGTCGTCCACGGCAATCACTTTGAGGTCATTGAGTTTGGCCTTGGCCATGATGGCCGGGCCGAGGGACACGTCCGGGGGGCAGATCACGAAGCCCTTGGCACCGTTGGCGGCGAGGCTGTCGATGGCCGAGAGGGTTTTCTCCCCGTCCGGCACGGCGATCTTGATCAGTTCGAAGCCTTTGTCCTTGGCGGCTTTTTCAGCGAAAGCCCACTCGGTCTGGAACCACGGCTCTTCAGCCTGTTTGACCAGAAAACCGATTTTCACGGTGTCGGCAGCCAGCAGCGAGCTGCTCAGACTGAACGCGGTGACCGCCAGCGCGGCACTGCACAGGGTACGAATCCCGAAACGACGTTTCATAAGCTGACTCCTTGTTATTTTTCTTGAGCGTTATTTGAAAAGCGTTAAAGCGTGGTCCTGCGATCTGGAGCAAAAATAGTCATATCGTATGATGATTGGATTTCAGGCGAATTCATCCACCGCAAATCTCATCTGCTCAGTCGTGGTACATCACCGAGCGGCCACCATCGATGGTGATGCACGAGGCGTTGATGAACGGCGCTTCATCACTGGCCAGGAACACTGCGGTCATCGCCACTTCGATCGGCTGGCCGATGCGTTTTGGCGGGTGCAGGTCAAACGCGCGCTGGCGCTCGGCGTGCGGGTCGGCAAAGCCGTTCCAGTAATCGACGTTCAGCTGCGTCTCGATGTAGCCCGGAGCGATGGCGTTGACCCGAATGCCCTTGGGCGCGTACTCGATGCCCAGCGCCCGGGTCAGTCCGAGCAGGCCGTGTTTGGCCACCGGATACGGGAAGCAGCCGGGAATGATGTGGCTGGAATGGGTCGAGGCGATGTTGATGATGCTGCCGATACCTTGCTCGATCATCTGCGGCAGCACGGCTTTGCAGCCATACCAGGCGCCGTCCAGGTCGATGGCGAAGCAGCGGCGCCAATCTTCTTCGGTCATTTGCAGCGGGTCGCGGAACACGTTGACCCCCGCGCAGTTGACCAGCACGTCGATCCGCCCGTGCAACTCGATCGCCAGTTTGGCCATGGCGTGCAGGTCTTGTTGACGCGACACGTCGGCCTTGATCGCCTGTACGTCGGCGCCCTGCTCGCGCCAGTGGGCGGCGACCTTCTCGACTTTCTCCGCCTGAATATCGCTGATCACCAATTTGGCCTGCTGCGAGGCGAAGGAGGCGACGATGGCCTCGCCGATGCCCTGGGCGGCGCCGGTCAGCAGCACGACTTTGTTTTTCAGACGCTCGCCCTTCGGCGGTGCGGGCACCGGCGGCAAGGAAAGAGGTTCAGCCATGGGTCAGGACTCCTGTTCGTAAGCACAAAAAAACCGGGCATCTGACGATGTCCGGTCTGGAAGACTGTGAAAGCAAAACAGGCAGGCACGGCGAGCGACGCCGGGCCGTTGCGAGACGCTGACTCCGCTGGGGAGTGCGATAGAGATTCGCTGCATCACTTCACCTGTTTTGTTCTTTTTAAGTGTGAGTGCGTGTTACTGCTGGAGCCGACTATAAACCCGACCGCCAAATAATCTCAATATATAATTTTGCATCCCATATTTTGGGATTCAACCCGCAAACCGAGTGCAGAGCTTGCCCGGCACATCGACCCGCATCGACAGCACCGCACCATCCAGTGGATGGTGGTGCGGACTCTGCGCGCTGGTGATGTACAGGGTTTTCAAATCGTCACCGCCGAACACGCAACTGGTCGGGCGGCTGACTGGCAGATCGATCTTGCGCTCGACCTTGCCGTCCGGTGTCAGACGCAGCAGGCAACTGCCGTCCCAACGGGCGTTCCACACATAACCTTCGGCGTCCATCGCCGAACCATCAGGCCCGCCGTTCTGATCAGGGCCATACCAGGGGCTGCCCACATCAAGGTTGCCGTCGGCGTGAATAAAATAGCGATACAGCGTGTCGTCGAGACTGTCGCCGAACAGGACCGTGGTGCCGTCATCACTCCACAACAGCGTATTGGGAATCCCCAGGCCGCGCAGCAAGGGCGTGACGCGCTGGTCTGGATCAACGCGGAACAAGCCACCGGAACGGCGCACGATCGGCAGGTCTTCGCCGTTGTCGCCGATGTTGTTTTGCATGGTGCCGAGCCACAGTCGCCCTTGGACGTCGCAGCGTGCTTCGTTGGGTCGATTGCCCGGTTGCGGGTCGGCGATGCAGAACAACTTCAAACGTGGCTCAAGGCCCGGGGAATCGAGGTCCAGTCGATAGACGCCGCTGCTCAGAGTCACCAGCGCATCGCCACTGGCGCACGGAATGAACGCGGAAACGTGCTCGGGCATCTGCCAGATCTGCACGTTGTTGCCGATCAGCCGCAGTGCCTGTCTGCCGGCGATATCGACCCAATACAGCGCTTGGGTGGGGGCGTCCCAGAAAGGGCCTTCACCGAGTTTGGCGCGGTGTTGGGTTACGGCGGTCCACGTCATGTTGAATCCTTCATGTTGTTGTTTTAACTGTAGGCGTGAGCTTGCTCGCGATGGCGGTGGTTCAGTCAGCGTTGCTTTTTCCGGTACGACGCCATCGCGAGCAGGCTCACGCCTACAGGGGGATCTGTGTTGTCAGCTGGCTTTCTTGTCGGCCATCACCTGCGGGTAAAAGCGTTTGATTGCCAGGTCGGCATTGTCGATCAGGGTCACGCACGCCCACACCCCACGCGCAGCATCCCGGGCAGCGATGGCGTCGGCCATGTCTTTGTGAATCGGCAAGGTGCGGCGCAATTCGTCGGGGTCGGCGGCGGAGACTTCAAACGACACCGCGAGCAAGGCACCGAGGGCCGGGACCATTTGCTCGATGAACTGATTGTGGCTGGCCGCCAGAATGCATTCGTGGAAGGTCTGGTCGGCGCGGTTGTAATCGATGCCGCTGTCGACGGCCCGCTCCAGCGCGTTGTAGGCCAGCTGCACGGCCTCGATCTGCTCCAGGCTGGCGCGTTCGCAGGCCCAGCGCACGGCCATCGGTTCGATGGTACGCCGCAGGTCGAGCAGGTCGTCGACGAAGTTTTCCGGCAGACCGTTGCGCGACAGCCAGCCCACGACTTGCGGATCGAACAGATTCCAGCGCCGCACTGGCAACACCCGGGTACCGACTTTCGGCCCGACTTCGAGCATGCCTTTGGCGACGAGGGTCTTGATCGCTTCGCGGATCACGGTACGGCTGACGCCGAGCTGCTGGCCCAGATCCGCCTCGACCTTGATCGCCTGCCCCGGCTTGACCTGCCCGGCAGCAATCCAGCTGCCCAGCCAATCGACCGTTGACGCATGAAAGCTGCTGGACATGAAGACCTCAAAGCGGTTCGCGATGGGTGTTCACGCTAATGATCATATGATTAACAGTCAACACAAAATCAATGCAGGAGCGAGCCTGCTCGCGATAGCGGTGTGTCAGTCGACATTAATGCTACTGAACCATCGTGATCACGAGCAGCCTCACTCCTGCAGTTTTTTGTTTTGGATCAGGGTTCGAGGCCGATGCGAAAGAACTCCCCACCACTCCACACACCCAGCCAGCGCTGCCCATCGATTTCGCGGCTGACCGCCAGTTCCACCAGTTGGTAGAACACGTTGCGGTGAATCAGCGCTTCGAGGTTGGTGCGCACGTGCACATAAGGCGCGGGCTCCTGGGTCGTCGGGTCGATCTCGACGCGGATCGGATGTTCCGGCCCGGCCTCGGCCGTCTCCTCGACATTGGTGGTGAAACGCAGCACCTGCGTCTCGCCCTCGCCTTCGACTTCCACGGCAATCGCCACAAACGGCGCGTCGTCGACCTTGATCCCGACCTTTTCGACCGGGGTAATCAGGAAGTAATCATCGCCGTCGCGGCGGATGATGGTGGAGAACAGCTTGACCATCGGCTTGCGCCCGATCGGCGTGCCCAGGTAATACCAGGTGCCGTCGCGGGCGATGCGCATGTCGATATCGCCGCAGAAGTCCGGGTTCCACAAGTGCACCGGCGGCAGGCCTTTGGTTTTGGGGATCTGTCCCAACAGGTCATTGGCTTTTTGCGGGCCACTCATGGCGTACTCCTTGGTTTATTGGTCGCCGACTCCCAGCAGGCTGCGCGCGTATTGCGCCAGTGGCGGGCCGATCAGGTCTTCAGGCTTGTTGTCGTGGAACGTCAGTAAACCGCCACGACTCTTGATCCGTGCAGTATCAATCAAATACTGGGTGCTGGTCTCGATCAACATGATCTGAATCACGCCGCCGTCGATGCCCAAACGATCCACGGCTTCCTGATCGAGCCACTCGTCGGAGTTGCCGATACGGTCGTCAGCCTTGGCGAAACGCGTGTACAGCAGGTAGTGAGCGCCGGCATCGCGGGCTTCGCCCATGGCTTGATCAAGGCCTTCCGGGGCACGGGCACGGCGGACCATCGGGAAGTATTCGACAAACCCCTTGAAGGCTTCTTCGGCGACCACGTTCGGCCGTGGGTAGGAACCACCCGGCGGCGCAAATGCGCCCTGAGCGATGTAGATGAACGAGTCCGGCTGAATGCGGAAGTTGTTCACCCGGCGGCTGTCACTGTGATCCAGCAGCCCCGCGTCGCTCATCTGATCGCGAGTGCCTTCGGCCATATCGCTGACAGTCATACAGCCGCCAAGCGCCAAAACGGCCAGCAGCAAAACCAGGCTACGCATCCTCATCCTCCAGAAGCCGGTGACGGAAAACCGGCGAATGGCCGTTGAATGCAGCTTTTGCGCCAGCTCAGGATCTTTGTCGAATGATGGATTGCTTTCGCGAGCAGGCTCGCTCCCACAGGATTGCGAAAAACCATGTGGGAGCGAGCCTGCTCGCGAAAAAGAGGTATCAGCCGCCGATGATCTTCATGACCGTCGCGCCACCGGAGAACGCCACTTCCTGTTTGTCACCCAAGGCCTTGACCAGCAAGCGCTGCAACGCCGGTAGCGCTTGATGGCGCGGCTTGTCGAGCAGATCGCCGACATAGTGGCGGTTGCTCGACGACAGGCAACCATGCAGCCAACCGGTCGACGACAGGCGCAGGCGCGAGCAGGTTCTGCAGAACGGCACGCTTTCGTTGGCGATCACGCCGAAGTGACCGAGGCCCGGAATCGCATAACGTACGGCCGTGGCGTCCACCGGCGCATCGGCCTGGGCGTACTCGTAGCGCTCGCCGATCAGGCTCAGCAGTTGCTGCAGGCTGACGAACTGTTGCAGGAAGGCGTTGGAGTCGGTGGCGAGGTGGCCCATGCGCATCAGCTCGATGAAGCGCAGCTCATAACCACGCTCCAGGCAGTAATCGAGCAGCGGCATTACCTGATCCAGGTTCTGCCCGCGCAACGGCACCATGTTGACCTTGATCTTCAGCCCCGCCGCTTTCGCCTGGTCCATGCCATCGAGCACAGTCGCCAGATCGCCGCCGCGGGCGATGCTGCGGAACGCACCGGCGTCGAGGGTATCGAGGGACACGTTGATCCGGCGCAGACCGGCGTCCACCAGCAGCGGCAGTTTTTTCGCCAGGAGTTGACCGTTGGTGGTCAGGCTGATGTCGTCCAGGCCCATCTTGCCGACGGCGCTCATGAATGATTCGAGTTTGGGGCTGACCAGCGGCTCACCGCCGGTGATGCGCAAGCGTTCGATGCCAGCGGCTTCAATCAGATAAGCCACGCCGCGTGCCATGGCTTCGGCCGACAGTTCATCCTGCGCAGCCACCAGCCGCTTGCCGTTGGGCACGCAGTAGGTACAGGCGTAATTGCAGGCTGAAGTCAGGCTGATGCGCAAATTGCGAAAACGCCTGCCTTGACGGTCAACGATCATGATCACTCCGGCGATAGAATTTCGAGCCGCTAAAACTTGACTTACAAATCAAGTTTTAGCAAGCCCTATGCCTGAGTATATTCCTGCGGTACTGCGTCATGTAGCGAAATCATGGCGCAATAAAGCCGCTGAATGATTCAGCTGCTCGGAGTTTCCGGATCACGCTTGCGCTTGTTGCCCATGCGCACGCCGATGTCCATCAGGAACTGGAAGAAACCTTCCTGATCTTCCAGCACATTGCTCCAGAACGGCGAGTGATACAGCGCCACCGCGCCGTGTACCAGCGCCCAGGACGCGCAGTAGTGGAAGTACGGCGGCACGTCTTCGAGCTTGCCTTCGCTGATCCGGCCCTTGATGAGCAAGGTCAGGCGTTCGAAGTTCGAGGCACGGATCTTGTGCAGCTCCTCGACCATTTCCGGCACCTGATTGCCTTTAACAACCTTCTCTTCGAGACGGTCGAACAGGCGATAGCGCTGCGGGTCACGCATGCGGAATTCGAAGTAGGCACGGGACAGCGCTTCCTTGTCCTTGTCGACATCGGCCGAATGCAGCAGCTCGTTCAAATCGCGCTCGTAATCGAGCATCAGCCGCAGATAGATCTCGGCCTTGGATTTGAAGTGCTTGTAGATCGTGCCTTTGCCGATACCCACGGCATCAGCAATCATCTCGACGGTGACACTGTCTTCACCTTGTTCGAGGAACAGCTTGAGCGCGGTATCGAGAATTTCTTGCTCGCGGCGACGAAACTCACGGACCTTACGAGGTTCTTTGTGCATAAGAAAAGGTCTGTAGGGGTCAAAATTCGAAGCCGCGTATTATGCCTAACTTGCACAAAAATGCACGGATCATCCGACCATATCTGTGTTTCTTGTTCATTTTGCGAACGCTGGGAGTGTAATGAGAACTCAACTGAAGCGCACGTATTCCAAATTTGTTTAAAAACCCCGACCGCTCAACTGGACTGAACGCCAGACTGATCAATACTTGAACTGTCGGGCGGCATCTCCCCCAAGTGTCGCGCCGATAAAGGTACCAAGGGACCGCGTGCCTTTGTTTTACTCCTAATGGTCTTAACCCGGATTCACCCCCCAGAACCCGGGTTTTTTTTGCCTGCGATTTGACCGGTGCTCGCTGTCCTTTTGCGCACCACACACCTGCAGGAGCTGCCACAGGCTGCGATCCTTTGATTTTGATTCTTAGAAAAACAACATCAAAAGATCACAGCCTGCGGCAGCTCCTACAAGGTCAGGTTTTTACATGGGCCAACGGGAACAGACGCTTGAAGTTTTCCGTGGTCTGCTCGGCAAACCGCTCGTAGTTCTCACCCCGTAGCATCGCCAGGAACTCCGCCACTTCACGCACATATTGCGGCAGGTTCGGCTTGCCGCGATAAGGGATCGGCGCCAGGTACGGCGAGTCGGTCTCCACCAGCAGCCGGTCGGCCGGCACTTTGCTCGCCACATCGCGCAGGGCGTCGGCATTGCGGAAGGTGACGATACCCGACAGAGAAATGTAATAACCCATGTCCAGCGCGGCTTTGGCCATGTCCCAGTCTTCGGTGAAGCAATGCAGCACACCGGCCTGGGGCAGCGCAGCCTCGCGCAGCAGTTCAAGGGTGTCGGCGCGGGCGCCACGGGTATGGATGATCACCGGTTTGCCGGTCTGCTGGGCGGCTTGCAGGTGCAGACGGAACGACGCCTGCTGCAGCTCGGCGGCCTCCGGCTCGTAGTGGTAATCCAGACCGGTTTCACCGATCGCCACCACTTTCGGGTGATTGAGCTCGTGCAGCAACCAGTCCAGCGCAGGCGCGGCGCCCGGCTGCACATCCAGCGGATGCACACCGACCGAGCAATCGACGTCGGCATAACGCTCGGCGAGGGCTTTGACGTCGGCGGCGTTGTCGGCACTGACGCCGATGCACAGGAAGTGCCCTACCCCGCGTTGCCGGGCGGCATCGAGTGCAGCATCCAGCGAGCCGTCATGGGCGGCGAGGTCAAGGCGATCAAGGTGACAATGAGAATCTACGAGCATAAAAGGACTGCAACTTACATCGTATGAGTGGGACGGTCGGACTTCAGGGCTCCGACCAGATGGGTTTCGATGCGACTGCGGGCAGTGTTGTCGCCTTCATTGAATTGCACGCCGACACCGGCGGCACGATTGCCCTGCGCGCCTTTGGGGGTGATCCAGGCGACCTTGCCGGCCACCGGAATCTTCTCCGCCTCGTCCATCAGGTTCAGCAGCATGAACACCTCGTCGCCCAACTTGTAGCTCTTGTTGGTCGGGATGAACAGGCCGCCGTTCTTGATGAATGGCATATAGGCCGCGTACAGCACCGACTTGTCCTTGATGGTCAGGGACAGGATGCCGTTGCGCGGCCCCGGGCTCATGGGTTCATTCATGTTGACCTCCACTGCTGATGTTCAGAGTCTAGGCGCACACAGTCGTTTCGGGGGCAATTACCGTTGGCCCGGCAAACTCACCCATTGCACCAACAACGCCTCCAGCAGCAAGGCCGGATTGAGGTTGGCTTTGCTCAGGACTTTCTGCCGCTGAGCGAGAATCCAGTCCTGAATGTCGAGGACCTTGCCCTGCGCGCTCTTCTGCGCCAGGTATTGCACCACTTTGCGCATGTCGTTCAGACCGAGACCGTTTTCATCCTGGGTCAATTGATAACGCAGGATCAGGCTCGACCAGTCGCAGAACCAGTCGAACAGGCGCAGCATCGGAATGTTTTTCCATTCTTCGGCCAGTTGCGTCGGCGACTGCTGTTGCTTGAGCAGCTTCTTCACCCCTTCGACCACCTGCGCGCGCTGTTCGCGCACGCCCTGGGACTGCAGGCTGACCGCCGCCAGTGGCGAACCGGCCGCCAGCGTCAGCAATTCGACGCGCTCTTCTTCGGAACACTCCGGCAGCGCCTGTGCCAGCCATTGCAGGCTCATGGCCTCACCCGGCAGTGGACACGCCTGCTGCACGCAGCGGCTCTTGATCGTCGGCAGCAAACGACTCGGCTGGTGGCTGACCAGCAACAGCACGGTATCGCCGGAAGGCTCTTCGAGGCTCTTGAGCAAGGCGTTGGCGGCGTTGATGTTCATCGATTCCACCGGCTCGATCAACACCACCTTGCGCCCGCCCAGTTGCGCGGTCTGCACCACGAAACTGACCAGATCGCGCACCTGATCGACCTTGATCGCCTTGTCCGCTTCTTCCGGCTCAAGAATGTAGTTGTCCGGATGGCTGCCGGCCTTGAGCAGCAGACAGGACTTGCACTCGCCGCACGCCTCGGGCGTCGGGCGCTGACACAACAGGCTGGCCATCAACCGCTCGGCCAGCGCACGCTTGCCGATCCCGACCGGGCCGTGCAGCAAATACGCGTGAGCGTGCTGACTACGTCCGGCCAGTTGCTGCCAGAGGCTGTCCTGCCATGGATAGGCCTCAGCCACGGGTCAACTCCAGCAAACGCGGCAGCAATGTATCCAGCGAACGCTGAACGTCGACCAGTGGCTGACCGGCGTCGATCCGCACATAACGTGCAGGCTCGGCTTCAGCACGCTTGAGAAACGCACCGCGCACCGCTTCGAAGAACGCCCGGCCTTCCAGCTCGAAGCGATCCAGTCGTCCGCGAGCGCTGGCGCGGGCCAGGCCGATTTCCACCGGCAGATCGAAAATCAGCGTCAGGTCCGGGCGCAGATCGCCTTGAACGAAAGTCTCCAGCGCGGCGATGCGCTCCAGCGACAAACCGCGACCGCCGCCCTGATAGGCGTACGTCGAGTCGGTGAAGCGATCGCACAGCACCACGGCGCCACGGGCCAGTGCCGGGCGAATGACCTCGGCCAGATGCTGGGCGCGGGCGGCGAACACCAGCAACAGCTCGGTATCGGGGTTCATGACTTCGTCGGCGGGGGCCAGCAGCACATCGCGAATGCGTTCGGCCAGCGGCGTGCCGCCGGGTTCACGGGTCAGCACCACTTCGATACCTTCCGCGCGCAGACGCTCGGCGAGGTACTCGCGGTTGGTGCTCTTGCCGGCGCCTTCCGGGCCTTCCAGGGTAATAAACAAGCCAGTCACAGGCAGTCCTTAATCAAAGTCATTGCGCGTTTTGCGGTGCCGACGGCCCAGGCTCGGCAGCAGGTGCCGGGACCGGCGCAGGGTCCTGAGCTGGAACCTGCGGCAGTGCCTCAGGAGCGGTATCCGGGGATGCTGCGGGGATCGCCTCGTCAGTGACCGGAGCGGCCGGCGCATTCGCCGGGGCCGGGCTGGAGCGGTAATCGGCACGGCGCTTGAGCTGGAACTCACGCACCGCACTGTTGTGCGCCTCCAGGTCATCGGAGAACACATGGCTACCGTCGCCACGGGCGACAAAATACAGGCTGTTGCCTTCTACGGGATTGAGCGCGGCATGAATCGCCTCGCGGCCGACCATGGCAATCGGCGTTGGCGGCAATCCCGGAATCACATAGGTGTTGTACGGCGTCGGCTCTTTGAGATGCGCGCGGGTCAACTTGCCGGTGTAGCGATCACCCAGGCCGTAGATCACGGTCGGGTCGGTCTGCAACTGCATGCCCAGCGCCATGCGGCGCACGAACACGCCGGCAATCTGCCCGCGCTCCTGTGGCACGCCGGTTTCCTTCTCCACCAGCGAAGCCATGATCAGCGCCTGATAAGGCTCACTGTACGGCGCGTCGGCCGAGCGGTTTTCCCACTCTTTGGCCAGCACCTCATCGAGGCGATCGAAGGCTTTCTTCAGCAACTCGACGTCGGAGACGCCACGCACGAAGCGGTAGGTATCGGGAAAGAATCGCCCTTCCGGGAACAGTCCGCGATGGCCGATTTTCTCCATCACTTCGCTGTCGCTCAAGCCCTTGAGGGTCTGCTCGATCTTGTCATCTTTCGCCAGTGCGGCGCGGACCTGATGGAAGTTCCAGCCTTCGACCAGCGTCAGGCTGTACTGCACCACTTCGCCTCGTTTCCACAGGTCGATCAGACCGTTGACGGTCATGCCCGGCTGCATGCGGTATTCGCCGGTATGGATCGGCGTGCCGGCCAGATTGAAGCGCCAATAGATGCGCAACCAGAAGGCATCCTTGATAACCCCATCGGTTTCGAGTTCAAGGAAGGTACGGGTAGGCGTCGAGCCTTTCGGCACATCCAGCAGTTCTTCCTGCGTGATGTTCAGGGGCTGTTCCAGCGCCGAATGAATTTTCCAGGCGCTGGCGCCCATCAGCAGCCCTGCCAGAACCAGTCCGGTTTCCAGCAGCAGCAAGAGTTTACGTCTCACGAATCAGGCATCCAGTAGCGCGCGGGCAATGGTTTGCAGTTTACGGGTGAGCGGGCCAACCGGCCAGCTCAGTGCAGCGTAGGCACGTACCGGCCAGACGCCATACACGCTGTTGCAAATAAAGACTTCATCAGCCCATTGCAGCTGTTCGAGGCTGATGTCGGTGATTTGAGTGGGGATGGCCAATGACTCGGCCTGAAACAATATTTCGGCACGCATCACACCGGCCACGCCGCAGCGCTTCAGATCCGGGGTGATCAGTACCCCGTCGCGCACCAGGAACACATTGCTGAACACGCCTTCGATGACGCGCCCGGCCTGATCGAGCATCAAGCCTTCGGCATGCTCGTTGTCACGCCACTCGGCACGGGCGAGCACTTGCTCCAGACGATTCAGATGCTTGAGCCCGGCCAGCAAGGGCTGGATGGACAGTCGTGTGAGGCAGGGAAACAGGCGCACGCCTTGCTCGCCATGCGCCACAGGATACGCCGCCGCAGGATTGCCTTGCAGAATGCGCCGGCCCTGCGCCGCAGGATCCGGCGCGTAGCCACGTAAACCGTCGCCCCGGGTGAGAATGAGCTTGAGCACACCCTCGCCCATTGCCGCGGCATACGCCAGCAATTCGCTGCGAACCCGTTCGATGTCGGCCGTGATGGCCAGGCGCGCACAGCCCTCGGCCAAACGCGTCAGATGACGATCCAGCAACACGGGCTGGCCGCCGTGCACGGCAATGGTCTCGAACAGACCATCGCCGTAGGCCAGGCCGCGATCTTTCAGCGACAGAGCGTCAGCCGGCTGACCGTCGACCCAGCTGTCCATCAGCCGGCGAACCGGCGGAACGCCAACGTACCGTTGGTGCCGCCAAACCCGAAGGAGTTGGACAGTACGACGTCGATATCCATGTTGCGCGCCGTGTGCGGCACGAAATCGAGATCGCAGCCTTCGTCCGGCTCATCGAGGTTGATGGTCGGCGGTGCCACCTGGCTGTTGATCGCCAGTACGCTGAAGATCGCCTCGACCGCGCCCGCCGCACCCAACAGGTGGCCGGTCATGGACTTGGTGGAGCTGATCGCCAGGTTGTAGGCGTGATCACCGAACACGGTCTTGATCGCGTTGGCTTCGGCGAGGTCACCGGCCGGCGTCGAGGTGCCGTGGGCGTTGATGTACTGCACCTGGTCGATGTTGATTTTCGCATCGCGCAGGGTATTGGTGATGCAGCGAGCTGCACCGGCGCCATCGGCAGGTGGCGAAGTCATGTGGAACGCATCGCCGCTGGTGCCGAAGCCGATCAACTCGGCATAGATGGTCGCGCCGCGAGCCTTGGCGTGCTCGAGCTCTTCGAGTACCAGGGCACCGGCACCGTCGGACAGCACGAAGCCATCACGGCCCTTGTCCCAGGGACGACTGGCGCGGGCTGGCTCGTCGTTGCGGGTCGACAGCGCACGGGACGCGCCGAAGCCGCCCATGCCCAGGCCGCACGCGGCCATTTCAGCACCGCCGGCGATCATCACGTCGGCTTCGTCGTACATGATGTTGCGTGCCGCCATGCCAATGCAGTGCGTACCGGTGGTACAGGCCGTGGCAATGGCGTAGTTCGGTCCCTGTGCACCCAGGTGGATGGACAGAAAACCGGAAATCATATTGATGATCGAGCCTGGCACGAAGAATGGCGAGATTCGACGCGGGCCCGTCTCATGCAGAGTACGGCTGGTTTCTTCGATGTTGGTCAGACCGCCAATCCCCGAACCCATGGCCACGCCAATGCGCTCACGGTTGGCATCGGTGACTTCCAGACCTGCGTTGCGAACAGCCTGAAAACCCGCCGCCAGACCGTACTGAATGAACAGGTCGAGCTTGCGTGCTTCCTTGACCGACAGGTATTCCTCGACATTGAAGCCCTTTACCGAGCCGCCAAAACGGGTGGAATAGGCAGAAAGGTCGGTGTGTTCGATCAGACCAATGCCACTTCGGCCAGCCAGAATGCCCTGCCAACTGCTCGGCACATCCGTGCCCAGTGGCGACAACATACCCATACCGGTGACTACGACGCGTCTACGCGACACAGCACTCTCCTTTTTCAAATGACGACTTTGCATCAGGCCTAAAGAAAAAACCGCACGCCATGATGGCAGTGCGGTTTTTCCATGACAGCAGACAACGATTACAAACTATTACGCCTGGTGGCTAGTAACGTAGTCGATTGCAGCTTGTACAGTAGTGATCTTCTCAGCTTCTTCGTCAGGGATTTCGGTCTCGAATTCCTCTTCCAGAGCCATCACCAGCTCAACGGTGTCAAGGGAGTCGGCACCCAGGTCTTCAACGAAGGAAGCAGTGTTGACCACTTCTTCTTCTTTAACACCCAGTTGCTCGGCAACGATTTTCTTGACGCGCTCTTCGATGGTGCTCATACCTTGTTTTCACTCCTAATGGACAAATTCAGGCAGCTGGCCGGTGGGTAAGTGTATAGAAAGACTTTTCAGCTTTTCAACTGAAAGCTTCACTCCTCGAACCCTGCGACCCTCTGCCTATAAATAGATTGCAGCTTTATAACGGATTTTAGACAGCTCGTATGACATTTTTTTGAAGCAATCCGTCACATTTTACTTACATGTACATCCCACCGTTCACCGGGATTGTAGCCCCAGTGACGTATGCCGCACCGTCGGATGCAAGAAAAGCGACCACGGAGGCGATCTCTTGAGCTTGTCCCAGACGACCCAGCGGAATCTGCGTCTGCAAGGCTTCACGCTGTGCTTCAGGCAGTTCGCGGGTCATATCGGTGTCGATGAACCCTGGGGTTACCGAGTTGACCGTAATCGAACGCGAACCGACTTCACGCGCCATCGCACGGCTGAAACCTTCCAGACCGGCCTTGGCGGCTGCATAGTTTACTTGGCCTGCGTTGCCCATGGCACCCACCACCGAGCCAATACTGATAATTCGACCCCAGCGCGCCTTGGTCATGCCACGCAAAACGCCCTTGGACAGGCGATACAGACTGTTCAGGTTGGTATCGATCACGTCGTACCATTCATCGTCTTTCATGCGCATCATCAGGTTATCGCGGGTGATACCGGCATTATTGACCAGGATCGCCGGTGCACCGAACTGCTCCTGAATGCTCGCCAGCACTGCGCTGACCGATTCGTCGCTGGTAACGTTCAGTTCCAGACCAGTACCCTGAATCCCGTGCTCTTTCAGCGTAGCGGCAATTGCCTCGGCGCCTTTGGCGGAAGTCGCGGTGCCGATAACGATGGCGCCCTGACGACCCAGCTCCAGGGCGATAGCCTGGCCGATGCCACGGCTTGCACCGGTGACCAGTGCAACTTTACCTTGCAGACTCATGCAAGTTTCTCCTGATTCAGGCCAGCGCTGCACGGGCGGCAGCGAAAGCGTCTGGGGTATTGAGGTTGGAAGTCGAAACGCCTTCGGCGCAACGTTTGTTCAGACCGGCCAGCACCTTGCCCGGGCCGCATTCGACCAGACTGGTCGCGCCTTTGGCAGCGAGGGTCTGGACCGATTCAACCCAGCGAACTGGCTTGTACAGTTGTTCGAGCAGATCACGCTTGAGGGTTTCCAGATCGGCCGGCACTTGCGCGCTGACGTTCTGTACCACCGGGATCTGCGGCGCCTGCCAGTTGATGGCGGCGATGGATTCGGCAAAGCGCTCGGCAGCCGGACGCATCAGCTCGCAGTGCGACGGCACGCTCACCGGCAACGGCATGGCGCGCTTGGCACCACGGGCCTTGCAGCCTTCGATGGCGCGCTCGACGGCAGCCTTGGCACCGGCAATGACCACCTGACCTGGCGAGTTGAAGTTGACGGCGCTGACCACTTCGCCCTGCGCCGCTTCAGCACAGGCTGCCAGCACATCAGCGTCTTCCAGACCGAGGATTGCAGCCATGCCGCCCTGCCCGGCCGGAACAGCTTCCTGCATCAGCTGCCCACGGCGCTCGACGAGCTTCACCGCGTCAGCCAGGCTCAGACTGCCAGCAGCAACCAGTGCGCTGTATTCACCCAGGCTGTGACCGGCAACGAATGCCGGACGCGCGCCGCCTTCAGCCAGCCACAGACGCCACAGGGCGATCGAAGCGGTCAGAATGGCCGGTTGAGTCTTGTCGGTTTGATTGAGCAGCTCTTCCGGACCCTGCTGGGTCAGTGCCCACAGGTCGTAGCCCAGAGCCGCGGAGGCTTCTTTGAATGTTTCGAGGATCAGCGGATGTTCCGCGCCCAGCTCGGCCAGCATGCCGAGGGACTGCGAACCCTGTCCTGGAAAGACGAATGCGAGGGAAGCAGACATGTAACAAGCCCCTAATGATCTTGTCGTCGAAAAATGACGCCCCACCAGGGGACGCAAGAAACTGACAGTTGGATGGCCCTTTGAACCGGGCGGTCACATTTAAGCATTGTCCGACGAAAACGCCTAAGACAACAAATCCTCCAGACGACCGTGGAGACGCTCGGGCAGATTCTCCTGAATCTCGATCAGCGCGCGCTGAATCGCACTCTGAAAGCCCTGAACCCCGGCCGAACCGTGACTTTTCACGACAATACCCTGCAAACCGAGAAAGCTTGCGCCGTTATGTCGCGCCGGCGCCAGATCAGCCTGCAAACGCTTCATCAATGGCAACGCCAACGCCCCCACAGCACGGGACGCAAGGTTTTTCTTGAACAAGGCCTCGATGCGCGCCGCGATCATCGTCGCCAGACCTTCGCTGGACTTGAGCAGGATATTGCCGACAAAACCGTCACACACCACCACGTCCGCTTCGCCGCGATACAGACCATCGCCTTCGACGAAGCCGATGTAGTTGATACCGCGCGCCGCCTGCAGCAAGGTCGCCGCCAGCTTGACCTGCTGATTACCCTTGATGTCTTCGGTGCCGATATTGAGCAACGCCACCCGTGGCCGGGCGATGCCCAGCGTCTGTGCGGCCACCGACCCCATCACCGCGAACTGCAACAGATGCTCGGCACTGCAATCGACGTTGGCGCCCAGGTCGAGCAACTGGCAATAGCCCTTCTGCGTCGGGATCGCCGCCACCATTGCCGGCCGATCAATGCCCGGCAACGTCTTGAGCACGAATCGCGACAGCGCCATCAGCGCACCGGTATTGCCGGCACTGACACAGGCCTGGGCCTTGCCGTCACGCACCAGCTCAAGGGCGACACGCATCGACGAATCCGGCTTGCCACGCAAGGCCTGGGTCGGCTTTTCGTCCATGGTGATGACTTCAGACGCCGGGACAATCGTCAGGCGCGCACGATCGGCAGCCGATTGGCCGTTGATCAATTCTTCAAGAAGGGAGGGTTGACCGACGAGGGTCAGGTGCAGCGAGGGCGTAGCAGAAAGGCAAGCAAGGCTGGCCTGAACAATGCTGCGGGGACCGAAGTCCCCGCCCATTGCGTCAATCGCGATGACTTGAGCGGACAAGTGATTACTCGTCAGCGCCCTTGTCGATCACTTTACGGCCACGGTATACGCCTTCTGGCGATACGTGGTGACGCAGGTGAACTTCACCAGTGGTTTTTTCTACAGACAGGGTGCTAGCCTCGAGAGCGTCGTGCGAACGGCGCATGTCACGGGCAGAGCGGGATTTTTTGTTCTGCTGAACAGCCATAATTGATTAACTCCTAAACGTTTGGGTCACGCTTTAACTGCGCCAATACACTGAACGGGTTGGACCGCGTTACCTCGTCCTCGCTCGGTTCGGGTTCATCTGCTCCCGCCGGCTGCTGGCATTCTTCCGGATGATGAGCAGGCACAATGGGCAAGGCGAGCAGAAGCTCCTCCTCGATCAGTGACTGCAGATCCAATGGATCTTCGCCCAGTTCCAGCACGTCATAACCTTTCGGTAACGACTGGGTATTCGCACCCTCCTTCACTACAGCGTAACTGCATTCGCTGTGGATCGGCAGGGTGACCAGCTCAAGACAACGCTGGCAAACCATTTTGACTTCGGTGTCGATAAAGCTGTGGATCACCACAGATTTACGTTCATCTCGTTCAAAAACGAATTTGGCCTGCACCGTACCGACATCGTCGGAAAGCGGGTCGCAGAGTCTCTTCAAATCGGCCAGCAGCAGTTCACCTTGAAGGGTGGTGCCACGGTCAGCCAATTTGCGCGGGTCAACGTGAGGTGGAATCGGGTCATTCAACATAGGCGCAGCATTATAGGGATGCCCCCACCCATGTCAAAGGAAATTGTGCCCTGTCCGTCACTTGCGTGCCTCCGCTAGAATTCGCACCAGCCTCAGGAGACGCCAATGCTGCCTTTATTACTTGCTTCCAGCTCGACTTATCGTCGGGAATTGCTCGCCCGCCTGCACCTGCCGTTCGTCTGCAGCTCGCCGGATATCGACGAAAGCCACCAACCGGGTGAGTCAGCCATCGAACTGGTCAAGCGCCTCGCCGAACAGAAAGCCCGGGCACTGGCCGCCAGCCACCCGGCTCATCTGATTATCGGCTCGGACCAGGTTGCCGTGCTCGGCGAGCGCATCATCGGCAAACCACACACCTTCGACAAGGCCCGCGAGCAGCTGCTGGCCGCCAGCGGCGCCAGTGTGACATTCCTTACCGGCCTGGCGCTGCTCAACAGCCAGACCGGTCACTGTCAGGTCGACTGCGTGCCGTTCACCGTGCACATGCGCCAACTCGACGAGGCGCGCATCGAGCGCTACCTGCGCCTGGAGCAGCCCTACGACTGCGCCGGCAGCTTCAAGGCCGAAGGCTTGGGCGTGAGCCTGTTTCAGTCCACCGAAGGACCTGACGCCACCAGCCTGATCGGCCTGCCGCTGATTCGCCTGATCGACATGCTGCTGGCCGAAGGCGTACAGATCCCTTAAAGCAAAAGATCGCAGCCTGCGGCAACTCCTACACCGATCTCTGTAGGAGCTGCCGCAGGCTGCGATCTTTTGACTTGAAACGAATTAACGCAACGAAGGCCCGTGGAAACCCATCCACATCGCCAACTGCTCAGCCACACTGGCGCCGAGCTTCTTCGAGAAGCGATCAAACGGCGATTCCTGAACGGTGAAGTCCACCAGTTCTTTCTCGCCGATCACATCACGCGCCACCGAACTGGCGTTACCCAGACCATCGATCAGCCCCAGCGGCAGCGCCTGCTCGCCGGACCAGACCAGCCCGGAGTACAGCTCTGGATGCTCCTTGTCCTTCAGGCGATCGCCACGACCCTGCTTGACGCTGTTGATGAACTGCTTGTGCGTGGTGTCCAGCACGGTCTGCCAGAACGCGGTTTCGTCAGGCTTCTGCGGCTGGAACGGATCCAGGAACGACTTGTGCTCACCCGAAGTGTAAGTGCGACGCTCGACACCCAGCTTGTCCATGGTGCCGACAAAACCGTAACCCGCCGCCGTTACACCGATGGAGCCGACCAGACTGGCCTTGTCGGCATAGATCTGATCCGCCGCACTGGCGATGTAATAGGCACCGGACGCGCCGAGATCAGAGATCACTGCGTACACCTTGGTATCCGGATGCAGACCACGCAGACGCTTGATCTCGTCATACACGTAACCCGACTGCACCGGACTGCCGCCCGGGCTGTTGATCCGCAGGATCACGCCCTTGACCTTCTTGTCTTCGAAGGCCGCTCGCAGACTGCCCACAATATTGTCGGCGCTGGCAGGCTCCTTGTCGGCGATCACGCCGGTGACATCGATCAGCGCGGTGTAATTCGGACCCCGGGTGGCGCTCTTTTCCATGTCCATCAACGGAGTGAACAGAATCAGCGCAACAAACAGATAAACAAACGTCAGCAGCTTGAAGAAAATCCCCCAACGCCGCGAGCGACGCTGTTCCTGCACACTGGCCAGCAACGTCTTTTCCAACAGCTTCCAGCTTTTCTCGTCACCGTCGTCGGCACTTGCCTTGGCCGGTGCTTTCCATTCGTCGGTCATGCGCTGTACCCCAGCAAAAACGTATTAAGCCTGCTGTCCCAGCCAGGCATGCAATTCACTAAACCGGTCGATCGACAGGCGCGGCTCGAACTGCTGCAGCGATTCAATGGACTGCGCGCCATAACTGACCGCCACAGACGCCATGCCTGCATTGCGCGCCATCAGCAGATCGAAGGACGAATCCCCCACCATCAACGCCTGCTCGGGCCGAACACCGCAATGCGCGAGAATCTGCTCCAGCATCAGCGGATGCGGCTTGCTCGCGGTCTCGTCGGCGGCGCGAGTGATATCGAAGTAATCTTCCCAGCCATTGGCTTTGAGCACCCGATCCAGTCCGCGACGATTCTTGCCGGTTGCCACCGCCAGGTGATAACCCTGCTCGCGAAAAGACGCCATCGACTCGACTACACCCTCGAACAGCGGCGAAGGTACGGTTTCTGCCGCAATGTAGTGATCGGCGTAATACTCGCGAAACAAGGTCATCTCGGCATCACTGATTTCCGGATACAAAGTGCGGATCGCCTCGGGCAAGCCCAGGCCGATGATGCCTTTGACGGCAAAATCATCACGCAATTCGAAACCGGAACGCCCGGACGCAGAATGCATCGCCTCGACAATCCGACCAATGGAATCGGCGAGGGTGCCGTCCCAATCGAAAATCAGCAGCTTGTAATCAGATGGGCGCACTCAATCGCTCCACGGTCTTGGCCCACATTTCGTCGACCGGCGCCTGCAGCTTGAGCTCACCGCCATCGGGCAGCGGCACGGTCAGCATGTAGGCGTGGAGGAACAGGCGCTTGCCGCCCAGATCACGGATTTCCTTACTGAAACCGTCATCGCCGTACTTGGTGTCGCCGGCAATGCAGTGCCCGGCGTGCAACGTGTGGACGCGGATCTGGTGGGTGCGACCGGTGATCGGCTTGGCTTCGATCAGGGTGGCAAAGTCGCCAAAGCGACGCAGGACCTTGAACACGGTCACAGACTCCTTGCCCTCCTCCTCGTCGACCTCGACCATGCGCTCGCCGGAGCGCAGATTGCTCTTGCCGAGCGCCGCACGGACTTGCTTGATCGAGGTCGCCCAGTTGCCGCGAACCAGCGCCATGTAACGCTTGTCGACACCGTCACCGCGCAATGCGGCGTGCAAGTGACGCAACATGCTGCGCTTCTTGGCGATCATCAGCAGACCGGAGGTATCACGATCGAGACGGTGAACCAGCTCCAGCTCCTTGGTATCGGGACGCAACTGACGAAAGGCTTCGATGACGCCGTAATTCAAGCCGCTGCCACCGTGAACCGCAATGCCGGCGGGCTTGTTGATCACGATCAGGGCTTTGTCTTCGTAGACAATCGAGGCTTCCAGACGCTGCAACAACCCTTGAGCCAGAGGCACAGGTTCGTCGCGCTCAGGCACACGAACGGGCGGCACGCGCACGATATCGCCGGCCTGCAGCTTGTATTCGGGCTTGATCCGCCCCTTGTTCACACGCACTTCGCCTTTACGCAAAATGCGGTAAATCAAGGTCTTGGGCACGCCTTTGAGCCGGGCAAGCAGGAAATTGTCGATTCGTTGGCCGGCATACTCCGGCGAGACTTCAAGCAGTTGAACGCCTGGAGTCGAAGGGGCAGTAGTTGTCATGCCGCGGATGATAACAATTTTTATGGAATTGAAGCACTTAATCATTGCTGCTATAGTCGCGAACGCCGCCAAAAGCGGCCTGGACAGCGGAACCACGGTCAAAAACCGGCCCTGACCAACGCAATTCACCAGGACGCGAGGCCGTCCTACGGGGCTTTCGCTACGTAACGGTGGAGTTTGCAGTTGTAACAAGCGCAGGTGACATGAGGCCTGAATTACACCGTCGAGCAGAGTTTTCACTCGCCTGACAGGCAAATATTCGAGGCCAGTTCACAAAGTGCAGTCAGCTGCAGATGACCCCGAGCGAAAGCTTCGGAAACATCGCCTGAATTAGCCATGATGCGTGACCTCCCCTTTCGGAGCTCACGGTAAATGCCAACCCGCTGCGGATTCTGCGCGCGGCAGCACCCGAATTATCAGGGATACGTGTAGGGTGGAGATGCACAACCGCTGGACTGTGTAGCAATAGGCTTTATCAAGACGCTTCATCTCGTCCACAGCCGCTGGTTGATTCCTCCTCCTGACTGAGTGCTTAAGTAGCCACAGCAAGCAGGACGCGTACGTCGCGATATCGGCCCAATTGGCCTGACATCGCTGGACACGGGAATGGCCAACCACTCCCGACGCACCTGACACCGACCGTGAGAAGTCGTGTGTGCCGAACGCCGTTTCCGGCAGCCCGGAAACCGACGGTACTACATGAAAAGAATGCTGATTAACGCAACTCAACCCGAAGAGTTGCGTGTTGCACTGGTAGATGGCCAACGCCTCTACGACCTGGACATCGAATCCGGTGCACGCGAGCAGAAAAAGGCCAACATCTACAAAGGCCGTATCACTCGCATCGAACCAAGCCTTGAGGCTGCCTTTGTCGATTTCGGCTCCGAGCGCCACGGCTTCCTGCCCCTCAAAGAAATCTCCCGCGAATACTTCAAGAAAGCCCCTGAAGGCCGCGTCAACATCAAGGACGTCCTGAGCGAAGGCCAGGAAGTCATCGTTCAGGTCGAAAAAGAAGAACGTGGCAACAAGGGCGCCGCCCTGACCACCTTCATCAGCCTGGCCGGTCGTTACCTCGTGCTGATGCCGAACAACCCGCGTGCCGGCGGCATCTCCCGTCGCATCGAAGGCGAAGAGCGCAACGAACTGCGTGAAGCGCTGAACGGCCTGGTTGCACCGGCCGACATGGGTCTGATCGTGCGCACTGCCGGCCTGGGCCGCAGCAGCGAAGAAATGCAGTGGGACCTCGACTACCTGCTGCAACTGTGGACCGCCATCAAAGAAGCCTCGCTGGATCGCTCCGCACCCTTCCTGATCTATCAGGAAAGCAACGTGATCATCCGCGCCATCCGCGATTACCTGCGCCAGGACATCGGCGAAGTGCTGATCGACAGCGTTGAAGCCCAGGACGAAGCCCTGACTTTCATCCGCCAGGTGATGCCGCAGTACGCCAGCAAGATCAAGCTGTACGAAGACAGCGTTCCGCTGTTCAACCGTTTCCAGATCGAAAGCCAGATCGAGACCGCTTTCCAGCGCGTCGTTGAACTGCCTTCCGGCGGCTCCATCGTCATCGATCCGACCGAAGCCCTGGTGTCCATCGACATCAACTCGGCGCGCGCCACCAAAGGCAGCGACATCGAAGAAACCGCTCTGCAGACCAACCTTGAAGCTGCCGAAGAAATCGCCCGTCAGTTGCGCCTGCGCGACATCGGCGGCCTGATCGTCATCGACTTCATCGACATGACCCCTGCCAAGAACCAGCGCGCCGTGGAAGAGAAAGTCCGCGAATGCCTGGAAGCCGACCGCGCTCGCGTGCAGATCGGCCGCATCTCGCGCTTCGGCCTGCTGGAAATGTCCCGTCAGCGCCTGCGTCCATCTCTGGGCGAAAGCAGCGGCATCGTCTGCCCACGCTGCAACGGCACCGGCATCATCCGTGACGTTGAATCGCTGTCGCTGGCGATCCTGCGCCTGATCGAAGAAGAAGCCCTGAAAGACCGCACTGCCGAAGTGCGCGCTCAGGTGCCGATCCCGGTCGCCGCGTTCCTGCTCAACGAAAAACGCAACTCGATCACCAAGATCGAACTGCGCACCCGTGCCCGTATCGTCATTCTGCCGAACGATCACCTCGAAACCCCGCATTTCGAAGTTCAGCGTCTGCGTGACGACAGCCCGGAAGCTGCGACCAACCAGTCCAGCTACGAAATCGCTGCTGCCGCTGCCGAAGTCGAAGAAGTCCAGCCAGCCGCCGCGACCCGCACCCTGGTTCGCCAGGAGGCAGCCGTTAAAACTGCACCGGCCCGTGCCAACGCTCCGGTTCCGACCGAAGTCGCCGCGCCTGCCGCTCCAGCACCGGCTCCGGTTGCCGCGCCAGAACCGAGCCTGTTCAAGGGTCTGGTGAAATCGCTGGTCAGCCTGTTCGCCACCAAAGAAGAGCCAGTCGCTCCGGTCGTGGTTGAAAAACCGGCCACCGAGCGCCCAGCCCGCAACGAAGAGCGTCGCAACGGTCGTCAGCAGAGCCGCAACCGTAACGGTCGCCGCGATGAAGAACGCAAGCCGCGCGAAGAACGTGCACCGCGTGAAGAGCGCGCCCCACGCGAGCCGCGTGAAGAGCGTCAGCCACGCGAAGCCCGTGAAGTTCGCGAGCCTCGTGAAGTCCGCACCGAAGCGCCAGCCGCCCGCGAAGAACGCGCTCCACGCGCTCCGCGTGAAGAACGTGCACCGCGTGCTCCACGCGAAGAACGCAAGCCACGTGGCGAGCGCGAAGAGCGTGTACGTGAACTGCGCGAACCTCTGGACGCTGCCCCGGCCGCTCCAGTTGCTGCCGCAGCTGCTGTGGTTGCCGAAGAACGTCCGGCTCGTCAGCCACGCGAAGAACGCGCACCGCGTCCGCCGCGTGAAGAGCGTCAACCGCGCGCCGAACAGGCCGCTGCTGCCGTCGCTGAGGAAGAAGTCAACACTAACGAAGAGCAACTGCCGGAAGACGGTCAGGACAACGCCGAAGGCGATCGTCCACGTCGTCGCTCCCGTGGTCAGCGTCGTCGCAGCAACCGTCGCGAGCGTCAGCGTGATGCCAACGGCAACGTGATCGAAGGTTCGGAAGAATCCGAGTCCGGCGAAAACGCTGCACCGAGCGCTACCGATCTGGCTGCCGGCCTGGCCGTGACCGCCGCTGTTGCCAGCAGCGTGATCAGCGCGCCAGCCGAAGCACAGGCGCACGAGCAAGCCGAACGCGCCACCGCTGCCACCCTGGAAACTACTCCAGTGGAAGCGCCGGTTGTCGAAGCAACTACCCCAGTGGAAGTTGTTGCTGCTCCGGAAGTCGAAGTCGCCCCGGTTCGCGAAGCTCAGCCTCAGGTTGAAGCGGCTGCAGAACCTGTAGTCGAAGCGCCCGTCGTGGCCGCAGAGCCGGTTGTTGAAACCGTCGCTGAAACCGTGACCGAAACCGTGCGTGAAGTTCGCGAAGAACAGACCGCTTTCAACTGGGTTGCCGAGCCTGCCGTCGCTGAAACTCCAGCGCCAGTCGTTGAGGCCCCGGTGGTTGAAGAAGCCAAGGCTGCCGAGCCAGTGGTTGAAGCAGTTGAACCTGCTCCAGCACCAGTGGTTGAAGCACCGGTCGTCGAAGCGCCAGTGGTTGCCGAAGAGCCTGCTCCAGTGGTTGAAGCCACTCCGGTCAGCGCCCTGACGCCAAACGGCCGTGCACCGAACGACCCACGTGAAGTGCGTCGCCGCAAGCGTGAAGCCGAGCGCCTGCAGAAGGAAGCCGAACTGGCTGCCGCTGCTGCTCCGGCGGCTGAAGTGGTCGAGGTTGCTTCCGCGACTGAAGAAGCCGTGGTTGAGTCGGTCATCGCCGAAGCACCACGCTCCGTTCAGGACGCGGTCGAACATCACCAAGAGGCCGAGGAAAAAGAACACGAGCCTAAACCGCTCGTGTAATTCCCGAAGCCGTTAAAAAGCCCCGCCCGGTGAAAACCTGGCGGGGCTTTTTTATTCCATTCAGAAGATCAAAAGATCGCTGCCTGCGGCGATCCCCTGTAGGAGCTGCCGCAGGCTGCGATCTTTTAATTCCCGGTAAACACCAACGCTTCAGGCACATCGATATCCCACACCACCCCGGGATCATCCACCGCCACCTCCACTACCCGCCCCTGCTTGAACAACAGCCTGGCGCCACGATCACCGCTCAAGGCCTGCAGCCCCGGTCCGAACGAACGCCCGAACCCCACCGGATGCCCGAACTCGCCCTCCTGTACCGGCACACTCACGGCGTCCTCAGCCATCGCCGTCACTACCCGTTCAATACTCGACGGCAAGATAAACGGCATATCGCCCAGCACAATCAACCAGCCATCCGCCTCCGGGCACGCCGCAACGCCAGCCGCGATGCTGTCGCCCATCCCGGTCGATTCAATCGACACCACGTCACAGCCATAAGCCTGCGCCATACGCATCACCTGCGGTCGCGCTTCTGTGGTCACCAGCACCCGCTTGTCGAGATTGGCCGGAAGGTTCAGCAACACCTGCTCGATCGCCGAACGCACCGCGCCATCGCGCCCGGTGCAATCGGCCAGCAGCTTATCTTTATCGGCACCGGCAACCTGGCGAAAACGACTGCCCTCGCCCGCCGCCAGTACAATCACTGCGATGGATCGACTCATGCTCCCTCCACGGCTTTCTTCTGTTTCAACTCGACGCCGTTCTTGATCGCGACAATCTCCGCCAACAACGACAGGGCAATCTCCGCCGGCGAATGGCTGCCGATGTGCAAGCCTATCGGCCCGTGCAGACGGTTGATCGCCTCAGGTGACAAGCCTAGCTGAGCCAGATTGTTCCGGCGCTTCTGGCTGTTGACCCGCGACCCGAGCGCACCGACATAGAACGCCGGCGAATCGAGTGCGGTGAGCAACGCCATGTCGTCCAGGCGTGGATCGTGGGTCAGCGCGACGATGGCCGTGCGCTCGTCGGTCTGAATGCTCAACACGGCATCATCCGGCATGCCCGGGACAAAACGGCCGTGGTGCTCTTCCCAGCCGTAAACGAACTCCGTGCGCGGATCGCAGATCAGCACTTCGAAATCCAGCAGCCGGGCCATGTCGGCCACGTAACGCGACAGCTGTCCGGCGCCGATCAACAGCAGACGCCAGCGCGGGCCATAAATGGCGCGCAGGGTTTTGCCGTCGAATGCCAGCGCATCGGATTTGCTCGCCGCCGACAGCAGCACCCCACCGGTTTCGATGTTCAGCTCACGCGCAACAATCTCATGGGCCTCACAACGGGCGAGCAACTCGGCAACCCACGCTGGATCACCGACCCGCTCTTCGGTCAGGCGCAACGTGCCGCCACAGGGCAAGCCGAACCGCGCGGCCTCCTCCCGGGTGACGCCGTAGGTAATCAGCTGCACCGGTGGCCCGTCGCTGGCGATGCGCCCGTCGTGCAGACGCGCGATCAGGTCATCCTCGACGCAGCCGCCCGACACCGAGCCGATCACCACGCCATCCTCGCGCAATGCCAGCATCGCCCCCGGCGCCCGCGGCGCTGTGCCCCAGGTCTGCACCACGCTGAACAGCACCACCCGCTGCCCGGCACGGCGCCATTCGAGCACGCTGCGCAGGACGTTGAGATCGGCGCTGTCCATTACGCCTGCGCCTTCTGCCAGCCCTGCAACTGATAGCGCACCGGCAGGTTGCGGATGCGCTGGCCGGTGGCGGCGAAGATCGCATTGCACAGCGCTGGCGCAATCGGTGGCACGCCCGGCTCACCGACGCCGCCCAACGGCACGTCGCCCGGCGGCGTCACCAGATGCACGGCGACTTCCTTCGGCGCCAGCGACATGCGCGCCACTTCGTACATATGGAAGTTGTCCTGCTGGACCTTGCCATCCTTGAAGCTGATTTCACCCAGTACCGCGTTGCCCAGCCCCATCACACAGGCGCCTTCGAACTGCGAGCGGATGCGCTCAGGGTTGATCTGCGGCCCGCAATCGACGGCGATGTCAGCCTTGTGCACGATCAGCGTGCCGTCGTCCTTGACCTCGACTTCGATCACCGCTGCCACATAAGTGACGAAACTGTAGTGCACCGCCAGCCCCAAGCCTCGACCCTTGGGCAATGTCCGCCCCCAACCGGCAGCCTTGGCTGCGGTTTCCAGCACGGTGCGCATGCGCCCAGTGTCGATCGGATAGCGCTCGGGGGACTCTCCGTAGTTCCACTCCTCGCTCAGGGTGCGCGGATCGATCTGCCGATCGGGGCCGAGCAACTTGATCTGATACTTGAGCGGATCCACACCCGCCTTGTGCGCCAGTTCATCGACGAAGCTCTGGATCGCGAAACCGTGCGGAATGTTCGACACCGAGCGATACCAGCCGACGCGGGTGTGCACCGCGGCTTCAGGGTTTTCCAGACGCACATTGGGAATCGCGTAGGCCATGTTGGTGAAGCCCATGCCCAGTTCGAAGGCTGCTTCATGGTTCATGCCCGGCGCGAACAGCGCGGTGATGCTCGGCGCCACGGTGCGATGCAACCAGCCGGACGGCATGCCGTCCTTGCCGACAGCGGCCTTCAGGTACTCGGCAGACACCGTGTGGAAATACGAGTTGTGGATGTCATCCTCGCGCGTCCATTGCACCCGCACGGCTTTGCCGGGGAACTCCTTGGCGAGGATCGCGGCTTCGACGACGAAATCCGGTTTCGATTTGCGGCCGAAACCACCACCCAGCAGCGTGACGTTGAAGGTAACGTTATCGAACGGCAGCCCCAGGCGTTCGGCGATGCGTTCGCGGGTCACCTGTGGCGCCTGACTCGGCGCCCAGGCCTCACACACGCCGTCGTTGTAGCGGGCGATGGCGACCATCGGCTCCATCGGCGCCTGAGCCAGATGCGGCAAATAGTAGGAGGCTTCGAGGCTGCTGGCGGCGCCGCTCAAGGCCTTGTCGATATCGCCGGTGTTGCGCACCACTTTGCCGGGTTTACGCGACGCGGCTTCCAGTTTCTGGCGGTAAGCGACCGAGTCGTAACTGGCATTCGGGCCGTCGTCCCATTCGATTTTCAGCGCCTCGCGGCCCTTGATCGCCGCCCAGGTATTGCTGGCCACCACCGCCACGCCGCCCAGCGGCTGGAATTCCGAAGGCAGTGGACGGCTTTCGATCTGCAGCACTTTGAGCACGCCCGGAACCTTCAGCGCCGCGCTGTCATCCAGCGACTTGACCTTGCCGCCGTACACCGCCGGACGGGCGATGGTGGCGTAGAGCATGCCGTCAAAATGCACGTCAGCACCGTACACCGCGCGGCCATTGACGATGTCGGCACCGTCGATAGCCTTGGTGCCTTCCTTGCCGATGTAGCGGAATTCCGACGGCTGCTTGAGGCGCAGGCTGTCACGCGCCGGCACCGCCAGCGCACTGGCGGCAGCGGCGAGTTCGCCATAGCCCAGCTCACGGCCGGACGGTTTGTGAATGACCTTGTGCAACTGCGCCTGGCACTCGCCCGCCGGCACCTTCCACTGCGCGGCGGCGGCTTGCTCCAGCATGGTCCGGGCGGCTGCGCCGCAACGGCGCATCGGTTCATACCAGTGGCGCATGCTGCGCGAACCGTCGGTGTCCTGGTTGCCGAACCGCACTTCATCGCCCGGTGCCTGTTGCACTTTGACCTTGGCCCAATCGGCGTCCAGTTCGTCGGCGACCACCATGGTCAGGCTGGTGCGCACACCCTGGCCCATTTCCGAGCGGTTGCAGACCACGGTGACCGTACCGTCCGCGGCAATGCTGACGTAGACCTTCGGATCGTCGATCCAGCCGTTGGGCATGCCGTCGGCGCCAAATTTCTTCGGTGCGTCTTCAGCCAACGCGTCCTGCCAGCCCCAACTGGCAGCCAGCACCAACGCACCGGTCGCGCCGACGCCTTTGAGAAAGCCACGGCGGCTGAGGTTGCTCAGGGCGAAATCATTCGGCAAGCGGCTCATGCCTTGGCCTCCTTGAGGTGAGTGGAGGCCTGGCGGATAGCGGTCTTGATCCGGTTATAGGTACCGCAACGGCAAATGTTGCCGACCATCGCCTCTTCAATCTGCTCGTCGCTCGGATTGGGGTTGGTCTTGAGCAACGCGGTGGCAGACATGATCTGCCCACCCTGACAGAAACCGCACTGCGCCACGGCGCTGTCGAGCCAGGCTTGCTGCACGACCTGGCCAACCGGATCGGCATGCAGGTTGTCGATGGTGCTGACGTTCTGCCCGATCACCGAGCCGATCGGCGTGATGCAGCTACGAGCCGGCAAGCCGTCGATATGAATGGTGCAGGCGCCGCACAGGCCCATGCCGCAGCCGAATTTGGTGCCGTTGTAACCGGCGACATCACGGATAGCCCACAGCAGCGGCATGTCTTCGGTGACATCCAGTTGGTGATCCTGGCCATTGAGTTTCAGGGTAATCATGGGCACGCCCGCATATTTTTGGTGGTTATGGGGTCGAGCAATCTGCCGCCAGAGGCTGGCACTGGTTCACGCAGATCGACTCAGGCTAATCGGCTCTCTTGTGCCGACGCGAACGTCTGCACCGGGCCTTTGGTGAAGCAAATGACGGTTATCGTTAGCTGGCTAAGTTAACCCACCGTTAACAAAAAAGCCCTGCTGAGACAGGGCTTTTCAGTTGCAAGTTTCTAGCTACAAGCTGCAAGCAAAAGCAGGAGCTGGCTCACGATCAAGATTGTAGCTCGCCGCTAAAAACTTGAGGCTCGTAGCTGCATTAATAGCGGTTGGGCTCCATTTCCAGCTCGACATTGAAACGTTCGGCAATATCTTTCTGGATGCGTTGCGCCAGATCCAGCAGTTGTAGGCCGGTGGCCGCGCCGTAGTTGACCAGCACCAGCGCCTGCAATTTATGCACACCGGCATCGGCCTCGCGAAAGCCCTTCCAGCCAGCGCGCTCGATCAGCCAGCCGGCGGCCAGCTTCATCTGCCCGTCCGGCTGCGCATAGGCCACCAGATCCGGGTGCTGCTGCTTGATCTGCGCCACCAGCGCCGCCGAGACCAGCGGGTTCTTGAAGAAGCTGCCGGCATTGCCGAGCACCGCCGGGTCCGGCAGTTTTTCGCTACGGATGCTGCAGATCGCGCGGCTGACGTCGGTAGGCGTCGGTTGCTCGATGCCCTGCTCGGTCAGGCACTGACGCACCGGGCCGTACTCCAGATGCAGGTGGGCGATGCGATCGAGCTTGAAGCGCACACGCAGGATCAGCCAGCGCCCCGGCTGCTGCTTGAACAGGCTGTCGCGGTAGGCGAAGTTGCATTCTTCCAGGCTGAAGTCGCGCAGCTCGCCGGTCTGGCGATCCAGCGCGGTGAGGCCGGCGAACACGTCCTTGATCTCGACACCGTAGGCTCCGATGTTCTGCATCGGCGCAGCGCCCACGGTGCCGGGGATCAGGCTGAGGTTTTCCAGACCGGAAAAACCCTGCGCCAGCGTGTGCTGCACGAACGGATGCCACGGTTCGCCGGCTTCGGCCTCGATCACCACGCGGCTGCCGTCATCGCTGATCAGCCGAATGCCACGGGTGCCCATGCGCAGCACCAGCGCCGGGATATCAGCGGTCAGCAACAGATTGCTGCCGCCACCGATCACCAGCAACGGCAGATCATGGGCAGTCGCATAGGCCAGCGCCTCGCGGACATCGTTGTCGCTGTGGGCCTCGGCAAACAACTGCGCGCGAACGTCCACGCCAAAACTGTTGAACGGTTTCAGCGAAACCTGTGGTTGCAACTGCAAACTCATAACCGGCCCTTCACTTCGATCAACAGTTGGTCACACGCCGCCTCGATCAGATCCAGTACCTGCTCGAAGCCTTGATCGCCGTCGTAATACGGATCCGGCACTTCATCGACCACACCGGCATAACGGCGCAGGAACAGGTCCAGCTCGGCTTTGCCGGTGGACGGTCGCAGCGCCTTGAGGTTGCGCAGGTTGCTGTTGTCCATGGCCAGAATCAGGTCATAACTGGCGAAATCGGCGCGGCTGACCTGCTGCGCGCGCTGCGCCGACAGGTCATACCCACGCACCTTGGCCGCCGCCTGACTGCGCTTGTCCGGCGGGTTGCCGACGTGCCAGTCACCGGTTCCGGCAGAGGCCACTTCGACCTGATCGGCCAGCCCGGCTTCGCGCAGTTTGTGGCGCAACACGCCTTCAGCGGTGGGCGAACGGCAGATGTTCCCCAGGCACACGAACAGAACGCGCATCAGGCCCCCAGCAGGCGACGAACGCGCTCGAGGTCTTCAACGGTGTCGACGCCGGTTGGCGGCGCGATCAGCGCATCGGCCACATGAATCCGCACGCCATGCCACAGCGCACGCAGTTGCTCGAGGGATTCGGTGTTTTCCAGCCAGCACGGGCCCCAGTTCACGAAATCCTGGAGGAACCCGGCGCGGTAGGCATAAATGCCGATGTGCCGACGGTATGGCACGCCTTCAGGCAACTGCTCGCGGCTCTTGGCGAAGGCATCGCGCGCCCACGGCAAGGTTGCGCGACTGAAGGTCAGCGCCAGACCGTTGATGTCGCTGACGACCTTGACCACGTTCGGGTTGAACAAGGTGTCCACGTCTTCGATCGGCTCGGCCAGCGTGGCCATGCGCGCTTCGGTGTGGGCCGCGAGGTTGGCCGCGACCTGATCGATCACGCTCGGCGGGATCAACGGTTCGTCACCCTGCACGTTGACCACGATCGCGTCAGGCGCCAGGCCCAGTTTTGCCGCGACCTCAGCCAGACGGTCGGTCCCGGAATTGTGATCTTCACGGGTCAGCACCACTTCAGCGCCGAACCCCTGGCACGCCTCGACGATGCGCGCATCGTCAGTCGCCACCACCACACGGGTGGCGCTGCTTTTACTCGCCTGTTCCCAGACATGCTGGATCATCGGCTTGCCGGCGATGTCCAGCAGCGGCTTGCCCGGCAGGCGGGTCGAGGCGTAGCGCGACGGGATGACAACGGTGAAAGCAGTGGTCATTTATCCAGACGCTCGTCAGTGGTCAGGGTGCGCGCTTCGCTTTCGAGCATCACCGGGATGCCGTCGCGAATCGGATAGGCCAGACCTGCGCCCTTGCTGATCAGTTCGGTCTTGTCGGCGCTGAGCTTGAGCGGGCCTTTGCAGATCGGGCACGCGAGGATGTCGAGCAATTTGGTGTCCATGAACATTCCCTGGATAAAGAGTTAAGGCAAAAGACGATCGGGCAACAGGCGCATCAGTTGGGTGTCGAACCAGGCCACGAAGGCCGGTGACGGCTCGGCATCGACCGCCAGATACCACCAGTCGTCAGCCGCGAAGGCACGGCACTTCACCGCGTCCTTTTCGGTCATCACCAATGGCAATGACGGTGTGAAATTCAAGGCCTGCACGCTGTATTCGGCGTGGTCGGCAAACGCATGGGGGATTGCCCGCCAGTCTAGCGCTTCGAGGGTATTGAAGAAACGTTGCGGATTGCCGATCCCGGCCACCGCGTGTACAGATTGACCGGGCGCAAAATGATCCAGCGGCTTGCGCTCGCCGCTGCGCAGATTGACCAGCGCTGTCGGTTGCAGGCGAAACGCGAAGCCATCGTCGCGGTCGGCCGTGGCGCCGTTGAACAGCACGCCGTCGACGCTTTGCAGGCGTTCGATCGGCTCGCGCAACGGACCGGCCGGCAGGCAACGCTTGTTACCGAGACCACGGGCGGCATCAATCAGCACCAGTTCCAGATCCCGGGCCAGACGATAATGCTGCATGCCGTCATCGGACAGGATCAGATCCAGCGGTTCACTGGCGAGCAAGGCTTTGACTGCTGCGCTGCGATCGGGGTCGATCATCAGTGGCACGCCGGTACGCTGCACGATCAACAGCGGTTCGTCGCCCGCGATATCGGCGCCTTGATCAGCCTCGACCCGCCACGGCAGCTGCGGCGGTTTGGCGCCATAACCACGGCTGACCACGCCGACGCGCAAACCGCTGCGCCGGCAGTGTTCGATCAGCCACAGGATCATCGGCGTCTTGCCGGTGCCGCCGACGGTGATGTTACCGACCACGATCAGCGGCACCGATGGCTGGTAGATCTGGCCTTCGCCGTCGAGAAAGCGCTGGCGCTTGTTGATCACCACGCGGCGATAGAGCATTTCCAGCGGCCGCAGCAGCGTCAGGGCCGGATGCCCCTGATACCACGCGGCGAGCAAACGATCGGACAGGCTCATCAGGATTTGGGCGCCGCCTCGACCGTGGTCATGCGCAGATGGCTGAAACCGAGCTTGCCGGCCGCGTCCATGGCGGTGATCACCGATTGGTGCTGAGTCTTGCCGTCGGCACTGATCGACAACGGCATGTTGGTGTCACCGTTGGCTTCTTTCTGCATGGCTTCCATCAGCGTCGCCAGGTCGTTCTTCGGCAGAATCTTGTTGTTCACCGAGAACACGCCTTCGGCGCTGATCGCGACATCCAGTTGCTTGAGCTGCTGGTCTTCGGCGGGCGACCCGCTGACTGACTCTGGCAGATCGACACGCAACTGGGTCTCGCGGGTGAAGGTGGTGGTCACAACGAAAAACAGCAGCAGGATGAACACCACGTCAATCAGCGACGCGAGGTTGATGTCCACCGTTTCCCGAGGTTTGCGACGGAATTTCACGCTTTGCCTCCGGCCAGATCGACATCACGGTCGCCCTGCACCACTTCGACCAGTTTGATCGCTTCCTGCTCCATGCCCACCACCAACTCGTCGATGCGGCGTTGCAGGAAACGGTGGAAGAACACCGACGGAATACCGACCATCAGGCCCGCCGCCGTGGTGATCAGCGCCTTGGAAATACCGCCGGCCAGCACCGATGCATTGGTGGTCATACCGGAGCCGGTGAAGGCACTGAAAATGTCGATCATGCCCAGCACCGTACCCAGCAGGCCGAGCAGCGGCGCCATGGCAGCAATGGTGCCCAGCGCGTTGACGTAGCGTTCCAGCTCGTGGATCACCCGCCCGGCGGCTTCTTCGATGCATTCCTTCATGATCTCGCGACCATGTTTGGAATTGGCCAGGCCCGCGGCGAGGATTTCACCCAGCGGCGAATTGGCGCGCAGCTCCTTGAGTTTTTCTTTATTGAGCTGCTTGTCCTTGATCCAGACCCAGACCTGGCCCAGCAGATGCTCGGGGGTGACGCGACTGGCGCGCAGGGTCCACAGGCGCTCGGCGACAATCGCCATGGCCGCGATGGAACTCAGAATGATCGGCAACATCATCCAGCCGCCGGATTTGACCAATTCCCACACAGTGACAGTCCCCTCGAAAAAGTGCGCCACTTTACCATACCGGTTCGCGATTAAGACCCGCTGCCCCGACGACCGTGATGTCGCAACCGTGCCTGTGCCGATCAACGGGCCGACGCGGGTGGATCACGCCAGAAACGCCGCTGCTGGCGCATTGTCCATGGCGCGCTGAAGGTCCCCAGTTGCAGATGAATGGCGCCGTGCTCGGCGCTGTCGTAAATGCGCAGCCGCTGTTTGCGATAACGCGCAAGTACGGTGGGGTGCGGGTGGCCGAATGAATTGCCCTGGCCTCGGGAAATCAGCACCGCCTGGGGCTGCAGCGTTTTGAGCAACGCCATGGACGAGGAACTGCGGCTGCCATGATGCGGCGCCTGCAGCCATTGCGTGGGAACCGCCAGCGGGCTGTCGAGCAGGACCTGCTCGGCGTGGGTGTCGATATCTCCCGTAAGTAGCAGGCGCTCGCCATTGGCCTCGATCTGCAATACACAGGAACGCTGGTTGCTGTCGTGGGCGGCCGACCACTGCCAGAGCTGGAACCGCACGCCGTCCCATTGCCATTGCCGGCCACTGTCACACGTCCCGGCGTTCAGCGCGGCGGGCAATCCCGGCGGGTCGCCGCTGATGACCTGCGCGACCGGCAAGCGACGCGCCACCGCCAAAGCGCCACCGGCATGATCGGCATCGGCATGGCTGAGCAACATCAGATCCAGATGTTCGACGCCGAGCTTGCGCAGCGCCGGCAACACCACCCGCTCGCCGAGATCGAAATCGCCGAAACGCGGCCCGGCGTCGTACAGCACGGCGTGATTGCGGGTGCGGATCAGAATCGCCAGGCCCTGGCCAACATCGAGTTGCCAGATATCGGCCACACGCTCCGGCAGTCGCTCACGGGGTGGCACCACCAGCATCAAAAGCAACGGCCAGCCCAACGGCCGCATCGGCACGCCACGTGGCAACAGCAACAGCAGCGCGCCGAGGCTGCCCAGTGTCCAGACCCACCACGAAACCGCGGCTGGAATCCACGCCGGCCATTGTCCGGCAATCAGCGCCAGCCCGCGAAACAGCGCATCGATCATTCCACCCGCCAGCCACAGCAGACCTTCGCCGACATAGGGCACCGGCAACAACGCAGTGCCGAGCAGCGCCGGTGGCAACACTACGAAGCTGACCCACGGCACCGCCAGCAAATTCGCCAGCGGGCCGCTGAGGCTGATCGGCAGGTTCAGCGCCAGCAACACCGGGCACAGGCCAAGCGCAATCAGCCATTGCGCGCGGGTCCAGGTCTGCCACCAGCGCCACGCGCCGAGGCGGCTGCCGAAGGTGAAAATCAACACCGCCACCGCCGCGAAAGACAGCCAGAAACCCGGGCGCAGACTGGCCAGCGGGTCAAGCAACAGCACCGCATTGAACGCCAGCAACAGCGGCCACCACGCGCCGAGATGACGCAAACGCAGACGCCACAGCAGCACCAGCCCGACCATCACGCAGGCCCGTTGCACCGGCACCTCAAATCCGGCCAGCAACCCGTAACCGACTGCCGCCGCAAACGCCAGACCGCAGGCCCAAGGCAGCCATGGCCAGCGCAACGGCCACAACCCAAAACGCGCCAGCCCGGCGACCAACAGATACATCACCGCCGCCAACAGTCCGATGTGCTGGCCGGAAATCACCAGCAAATGCACGGTGCCGGTGTCCTGCAGCGTCTGCCAATCCTCACGGCTGAGCCCGGAACCGTCACCCAGCACCAGCGCCGCCAATGCACCGCTCCGACCTTGGGCGTCCACCTCAAGCAAGCGCTGACGAATGTGGTCGCGCCATGCCCAACTCGCCTCGGCCAGGCGCTGACCGTCCTTGACCGTGCCGGTCGCGCCGATGCGTTGCGCCAGCAGCCAGGCTTCGTAATCGAAGGCATCGGGATTGAGCAAACCGCCGGGACGCTTGAGCTTCACCGCCAGGCGCCAGCGCTCGCCGCTGTTGACCGGCGGCCCGGCATACCACGCCAGACGCATCAACGACGGCAGTTTCTCGTGCCGCGAGCGGGCATCGGCCAACTCGAAACGCACCACCCCGTCGCTGGACTGCGGCAAGCCCACCACCCGCCCCTCGACCCAGCGTGTTTCGCCATCAAGTTGCCTGGGCAGCCGATCGTTCAGCGCCCACTGCGCGCTGACGCACGCCCAGGTGAAACCGAACAGGCAAAACGCCAGCGGGTAGCTGCGAAACGGCAGCAACATCAGCCCCACCACGGGCAACAACATCAGCAACCCGACCGGTGGTAAAACCGGCAAGAAAACCACCACCAGCAGACCGGCTGCCAGCGCCATCATCCCTGTGCGCATACGCCCGTCCTTGAGAGTCCCTCCTTAGGCGTAGCTGGCGCGGCGCATGCTCGTCGTCAACAATTGTCACAAAGTCTGAATGGGCGCTTCGTAGAATCCAGACATACTTGCCGCCTTAACCGACCGAGAAGCCTTATGCCCCGGCGCTTATTCAAACGTTACATGCCCGATCCGACGAGCATCAGGGAACACAAATCCTTACGCTTTCTCGGCAAGTTGCTGCATGACCCGAACCTCTGGCACCTCAATCGTCACTCGGTGGCCCGGGCGATGGCGGTCGGTCTGTTCGCCGCGTTCCTGCCGATTCCGGCGCAGATGCTGGTGGCGGCCGCGCTGGCGATCACCGTGCGGGGCAACATGCCGATTGCCGTGAGCCTGGTGTGGCTGACCAATCCGATCACCATGCCGGCGGTGTTCTTCTGCACTTATCAGGCCGGGGCCTGGTTGATGGACGTCCCCGCCCGCACCTTGCCTGACTCGTTGACCTGGGAATGGATCAGCGGCGAACTCTCGACGTTGTGGCAGCCGTTCTTGCTCGGTTCGGTGGTGTGCGGCCTGGTGCTCGGCGCCCTCGCCTACTTCGTGGTGATGCTGTACTGGCGCTGGTGGGTGGCCCGGCAATGGGCGCGGCGCAAGAAAAACCGCAAGGCATAAATGCAAAACGGCCTCCGCAAGGGAGGCCGTTTGGCTGTGTGCTGTCTGGTCTGACACGATCGCTTGCAGACAAGCTCCCACAGGAAGATCGGTTTCACCTGTAGG
>NZ_CP101655.1:3792552-4044918 GCF_028830055.1 Pseudomonas serboccidentalis
CCTTGAGTGGGTCGATGGCGAAGCCATGGACTACCTGCAAAAACTGAGCTTCCTCGGCGCCACGGGCATCGATGTGGCGTTTGCCTATGTGCGCGGGTATGCCATTGTTAAAGGGATTTTTGATGCGCTGACTGAGGGGGGGCGCGGGGGGTTGATTGCTTACTCAATCGTTACCGACAAAAAACAGAAGGAGATGCAGGAATGGGTATGTAACTTGCCGCCACAGGCACTTGGACCGCTGCTATTGACCCTTAGCTCTTCTCCTGAACCTTTTTCAATAGAAGAAGACCAAGACAATAAAAGCGTCAAGGAAGACGAGGCATATCAACTACAGCAGAGAGCGATCGAACGGTGTTTAGGGTGGATATCATCCAACCCTAACGCTGCTTTACAATTCGAAGAGGCAGTTATACGTATGAATCGGGATGGATTGCGACCACCGCAAGCCGGGCTGACATATTGTAAAAACAAATTCAAGCTTGATTCATTTATGGCCGAACGAGTTAAAGCTCTGGACAAAGCCAGTAACGACACAAGAGCAATTTATCGCGAGCATGTAGCTAGATTAGGCGCACGACTAAATGGACACTGTGAGTACAACACCATTTATAAGGGCCCTGCTTTCGCTCTAATCCAAGATATAAAAGCAAGCTACAAGGGACCGAACATTGATTAAAATCGCATTATGCCTATTTCTATCCGTCCTTTTTTCCTGTTCCGCTTCTGCGCAATTAACACAAGAACAGCAGTCGAAAAAAGAAAGAGGACTCATTTTGTATCAACAAAGCGACTGGTACGACTCTCAACCCTTACTAGAAAGTGCTGCCATTGCTGGTGACGAGACAGCCCAATATTACTTGGCAGAGGCAATTCGCCTGAGCAACCGATACACAACTAATGAAGCAAGAAAATGGTATGAAGCAGCTGCGCAACAGGGCAACCTATACGCAATGCTAAGACTAAGCAGTAAGAGTGATATCTGTAATGAAATGAAAAGCTGCGGTGGCAAAAGTGCAGACGAATGGCGTGAACAAGTAATACAATTAGCTCAGGAACAAGTTAAAAACAACGACACTGAAGCAATGACCGTTTTATTCATCACCAAACAAGGATTCAGCTGGTTAGAAATGGCAGCTGAGGCAGGTGATCCTCTAGCGCAGAATACACTCGCAGGAATCTACGAAGATGGGGACGGATGGTTCATCGTCCCGGGTAGCCGCGAAAAAACCATTCAAAAGTGGTACAAAGCGTCAGCTGAAGGTGGATATCCCAAAGCAATGTATTTTTATGCCAACTATTTATTCGAACATGGAGGTAAGAAAGAAGAAGTTGCTTATTGGTTGAAAAAATCAGCCGAAGGCGGGTACGTCAGCGCGGTCGGCAATTACGCCCTCAGCGTAGCCCATATACCAAACGATCTAGACTACCCAAAAAACTTGATTGAGGCTTATGGACTAGCCTATCTGATGTCTAAATTCGAGGGTGGCGGGACAGCAGCCGAAGACGGAGAAAGAATGCTCCCAAAAATCACTGAAAAAATGACCAAGGAAGAAATCAAGCAAGGTCTTCTATTTGCGGAAGAATGGAAGAAAACGCGACCACCGCTTTCTTATTTCGTCCCTGTTTACGGCTATTGAGAACTCAAAGTGGCATTACTCATTAAATTAGTGACAAGCTTTTTTCTCTTAACGCTTGCACCAAATGTTTATGCCACCCAATTGACAAAGAATCAAGCTACGGCCAAAGATAGCGGTATCGCGCTTTACAATCAAAGCGCTTGGACTTCTTCACAGTCTTTTTTGCAACCCGCCGCCGAAACGGGCAATCGAGACGCTCAGTACTACTTAGGCGAGACCATCCACCTAAGCAATAGCTACATGGCAGAGGAAGCAGTGAAATGATATGAGGCCGCAGCCGAACAAGGACATATATATTCCATGCTGCGTCTCAGTAACAAAGAAGATCTCTGCACTTTTATCGAAACCTGCAAGCAAAAAATTGGTAAGGATTGGCGGGCTCAGGCCTTAAAAATTGCACACGAACGCGCGGAGAGAGGCGACACCAAAGCAATGGTTTCGCTCTTTACAGCTAACAAGGTTTGGAGTGGCTAGAAGTGGCTGCAGAGTCGAGTAACAACTTCGCTCAGCAACTTCTTGCAAGTGCCCACCAAAAAGGAAAAGATTGGTTCGTAATTCCAGCCAGTCGAGAAAAAGCAATCAAAAAATGGTTTAAGGCATCTGCGGAAGGAGGATTCCCTCCAGGCATGTACCTTTATGCGAACTACTTGTACGAACACAACGAAAGTAAACAAGATATCGGAAATAGCTTAAGAAGACTGCCGAGTCGGGGCACATTGACGCTCTAGGCGGCTACGCCCTTAATATCGCCCATCTTCCAGATAGCTATGACTCCCCTTAGATCTAATAAAAGCCTATGGTTATACATACCTAATTTCAAATCTGAATCGCAAAAAGCTGCAGAGCAACAATTGCGTCATCAAAGCTGAAAACCCGCATTCACTATGCATCTATTCAACCAGTTCGCCCACCACTTCATACTTCACCACGACCCGATTCCGATAAAGCCTCTCCCGTTTCACCAACGCCCCCACCTGCCCCTTTTCCCTGACCTCTCGCCAAATCTCGTTCTCGCGAAACACCCTGCTGCCCTCCCGCACAAACCGATGCGCCTCTTGAAACACGTGATAGCGATATTCCCCCACCCGATCACACAACAACTCCCCTTCGAGTTGTGTCTCGCCGACGTTCAATTTCAGCTGAAAGTGCCGATCCGTCGGGTTGTGCAATACCAGATCAACGTAGTTATAGAAAATCGCCGCGCCGGAACCGAATGGCAGTACTCGCCCCTCGTCCGGGAATGGGTCGAAGCTGTGGTTGGAGCGCTCGACCACGACCAGCGGTGAGTGGATCGCCATCCAGTGGATCAGGTTGCTCAGTTGGCAGATTCCGCCGCCGATACCGCTGCGTGCTTCGCCGAAGGACAGTTCCATGCCTTCGACGTAGCCGCGTTTGGCGGTTGGGCGGCCGACGAGGCGGCAGAAGGAGAAGTGTTCGCCCGGGGCGATGATGACGCCGTCGATGGCGGCGACGGCGAGTTTGAGGTTGATGACTTTGTTGTGTTGCAGGGCGAGGTCGGAGTCGCCGAGTTTGCGGATGAGTTTCGAGGTGTGTTTCAGGTAGCGGAATGGCAGGCGGTCAGCGCCGGCAACCAGGCGTGCGTAGCGTTTGCTGGAGCAGTGCCAGGCGATCTGGCGGAACAGTCTTTTTTGCCACACGCGCAGCCAGTACAGGGCCGGGTGGTAGAGGGAGAGTGGTTTCATCCGTGAGTCTACGGCGGGCGCCGTTTGTTCCTTGAAGCGTGCAAAGGGGCGCGCAGTTTAGCCTGTGGGCCGGCTGACGTCGTGTGTGAGATGACTTGGCTCGACACACTTCGACCCACTTGCTGAACGGCAAATTAAGCTTCAACTAAGGTTGCGTCGCTAGCATTCCGGCCCGACAGACCCTTGCCGTCGATCAACCGTGGATGAGCTTCCCGAATGAGCCAGTTTGATTTACCAGCCGTTACGCAGCCGAATTTCAGTCTTGTATTGGTAAATTACAAAACCCCGGACATCACCCGGATGTGCCTGGAGCTGTTGCGCCAGCACGTTCAGGCGCAGCGCATTCCGGTGTGGGTGGTGGACAATGATTCGTCGGATGCCAGCCTGGATTACTTGCGCTCACTGGACTGGATCAATCTGATCGAACGTCCCTCCCCCGGCAAAGAAGCCGGGCATATTGCTCATGGCAAGGCGCTGGACATGGCATTGGAGAAAGTTGAAACCGACTATCTGTTTTTGCTGCACACCGACACCTTTGTCTATGACAAGGAAGTCTTCGCGATGATGCTGCGTGAGTGCACAAAGACTCCGGGCATCGCGGCGGTCGGGTGTGTCGAGCAAATTAATCGTGGGGTCGTGAGAGACACCTGGCGACTAACTTCGCGCTTTTGCAAACATTATGTTCGCCGGGCCAAAACCTCGTTGGGCTTGCGCAGCAAAGAGCCGAAACCTTATCGGGAAACTCATCTCAAGAGTTTCTGCACGTTGTGGAACGCCAAGTTGATGAAGTCCCGGGGACTGCACTTTTGCATGGATGACCGGGTGCCCGGTTATACCCTGCAGGATCGAATGACAGCGTTGGGCTACGGGATCAAGCTGCTGGCGCCGCGCAAGATTTTCCGCTATCTGGATCACATCCAGGCAGGAACCGTCGCAGCCGCCGGCACCTACGGCAAAAATCACCGGCGGACCAAAATGTACCAAGCCACCCTCAAACGCTTTGAGGGCCAGACATCGGCCTAACCGCAAAAACAAAAAAGGGCGACTTAAAAGTCGCCCTTTTTTTTATCTGAAATTGTATACATCCGCTCCGAAGAGGTGTTCGCCCAGTGTAATGGCCTGGCAATCCATGCACCGGTAAAGAGCCCTGACACTGGGCGAACGGGAAGGATTTTAATAGAAGTTGGCGGATATGTCGTCCTTCATAAAGTAAATTTAATGTACGAAAAAGTTAATAGATATTTATCGACGAAAACCTTTCGCGAAACTTTCAAAGCACTGCACAACTCACTTCAGATGATTGTTCTCATACAACATTCTGTACAAGAACAACCCTCTTGTAGAGTTAATACTCAGCTTTCATGCTGACTGGTCACTTTTAATATATCGGTGTAAGTGACGATAACGCTCTGCCCTTCTTTCAAATCCTTCAGTTTGGCTTGAATTTCAGGCTTCTTCACGTCGAGGATTTTCGATTGGCCCTGGGGGTTTTGCAGGGTCACCTGATTATTCTTCAAATCAATTTTGGTGATTTTCAGTTGCACCTGAATCTGCCGGTACGCTTCGCCACCCGGGTTTTCACTGCCCGGCGCCTTGCGCAGCTCGCCGCTGCGCTCGACGGTGCCAGGCAGACCTTTATCCACATCGGTATCGAGGTAAGCCGCGACAGAACGCTGAACTTCAAGTTTTACCAGATCACCGACCTTGAGGTTGGCGAGGTTTTTCGCCTTGTCGCTCAACTGAACATGCACCTGGCGACCTTCGGCGCCTTCGAGCACGACCTGATGGTTGGCCGCATCCACGGCCAGTACTTTGGTGGTGACCTTATCGGCCTCAATGGTGGCGGACAGCGGGATTTCCGCCGCCAATGCGCCGAAGCTGGTGGCGGACAATACGGTTGCAAGAGTGATGGCCTTGGCCAGAGTGTGGAGCTTCATAAACGGTACTTTCCCTGTAATGAGTGGCAGCAACCGGCGCCCACGCGTGGTCGGCACCGAATGTGCCACTGAGCATAGACGCTGTTCAGGGCTTGGTTTTTGTTTGTGGCGCGGCGGTCTCCTGCGCGGTGGATTCGCCACTGGCGGTGCCCTTGCTGCTGTCCTGGCGCTGCTTGGGGTCGGTCGGGCGCAGGGCGTCATTGTCGCGCTCGGTTTCTCCCGGTGGACGGGGCTCATCAGGATGTTCGTTGGCGGATACGGGTTTCATGGCGCGGTTCCTCAGGCTTCGGGGTCGTCCAGTTCACGGGCGACGTTCACGGCGGGCGAGTCCTTGTGCAGGTCATCGGCCTTGGCGCGCAGGATCTGCCACTGCTCAAGATCGATCGCACCTCGGCCGAGCAAGTCGTCGGCGATGCGTTGCAGGTCGAAGTAGTGAGCGTCGGGGGATTGCTGCCAGTAGGTCTGGTCGTCGAACAGGCGCTGCCAGGTGGTGAGGTCCGGGGGTTGCAGGTCGTCGCTCATGGCCAATCCTCCGCTGGTATTTACTGTGTAGAGGCGGCGAGACGAAACGGAGTTCAACTCAATGTAGGCGCTGCCGCAGGCTGCGATCTTTTGACTTTGATTTTAAAAAAACAGGATCAAAAGATCGCAGCCTGCGGCAACTCCTACAGTTGCAGTGCACCGGTCAGTAACCGGTCATTTCCAGATAACCGCGCCCACCATGGCTGCCGCTGATCCGCACCGGACCTTCCCAGTAGGGAATGCGCAGGTTCATCCAGGCGTTGGGGTTCAACGCCGACAGGCTGATGTCGAGGTGCTTGTCGGGAATGCGGATGGTCCAGCGCACCGGCATCGCGTGGCCGGCGACTTTGGCGGTGTCTTGCGGGACGAATTTGATTTGTTCGCTACGCAGGGTTTGAACCTGGCCGTCGGCGGCGATCCAGGTACCGGTGAGGTACGGCGCGCCGTCCTTCTGGCGCATGCGGTAGAGCATGATGTGTTCACCGCTGTCCAGGTGCAGGGAGAACCAGTCCCACCCGGTTTGACTGGCCGTCAGCGGTTGGCTGCTCCATTCGCGATCGAGCCAGGCCGGGCCGCTGACGGTGTAGGTCTGGCCGTCGATCTGCAGGGTGCCGCTGGCCTGAAAAAACGGCTGGCTATAGTAATACGATGCCTGGCCCTGTTCGGATTTCTGGCTGAGGCCTTGATCCCCCTGCAACACCAGCGGGCGGCTGGACGTGAGGTGAAGTTGATAGGCGAATGATTGATCGCGAGCACTGAGCTGCATGTCGCTCAACGGCTCCTGCGCTTGACCGGCAAAGCGCCAATCATCGATCCACGCTTCGAACGGCGCCAGCCGTACACCCGCTTGCCCGACACCGCCACGGGCATAACGCTCGGCGGCGTGATGAACCGAACCGGACGTCACTGCCGCATGCCCCAGCCAGATCGTCTGGTTGCTCCACCCGCTCTGCTCCGGAACCGGTTTCAATGCGCTGCGAAACAGCGTCCATTGCACACCGAAATCATTGCCCTGCTGATCTTTGAGATTGGCGGTGACGTACCACCACTCGATACGAAAACCCTCATGAGCACCGTGATCGGCCGGGAAGCTGAACACCCGCCCCGGCACCACGGGAGTGAATTGGGCTGCCTGGTCGCCGAGCCCGGCAAAACCCTTTTGCGCAGGCTCCGGTTGATCACAGCCGACCAGCAGCAATGCCAGGCACAGCGCGACCCGGTTAATCCTCATGGGCAAACGTCCTCAGCAGGTCCGCCGGTTGCGTGCGGTACAACGAATACAGCGGCCAGGCTGACGCGAACAAGGTCGCCAGCAGCGCCAGCCCCATCAATTGCAGCAATTGCAGCGGAAAGATCCGCAACGGCAAACGCCAGCCGAACGCCTGCACATTGATCACTGCATCCAGACACCACGCCAGCGCGATCCCCAGCGGCAGCGCCAACACCAGCGTCAGCACCGCCAGCAGCCAGGTCTGGCCGAGGTTGAGCAGCATCAACTGGCGGCGCGTCACGCCCAAGGCCCACAACGGCGCGAGTTGCCCGAGGCGGCTCTGGCTCTGGGTCAGCAGGCTGATGAACAGCGCCACACCGGCCACCGCCAGCGTCAGGCTGTTGAGCGCCGCAGTGGCGGCGAAGGTGCGTTCGAACACTTGCACCGACCAGCCCTTGAGCCGCGCCTGATCGACGATGCGGCTGTCATCGATCTGGAAGCGCGTTTGCAGCGCCGTCAACAACGGCGGGATGTCTGGCGGCGCGATGCGCAGGTTGAACCGGTTCGGCGTCAGTGCCGGCCACAGACGCAGCAGGTGGTTGCTGTTGACCAGCACGTGCCCCTTGGGATTGCCGTAGTCGGCGTAGATCCCGACGATCCGCGGCGACCACGATCCGCCCGGGGTCGGCAGGCTCAGATGATCCCCCGCGCGCACCTTCAGGCGCCGCGCCAGTTGCTCGCTGAGCATCACCGCATCGTCGTTCGCCAGATGCGCCCAAGGGTCCCCGGCAATCGCGTCGAGCAACGGCCAATGCTGCCGATAATGGGGATGATCGATCACCCCGAACACCTCCGCCGGCCAGCCTTGCAGGGTCACCGCCACTTGCCAGTTGGGCAGCACGGCGCTGACCTTCGGCTGCTGTTTGAGCCAGGTGTAGAGTTCGCGGGACTGCGCCGGATTGACCGGGTTGATGTACAGCTCGGCGCTCAGGCGTTGTTCGAGCCAGTCGTTGAAGGTCTGGCGAAAACCGGCGGTCATGCTGCCGGCGCCGATGTTGGCCGCCAACGCCAGCAGCAGCGCCATCAGCGCCAGACTCAGCGCCGGCAGTTGCTGGCGACAGTCAGCGAGAAACCACTGGCCGAGCACCGAGCGACGACGCCCGAGCAGTTGATTGAGCACCGCGCTCAGCAGCACCGGTAGCGCCAGCGCGGCGCCGAGCAGCAGCCCGGCCATCAACGCAAAACCGCTGCCGAGGCTGTCGCCCCAGACCCACGCCAGCAGCGCCATCGCGCCCAATAGCGCCGCCAGCCAACCCTGGCGCCGCAACCAGCGCGCATGCTGCTGATGCCAGGCCTGCGGGTCCGCCACCGCCAACAACGGCAAGCGTGCCGCGCGCAACAGACTGTTGGCGCCGGCCAGCAACGCGCCGAACAGGCTCAAGCCGATGCCGCTGAACCACCACCACGGACTCAGGCGCAACTGCCCCGCCACTTCCGCACCGTACAAACCACGCAGGCTGGCGGCGACGTCCGGCAACAACACACTCGCCAGCCAGTAACCGCTGATGACCCCGAACACGCCGCCGACCAGGGCCAGCACACCCAGTTCGACGATCAGGCTGCCGATCAGCATCCGCGCACTCACCCCGCAGGCACGCAGGGTGCGCAGCAATCCGCGCCGTTGCTCCAGCGCCAGGCCAATGGCCGCGTGAACGATGAACAGCCCGACCACGAACGAGAGAAATCCCAAGGCATCGAGATTCAAGTGAAAGCTCTCGGTCAGGCGCACCAGATTGTTTTCCTCGGCGCTGCTTTTAAGTTGCAGCAGCCCTTTGAGCGCGGGCGGCAGCTCGGCATGAAACTCCTTCGGCAGTAGCAGCCGCGACAGTTGCCCGGGTTGTTCTAGCAGGGTTTGCGCAACGCCGATGTCCACCAGCAACACGCCCGGGGCCATGTCCTTTTGCGCGCGCAGCGGCGGCAGGGTCTGGCCGTTGACGGTTTGCGGCGTGGCGCCCTCGCTGAGGTTCAAGGCCTGCAACGTCTCAGGCGAAATCCACGTACTGCCCGGCGGCGAGAAAAACTCGACGATGCGCTCGATCGGCATCGCCTGCCCGGCCACCGCAGAGTCCGCCGGCAGCGACACCGGCTCAATGCCCATCAGTTGCAGACGCTGGTTGTCGTGATCCTTGAGGACCAATCGCCCCTGCAGCAGCGGCGAGACCGGCCAGCCTTCGCGGCGCAGATCGACAAACCATTGCTGCGTAAATGTCGCGCCATTGGGGGCGCCAAGGCTGGCCTGCGGTTCGCCGCCGATCATCTGGCTGGCCCAGGCGTAACTGTCGCGGGCCTGACTGTTCAGCGCCTCGACCCCGGTCAGCAGACTGGTCGCCAGCCACAACCCGGTCAGCACACTAAAGAACTGCACCGGATGCCGTCGCCAATGGCTGAGCAGCGCGCGCAGGGTCTGCCAGAAAACGTTCACGTCAGACGGCCGCTGGACAACACCACCCGCTGCGCCAGCCGCGCCGCAACGCGCGGGCTGTGTGTGACCATCAGCAGCGTGGTCGGCGTGTCGTCGAGCAACTCCAGCAACAGGCGCAACACTTCATCGCTGGTGGCTTCGTCGAGGCTGCCGGTCGGCTCGTCCGCCAGCAGCAATTTCGGTCGCGACGCCAAGGCCCGAGCCAACGCAACCCGCTGCTGCTGGCCGCCGGAAAGTTGTTCGGGATAACGCTTGAGCAACTCGCCCAGCCCCAGTCGCTGCACCAGATGTGCCTGCCAGCGCGGGTCATGACGCCCGGCCAGGCGCGCCTGAAACGCCAGATTGTCCTCGACCCGCAGGCTGCCGATCAGGTTGAACTGCTGGAACACCAGACCGATTTCGGTACGGCGCCAGTCGGCCAGTTGCGCTTCGCTCATGCTCTCGAGCCGATGCTCGCCACTGCGGATGCTGCCGCGATCGACCTTGTCGAGGCCGGCGATCAGGTGCAGCAAGGTGCTTTTGCCACTGCCGGATTCGCCCATCAGCGCCAGACTGCTGCCGGGTTCGAGCGTCAGGTCGACGCCTTGCAGCACCGCTATCGGGCCTTGGGGGGTGAGGTAACTTTTGAAAACGCCTTGAACCTGAAGCATGCCGCCATCCGCCGGGTCAGTGTGGGGCAAGGATAGCGGATAGCGGGCTGATCAAATCAGTGGTGTTCGCACTGGCCTCTTCGCGAGCAAGCTCGCTCCCACAGGGGATCGCATTTCAAGGTGGGAGCGCGCTCGCTCGCGAAGCGGCTGGCACGACCACCCCAGCACTCACTGTCCGGTTGCCACACTGGTCGCCGCCTCCCCCGGCGTGACGATGGTATTCAGATCAATGTACTTCCACTCAGGCTTGGCCCCCAATCGCGCATTGAAGCGGTAGTTGAAGGTGAAGTCATCGGCCGTCGGCTGGGCCAGCGACTTGCCATACAACGCTTCGACGCCCGCCAGGTCGTAACCCATCAACTGCAGCAGGGTCGGGAAGATGTTGTAGTGGCTGGAACGGTCCTTGTTCGTCGGCAACGATTGCGCCCAGTCCGGGCCGTGCAACTGATCGCCCTGAATCACCACCAGTGGCACCAGCCCTTCTTCCTCCACCGGATCGCCACCGCAGTGCGTATTGAGCCCGGGGTTGCCGCGTTCATGCAGGTCCTGACCGTGATCGGAGGTGTAGATCAGCAGCGCATTGTTCAGCCTGGCCTGGGCAAACACCCGCGCGAAGAACTCGCCGACGTTCCACAGCACCGTGTTCTTGTAGGCGTTGCGGTACAACACCCAATCGTCCGGCTGGCCGTTGAAACCGTCGCGCTTGCCGGTGTCGGCCACCTCGGTGAACTGCCCGCGCGGCAGCGTCGGACGGTAGGCCATGAAGGCGTCGGGGTATTTGTCGTGCACTGGAAAATGCGCACCGACCTTGTTGATCACCACCAACTCGGGCTGATCGTCGTTGAGCAGTTCGATCAGCTTCGCGGCGGCGGCCATGTCGCGGTCACGCACGCTGGTCTGGTCGAACTGGACGAACGCGTCGATGTCCTTTTTTTCGGTGTCGGTCATCAGGTTCTGCAAATTGCCGCCCGTGCGCTGGGCGTCGATGTACACCGTGCGCAACCCGGCCTTTTTCGCGTACTGCCAGATCGACGGCAGCGTGCTGTTGATCCGTATGTAATCGGCGCGTGTGCCGCCGTAGCGCAGGGTGACGTTGGTGTCGGCGCTGCAGTTGGCGATGGACGCGGCGTAGCCGTAATTAAAGATGTCGACTCCCGGATGCGCCTGCTTGAGGTTGCTGTGCACCCCGAACGGCGCGTTGATGTCCAGGTAATTGCCGGAGATGCTTTCGTCGATGATCAGCACGATGTCGTGATTGACCGCGGGTGCACTGCGCGCCAGCGTCACCGGTTCACGCGGGCCGACTGTGTTGTGCAGCGCTTCATAGGCGAACAGGTTCAGATAGGCCAGCGGCGTGTACATGATCGGCAAGCCACGCGCGCCCTCGCCCGCCCGCAGGAACAACACCGCACTCAACAGCAACACGCCACACACCGGCGCCGCCACGCGCAACACGTTGGGCACCACCAGCGCGTGACGCGGCTTGAGCCCGATGCCGAACAGCAACAGCAGGCCACTGAGCGCGCCATGAATGATCGCGTCGCGGTACTGGTAGGCGGCCTCCTGGATGAAGCCGCCGGAGTACACCAGCGAGACAAAGCTGCTGTAGCTCAGGTAATCGGCGGTGACCCGGGTGTAAACATCAAAAAATACCGCCGAGACAAACAGCGTTATCGCGAATAAGTGCCGAACCCATGCCTGACGAATATAAGCCGTTAGATATAATGCTAAAGTGAGCGCCAAAAACATCGCGCCAAAAAGAAGTACAGCAAAACCGACACCGATAGCATTTAACCGATCAATGTAATATTCGGAATAAAGCAGCAGATAAATAATTAAAAGCAGTTCTTTCAGATATCGAAACATGGCAATTCCGGTCATTCAAAACGGCATTGGGTCAATAGTTTGTCGGTCAAAACCTGACACTAGCACCCGGCTATCAAAGCGCAAGAAAAGCCTGACTTTTCCCTGAAGCGTCAAAAAAACGTTGACTCATTCCTGACACACTCCAGCCGCTACAAGTCTTTAATTTCACGGCTTTCGACCGTTTATCGTTTTCTTCGGGATTTGAAAAAAGCGTCAAGAACGCGACAAATCCAGCAATAGCAAGCACTTGATGGCCAATAGCCTGAAAAATGCCCGGTGTTATACACATGCAACATGTCATTTTGCTGACACGCTTTTCCATGCCTGCGCTATACCCCTTTTGACAGTTCAATTTTTATTATCTTCCACCGTCTTACGAGGCACGCCAACTATGGACGTGAGCGTATTTGGTACGGGCTATGTTGGCCTTATACAAGCCGCCGCACTTGCCGATGTCGGACATCGGGTTTTATGTGTGGATATTGACCCGAACAAGATTAAACAACTGCAACAGGGCGTTCCGCCTATTAGCGAACCGGGTTTATCTGCAGCGCTGGAAGAAAACATCAAGGCCGGCCGTTTACTGTTCAGCACCCAGGCCAGCGACGCGGTGGAGCATGCCGAGCTGATTTTCATCGCCGTGGGCACCCCCGCCGATGAGGACGGTTCCGCCGACCTGACCCACGTGCTCAACGTCGCCCGGCAAATCGCCTCGCACATGGAGGCTGATCGCACCCTGATCATCAAGTCCACGGTACCGGTCGGTACGGCGGACCAGGTCGCCGCCAAGGCCAACGAAGAACTGCTGCGCCGTGACCGTAGCAGCCTCAAGGTGCGGGTGGTGTCCAATCCGGAATTTCTCAAGGAAGGCAGCGCCCTCGCCGATTGCATGCGCCCGGACCGGATCATCGTCGGCACCCGCGACGACGCGGCCCGCGAGCAGATGAGCGAGCTGTACGCGCCGTTCTGCCGCAACCACGAAAAACTGATGTTCATGGACAACCGCAGCGCCGAGCTGACCAAGTACGCCGCCAACGCGATGCTCGCCACGCGCATCAGCTTCATGAACGAACTGGCCAACCTCACCGAGCTGCTGGGCGCAGACATCGAAGCGGTGCGCAAAGGCATCGGCTCCGATCCACGCATCGGCTACCACTTCATCTACCCCGGTTGCGGCTTCGGCGGTTCATGCTTCCCCAAGGATCTGCGCGCCCTGCTGCACACCGCCGAACACAACGGCATGCCGCTGAAGCTGCTGCGCAGTGTCACCGACGTCAACGACAGCCAGCGACACATCCTGTTCAGCAAACTCAAGGCGCAGTTTCCGCAAGGCCTGGCCGGCAAGTCGATTGCGATCTGGGGCCTGGCGTTCAAACCCAATACTGATGACATGCGCGAAGCCCCCAGCCGCTATCTGATGGACGCGCTGTGGGCCGAAGGCGCCAGCGTGCAAGCCTACGATCCGGAAGCCATGTCCGAGTGCCGGCGCCTGTATGGTTATCGCAGCGACCTGCACCTGTGCGCCACCCGCGACGACACCCTGGAAGATGCCGATGCACTGGTGATCTGCACCGAGTGGAAGAATTTTCGCGTGGTGGATTTCGAGCTGCTGGCGAGCAAGCTGCGCTCGAAGGTGATTGTCGACGGTCGCAACCTCTACAACCCGGAACACGTAGCCGCCGCCGGCCTGCATTACAGCGGCATCGGTCTGCGCCACATCGCTCCGGAAGGACTGCGCCCATGAAAATCCTGGTCACCGGCGCAGCCGGCTTCATTGGCGCCCATTGCGTGTTGCGGCTGATGCGCGACGGGCATGCGGTGGTCGGCCTGGACAATTTCAACGGCTATTACGACCCGCAGCTCAAACACGACCGCGTGCAATGGGTGCGCGATCAGGTCGGACATTTTCCGCTGGCGCGGATTGACCTGGCCGATGCCGCCGCGATCGAAGCGCTGTTTGTCCGCGAGCAACCGCAAGTGGTGATCCACCTCGCGGCGCAGGCCGGGGTGCGCTACTCGCTGGAAAATCCACGGGCCTATCTGGACAGCAACCTCAGCGGTTTCCTGAACATTCTCGAAGGCTGCCGGCATCATCCGGTCGAGCATCTGATCTACGCCTCGTCCAGTTCGGTGTACGGCGCCAACCAGCACACCCCGTATTCGGTGCGCGACGGCGTCAATCACCCGTTGTCGCTGTACGCCGCCACCAAAAAAGCCAACGAGCTGATGGCCCACAGTTACAGCCACCTGTTCGGTATTCCCAGCACCGGCCTGCGCTTTTTCACCGTGTACGGCCCCTGGGGTCGGCCCGACATGTCGCCGATCCAGTTCGCCCGCGCGATCACCGAAGGCACGCCGCTGAAACTGTTCAACTACGGCGAGCACCAACGGGACTTCACCTACATCGACGACATCGTCGAAAGCATCGCCCGCCTCACCGACCATCCGCCGCACAACCACCCGGAGTGGGATCGCGAACATCCCGACGCGGGCAGCAGCATGGCGCCGTGGTGCCTGTTCAATATCGGCGGCCACCACCCGGTGGAGCTGAAAACCTATCTGGCGCTGATGGAAAAACACCTCGGCCAGAAAGCCATTGTCGAGCTCTTGCCCCTGCAACCGGGCGATGTGCTCAACACCTGTGCCGAGACCGATGATCTGGCCCAGGCCACCGGGTTCCAGCCCCGGATCGAGCTGGATGAAGGACTGGGGCGTTTCATCGCCTGGTTTCGCGACTACTACCCCACTGCCTGTCACCCACGCGCCGCTCGCGGCTGAACATCAGCGGAGGACCCCATGACTGGACATGAGCAAGGTGTACCGATCAATCAAATGCGCCGCGACAAGCGCATGGACCCCGAGCACCGAATGCGCCTCGATACCGCCATCCACATGCAGGGCCGTGGCTGGTTGACCGGCCGCGACGGTGGCCGGCCCTGGACGCTGTCGCGCACCAACCGGGTGCTGGCCTGCTTCGGTGCGCTGCTGATTCTGGTGGTGTTTTCGCCGCTGCTGCTGGGGCTGGCGCTGGCCATCAAACTCACCAGTCCGGGACCGGTGATGTTCGTGCAGAAACGCACCGGTTATCGTGGGCGCAAGTTCGGCATGTACAAGTTCCGCACCATGGTGTGCAACGCCGAAGAACTGAAGGAATCGCTGCGCCACCTCAACAAGCACGGGGTCGACGCCATCGATTTCAAGATCGACAAGGACCCACGCATCACCGGGATCGGCGGTTTCCTGCGGCGCACCAGCCTCGACGAACTGCCCAACCTGATCAACGTGGTGACCGGTGACATGCGCCTGGTCGGGCCTCGTCCGACCTCGTTCAATGCCTACCGCTACAAGGACAATCACCTCGCCCGCCTGAGCATCTACCCCGGCATGACCGGCCTGTGGCAGATCTCCGGACGCAGCAACATCGACTTCGACCAGCGCGTTGAGTTGGACCTCAGCTATATCGCCGAGCAAAGCCTTTTGCTTGATCTGAAGATCCTGTTGAAAACCCCCTTCAAAGTATTCAGCGGCCACGGAGCAAGCTAATGGACGGTTCAACCAATAAAAGCCTGAGCATTGCCAACCCCAGCGAATCGAACCTGATCTCGACCGTGCTGGATCTGGATCTGCGGATCCTCTTTCTGACCGCCGCCAACCCCGGCGCCGGCACTACCACCAGTGCCCTGGCGCTGGCCAGCCAACTGGCGCAGATGAGCAGCGGCCAGGTGCTGCTGGTCGATGCCAGCCAGTCGGCGAGCAATCTCACGCAACAACTGAACCTCGGCAAGGAGCGCGGCCTGCGCGACCTGCTGTTCAACCCGGACAACCCGCCGCTGTTGCAGGACTGCGTGGTGCAGGTCTCGAGCCTGCCGTTCCATGTCCTGCCCAACGGCCGGCCGATCCGCACCCTGGAGCACCTGACCGCCGAACGCCTGAGCCCTCTGCTCGATCGGTTGGGCACCCAGTACCGCTTCGTGGTGATCGACGGTGACGCGGTGTATTCCGCGGCCGACACGCTGGTGCTCGCTACTCAGGTCGATGGCGTGGTGTTTGTCGTACGCGCCGAAGACACCCGCTGGGAAGTCGCCCAGGCCGCCGTGCAACGCCTGACCCAGGCCGGGGCGAAAGTGGTCGGCAGCGTGTTCAACCGGCGCAAGTACTACATGCCCAAATGGCTTTACAAAAACCTGTAAGCAAACGCGAAGGATGACGCCATGAACGCCAAGATACTTGTTCTGCTGATGCTGCCGCTTGCAGGCTGCTCCAGCACTTCCGAAACCCAGAACATGCCGGTGAATATTCTCACCGCCACGCCGGCCAACGCCCAGGCGACCGACATGCCCAAGGTCGAACAGACCCTGCGCCCGCAAGACGTGCTGGATGTGATCTTCCACATCAGCACCAGCGGCTCGGACGCCTACCGCGTGCAGTCGGGCGACCAGATCGGCCTGAACTTCACGGCGGCGAGCCAGCTCAACGGCAACCAGCTGGTGCTGCCCGACGGCACCATCAGCCTGCCGGGGGCCAACACCTCGGTGAAAATCGCCGGGCTCACCGGCGATGAAGCACGCGATGAAATCCAGCGGGCCTACCAGCGCAAGCAGCTGTTCCAGCCCAACCGCAATCAGCTGACCGTGCAGATCATCAGCCCGCTGACCAATGAGCAAAACCTCAAAAGCGCCCTCAATCACCCGGCCACCGGCATGAGCCGCGAGATCACCGTGGGCAACGACGGGTATGCAAGCTTCCCGGAAATCGGCGCCGTGCCGCTGCAAGGCATGACCATCAATCAACTGGAAACCTTCCTCAACCAGAAGTACGCACAGTTGCCGGGGCGGATGAGCGTCGATGTGATGCTCAAGTCCACCGCCGGCAACGAGATCTACGTGCTCGGCGAAGTCGGCCAGCCGGGTTCCTACCCGATCCGCCGTCCGGTGTCGGTGCTTGAAGCGCTGACCCTGGCCCGTGGCACCAACGTCAAGGCGCGTCTGGATTCGGTGGTGATCATGCGCCGCAACGGCAACCAGGTGCAGGCCGTGCACTACGACGTGGAAAAAGCCCTGGCGGGCGACGCGTCGCAGATCGCCTACCTGCAACCGGACGACATGCTGTTCGTGCCGAAAACCAAACTGGCGAGTGCCGGCGAACTGGCTCGACAACTGGCGGACGTGGTGCTGTTCCAGGGCGTGGGCTTCAGTTTCGGCTACCGCGTCGACAACAAAGGCAGTAACAACAACTGACTCTCAGGTGAACGATCATGAATCCAAAGGAAAACTACCTGCATGAGTTCTTCAGGATCTTCTTCGCCAACAAGCAATTGGTGAAACGGGTCTTCCTGATCTTTGCAGTCATCGCGTTGCTACTGCCGCTGGTGCTCAAACAGAGCTTCGATATCACCGCGCAGGTGATCGTGCAGTCGAAAAAACTCTCCCAGGGTGACGCCACCACGTCACTGACGGTCGATAACGCCACCTTCATTCCGCCTTCGCTGGCGGACATGGAAACCGAAAGCAATATCCTGCGGTCCCCGGCGCTGATCCGCCAGACCATCAGCGAGCTGCGCGACAAGGGCGAATACGACCCTCCAGTGGGCGTATTCGCCAAACTGGTGAGTGGGCCGTTCAAGCGCTACGTCTCCTCGCCGCTGCGCCAGTACGTGATCAATCCGCTGCGCAATATGTTCGGGCTGCAAACCGATCCGGTGCGTGACACCGTACTCGATGGCCTGACTCAAGACGCCATCGACAGCCTGAAGATCGAGACACTACCCGGCTCCAACGTGATCTCGATCATCTACAGCTTCCCGGATCCGCATCAGGGCACGACGTTTGTCGCCAGCCTGCTGCAGAACTATCTGGTCAGCCGTCAGGCGCTGCAATCGATCGACCTGCCACAGTCCTTCTACGAAACCAAGAAGCACTTGTATCAGGTGCGTCTCGATGGGCTGGAAGGCAATCGCCAGGCGTTGCTCGAAAGTGTTGCTTCGTCTGATCCGAAGGAGGAAATCACCTTCCGCCTGAACGCGATCAACACCGAGGAGCAAGCCCTGAACCTGTACCAGGATCGCCTGTTGCAGAGCCAGCGCTGGCTCGAATACCTGAAAACCGCGCTGACTGCCGCCAGCAGCAACAAGCTCAACGACTACACCTTCCCCTTCACCTTCACCACCACCGTCGATAACGTGGCGTTCGAGGATCGGGAAATCAAACAGCTGGGCGAACAACTGACCTCCCAGGTCAGCCGCTACATGAATGACCTGGCCGTGTTCCAGCCCGGCAGCGAGCCGATGCTGCTGACCCGCGAGCAGATTGCCCGCACCCGTCAGCAATTTCTCAAAGTGGTGAGCAACCGCATTCAGGAACGCACCACCGACCTGGCGGTGGTGCAACAGGTGATCGAGCAGAAAACCGCGCGCATCGCCGAGTTCAAGAACCGCATCCACACCTTGCAGCAAACCCAAAGCAAGCTGCGGCAGATGGACACGGAAATCGACGCGCTGCACACGGCGTTCTCGACCTACGCGCAACGCTTCGCCGAAAGCAGCACCGCCGGTTCGCTCAACGACGATCTGTCGAACGCCAAAGTCCTCAGCCCGCCGTTCGAACCGACCGAGCCGGCCTTCCCCAAACCGCTGCTGATCATTCCGTTCGGGCTGCTCACCGGTCTGCTGCTGGCCATCGCGCTGGTCTATGTACGTGAGTTCTTCGATCACCGTTTCAAACATCCTGCGCAAATCTCCCACGAACTGGGCCTGCCGGTGTTGCTGGTGATCAACGACGAGAACGTGCTGCCAAGCAATCCGCACAAGAACTGGACCGTGCCAAGCTTCGTGCACTGGGTGCGCAATTGAACACGCTGTCCACCCCGAACGCCGCGCTGCCGATCATTCATTTGCTCAGCAGCGGCGGCTTCTATGGGGCCGAGCGCATGTTGCTCGATCACTGTCTGGCGACACCGGGGCAGCACCAGGTGCTGTTTCTCGATGCACCGCCAGCGTTGATCGCGCGCTTTCGCGAGGCCGGGGTGGACTGCCGGGGTTGTGCCGGGCTGGGTGAACTGTTGCGCCACCTGCGTGCCCGGCGCAGCGAACAGCCGCTGATCAACACCCACAACTTCAAAGGGCTGTTGCTCGGCTGGGTCGGGGCGACGCTGTTGCGTTTGCCGCTGGTCATCACCCAGCACGGCTTCACCCCACGCAGCCGCAAGCAGAAGTTCTACACCTGGCTGAGTTTGCAGCTGTGCCGCACGGCGTCGGTGGATCGTGTGGTGTGCGTGGCCGAGAGCATCGCCTTACTGCATCGTCAGGCCAGTGTGCAGGCGGAAAAACTGCAGGTGATTCCCAACGGTCTACCGGCCGCCGCCGCGCTGGTGAGCAACGTGGATCGTCAGCGCTGGCTGGCTGGTTACGTCGGTCGCTTGAGCAGCGAGAAAGGCCCGGACCTGTTTCTCGATGCGCTGATTCCGCTGTGTCACCAGCACCCGCAACTGGATGCCGTGATGCTCGGCGACGGGCCGGAACGCGAAGCACTGCGAGCGCGAATCGACGCCGCCGGACTGTCGCAACGGATTCGCCTGCCCGGTTACCAGACCGCCATGCAACCGTGGTGGCAGCGACTGGATGCTCTGGTGATCAGCTCGCGCACCGAAGGCACGCCGATGATTTTGCTTGAAGCGATGCAGGCCGGTGTGCCGGTGGTGGCGTTCGCCGTCGGTGGTATTCCGGATGTGCTTGAGCATCGGCACAACGGTCTGCTGGCGACACCCGTCGACAGCGATGCCCTCGCCCGCCAGCTCGACAACCTGCTGAACGAGCCGAACCTGGCCCGGCAATTGTGCGACAACGCAAAGCGTACGCAACAGGATCGCTACGACCTCAAGGCCTTGGCCGAACGCTGGTCGCAGCTGTACATCCGCACGGCACGGGAGGCACGCGCATGATTTTCCCGCTCTCGATCGTCAGTCTGCTCGGCCTGGTGTGCATTGGTTTGCTCGCCAGCCCTTATCCGTTTCTGGCACCGGGCGCCGTCATTGGCCTGGTGGGTTTCTCGGTGCTGTATCGCAAGCCGGCCTGGGGCCTGCTGGGTATTGCCGCGCTGGTGCCGTTCGAAGGGTTCTTCAAGGACAGCTCTGTGTCCGGAAGCAAACTGATCGGCGCCTCGCTGGCGGTGATCCTGATGCTGCAACTGGCCCTGCACCAGATTCCAGGCGAGCGTCTGCGCAGCAATATCTGGCGGTTTCTGCTGTGGTTTCTGGTCCTGTATTTCCTCAGCCTGCTCAATACCGATGACCTGGGCATGTCGCTGGGGCACCTGCGCGAGCTGAGCGTGGGCCTGATCCTGTTTGTCATCACCCTGCTGATCGGTCGCGAACTGAACCTCGACCTGTTCGCCAGGCTGGTGACCCTGAGTGTCAGCACGACCTGCGCCATGGCGATGTTCTCGGCCAAATTCCAGGATCAGGGGCGCGCTGCGGGGCTGCTCGAAGACCCCAACGCCTTCGCCCTGCTGATCGCCTTCGCCATTCCGTTGGCGCTGTTGTTGGTGATTCGCGGTCCGAACCTGTTGCACCGCTTGTTCTGGGGCGTTTGCTGCGTGCTGCTGCTCGGCGGCATGACCAAGACCGAGTCGCGTTCCGGGCTGGTGGTGGTGGCCTTGAGTCTGTTGATCGGCTGCTGGCACTACCGTGCCCAACTCACCCGGATCCGTCCACGGCACCTGGGGTTTGCCATGCTGGGCGCGGCGATCGTGATTCCGCTGGCAATCTATGCCATGCCCGCCGGATACATCGCGCGCATTCAGTCGCTGAGTATTCTCAGCGCCGGCTCCAAAGCACAGGATGAATCCCTCGGCCGCCGCGCTTCGTACATCGTGGTCGGCGGGCAGATGATCCGCGAAAATCCGCTGCTCGGCTCCGGCCCCGGCACCTTCCCGCTGCACTACGCGACCACCGGTTACGCCAAGGCGTTTTCCGCCAACCGCAAGATCGGCGACCTGTACCGCCGAGCCCACAACACCTATCTGGAAATCTTCAGTGAGCTGGGAATTCCCGCCGGCCTGCTGTTCGTCGGCATGCTCGGCCTGGGCCTGTACAACCTGATTCGCGCACGCGCCGCCTGGATGCTGCGGCGCGACTGGCAGCAGGCGGACCTGATGACCCACCTGGGCGTGAGCTTCCTGTCGCTGACCCTGTTCTTGATGTTCCTCAGTGCACCGAACCAGAAGTACGTGTGGATCATGCTCGCGCTGACCAGCGTCCTGCGCCTCAAAGCCGAACAGGCCCCCCTGACCGAGGCCCGAGCATGAGCCGGATCAGCATCATCATCCCGATGTACAACGAGGCCCGGCACATCGGGCGCACGCTGCTGGCCGCGCAAAAGGCCGCGCATGCCGCCGATGTCGAGTGCGAGTTGATTGTGGTCGACAACGGCTCCAGCGACGACGGCCCGCACATCGCCCGCCAGTTTGGTGCGCAGGTGCTGGTGCTGCCGGGCTTGATGATCGGCGCCCTGCGCAATCGCGGCGCCCTGCTGGCGACCGGTGAATGGATCGCGTTCATCGATGCCGACGTTGAGATGCCTGAAGACTGGCTCAAGCCGTTGTTCGAGCTGCAAGCCAGTGGTCAGGCCGATGTGTTCGGTCTCGATCTGCACACCCCCGCCGCCGCGCCGTGGTACGCCGCCGCCTGGCAACGGCGCACGCTGCGGCCGGCGAGTCAGACGTCGCACACGGTGGACTGGCTGCCCAGTTGCAACCTGCTGATGCGTCGGCACTGGTTCGACAAGGTCGGCGGCTTCAACGAACACCTGCGCACCGGCGAAGACAAGGAGTTCACCCTGCGCCTGCACGAACACGGCGCGCGGCTGCTGTCGGTGAACAGCCGTGTGGCCCTGCATTGGGGCTACGAAATGAACTGGCGCGAGTGGATGGGCAAGGAAATGTGGCGTCAGGGCAGTCATCTGCAACTGCTGCGCACGCATGGTTTGAGCCTGCGCCTGCTGCGCTTTCCGATGCTGTCGATTGGCGTGTGGATCCTGGATTTCCTGACCCTCTCCGCCCTGTTCGACGGCTTTCCGCAGCACGCCGCGATCATGGTGCTGCTGACCCTGCTGCCCGGACTGGTCCTGAGCATTCGCCAGAGTGCGCGCCATCACAACCTCGCGCTGACCCTGCAACTGTGGGTCCTGCACTGGTTGCGTCTGCATCTTGCCGGCGCCGCCTTCATTCTCAGTCTGTGTCATTGGACCGCCAGGAGGCCTGCCCGTGGCTGAATTCATTTTCTGGCTGTGCCTGCTGCTGCCGGCGTACGCCTATCTGGGCTATCCACTGCTGCTGAGCCTGCTGGCGCCACTGTTTCCGGCCTGGCGCCATACCCCGGCACCGCCGCTGAACATCAGCATCGTGATCGCCGCACACAACGAGGCGCGGCACATCGAGCACAAGTTGCGCACGCTGCTGGCGCAGGACTATCAACCGGCCACGTTGCAGATCATTCTCGCCAGCGACGGCTCCACCGACGACACCGTGGCCTGCGCACGCAAGATAGTTGACCCGCGCATCACCGTGCTCGATCTGCCGCGTCAGGGCAAAGCGGCGACACTGAATGCCGGCGTGGCGTTGACCCGCGGCGATATCCTGGTGTTCACCGACGCCGATAACCAATGGTCGCGGGAAACCCTCGGTTACCTGCTGGCGCCACTGAACGATCCCACCGTCGGCGCCTGTGCCGGGCACATGGTGATTCCGGTGACCGGTGGCGGTTTGAGCATCGGCGACAGTCTGTACCGGCATTACGAGGGCTGGCTGCGCCGGGTCGAGAACCGTACCGGTTGCATGGTCTCGGCCGACGGCGCGCTGCTCGCCCTGCGCCGCGAGCTGTTCCAGAACGTGCCGGCGGAGGTCAATGACGATTTCTTTCTCAGTACCTGCGCCCCCGTCGCATTCAAACGCATTGTGTACGTGCCCGAGGCGCAAGTGATCGACCACGGTGTGGACGAGGCGGACAAACAGTTTCGCCGTCGTCAGCGCGTGACCGTCGGTGGCCTGCAAAGCCTCGCCCAGCGCAGTGAGCTGCTCAACCCGCTCAAACATGGCCTGTATTCGCTTGCGCTGATCAGCCACAAGCTGATCCGCCGTCTGGCGCCGATCCTCCTGCTGCCGTTGCTGCTGAGCAGCTTCTGGCTGTGGGACGACCATGGTTTCTATCGACTGGCGCTGATCGCACAACTGTTCGGCTACACCATGGCGATCGCCGGACTGCTCGACTCACAACACCGATTACCCAAACCGTTTCGTCTGGCGGCCTTCCTGCTGGTGACGCTGGCCGGCATGAGCATCGGCCTGTGGCAGTTCCTGCGCGGCCACCGTTACGCCCAGTGGAACCCTGAACAAAACCGCTGAAAGGACCAAAGCCATGGCGATCAAACAATTAATAAAACGCACCAGTGGCTGGCTTTACCTCAACTCCCCCGTGGGACGAAATCAGTTGCAGGGCGCCGGAGTGATCCTGATGTTGCACCGGGTGCTGGCCAACGACCGCGCCGCCGACCTGCCGCACCGCAATGAACTGTGCGTCGGGCCCAAGGCCTTCGAACACCTGCTGGTGTGGCTGCGCCGGCACTTCGATTGCGTGCCGCTGATGGACATCCTCGCGCCGAATTCACTGCGCAGCGAACGCCCGCGGGTGACGCTGACCTTCGACGACGGCTGGCGCGACAACGCGGTCAACGCCTTCCCCTTGCTGCAAAAATATCAGGTGCCGGCGAGCATCTTTCTCTCCACCGATTTCATCGGCAGCCGCCAGCGCTTCTGGTGGGAAAGCCTTGGCGAAACCCTGTGGGGCAGCCACGGTGAAAAGGCCCGCATGCACTTGATCGAGTGCCTGCACTCCATCGGGCATCCGCTGCCGGTGCTGGTCGATGACATCGACGTCGACCGGCGCAGCCTGTCACTGCAGCATTACCTGCAAAGTCTGAAGACCGTCGAACCGCAGATGCTCGAACGCCTGACCGACGAATGTCCGTCGGAGTCATTGCCGCAAGCGCTGGACTGGCATCAGGTGCGGGCGCTGGAAGCTTCCGGTCTGGTGCGTTTCGGCCCGCACGGCGCCAGCCACGCGATCCTCACCGAACTGGACGATCTGCGCCTGAACGAAGAAATCAGCCGCAGCCGTGAAGCCTTGAACAATGGCTGCAACCGGCCGCTGTCGGTGTACTGCTACCCCAACGGCAACAACGACGAACGCGTGCGCAAGCAAATGGCCGCGCACGACTACCCGTTCGCCCTGGGCACCGGCACCGGTATCTATCGCGGCGAAGGCGATCCGCTGAACCTGCCACGTTTCGGCGTCAGTCAGCGCACCGCGCGTAATCCGGAGCTGTTGTCGTGGCGCATCTTTCGCGGAGCACGGCCATGAGCCGCAGCCGCTACCTCAAGCACCTGGCGCTGAGCATGGGCACCAAACTGGCGATGATCGCCCTGCGCCTGCTGCGCAATGTGCTGCTGGCGCGAATCCTCGGGCCCAGTGAGCGCGGACTGTTCGCCCTGCTCAGCACCCTGCCGGACTTGATCAGCGCGGCCACCAGCGGCGGGCTGAACTCGGCCGTCGGTTATCAGGCCGCCAAACAGCGGCCAATGGGCCTGCTGCTGAGCCAGGTGCTGGTGTTCGGTTGTTTGCTCGCCGCTCTGCTGACCCTGCTGGTGGTAGCGCTGGTGCGCGAATTCGGTGGCGAGCTGGATGTGACCATGCAACTGGGGCTGCTGGCCTGGCTGTTGCTGCTGGCGGTGCCGCTGACCGTGCTCAAAAGCGGCCTGCTGACCCTGCACAATGCGTCCGGCGGCGTGGTCGCGTTCAACGCCTTGCGCCTGATCGAATCGCTGGCCCCGCTGCTGCTGTTTCTCGCGCTGTTCTGGATGTGGAAAAGCGCGGCTCTGGAAGCGGCGCTGATCAGTTGGCTGGCTGGAATCAGCCTGGTGGTGCTGGCCGGTTGGGTCTGGCTCAGACGCGCACAACCACTGCAGTTGCAGTGGGACCGCGCCAGCCAGAACGAACTGCTGCGCTACAGCGCCCGCAGCCATCCGGATCTGCTGTTCCAACAAGTGATTCTGCGCTCGGATTACCTGTTCATCGGCGCCCTGCTCGGCAGCACCGCGCTGGGTCATTACGCGATGGCCAGCGCCGCCGCCGAACTGCTGCTGATCGTCCCGGAAGCGGTGACCACGCCGCTGATGAAACGCCTGCTGCAACAGGACGAAGGCATGGACAAAGTCACCCCGCTGGCCTTGCGTCTGACCGCCACGGTGATGCTCGGCGCGTGCCTGTGCATGGCGGTGATCGGCAACTGGCTGATCGTCACCCTGTTCGGCGCCGCTTACCAACCGGCGTATCCGGCACTGCTGGCGTTGCTGCCGGGGCTGCTCGGCCTGTGCTATGCGAGCATCCTGCGTCTGGACCTGCTGGGCAAAAACCGCCCCGGCACGGTGTCGCTGCTGATGGGCCTCGGCGCCTTGCTCAATCTGGCACTGAACCTGGTGCTGATTCCGGCCTACGGCATCGTCGGCGCGGCCGCCGCATCGTCGATTGCCTATCTGGCGGTGACGGTCGCGATGCTGGTGTTGTACTGCCGTTTGAGCGGTGTGCCGTTCTGGCAAACCCTGATCATCTTGCCCAGCGACGTCGCGCCGATGTGGCAGATGTTGCACCGGAAGGCCGTATGAAAAGCCTGGTCCTGCTGCTCGGTCTCGGCCTGTCGCTGAACGCCTTTGCCGCGTCGATGCGCTGGGGCGAGATCCGCGACGGCAGCCTGTATCTGCAAACCGATCGACCGGACACTGTGACCGTGCGCTGGACGCCGGCCTGGCAAGCCGACGCCAACGAAGAGCACCTGTACCTGCTCGACGGCCAGGGCAAATTGCAAGGCGAACGGTTGATCAAGGCCAGCGAAACCCGTGGCACCCAGAGCTGGCCGTTGCTGCCGGGCGCCGCCAGTTATCGCCTGGAAATCCCCGGCTACAGCTTCCGTAACTACCGAGTGGAACACGATGACCACACCGTGGCACTGTTCGAACCGGCCAAAGTGCATTTCAGCGTCCAGACGCAGAATGGCGACGAGCTGTATTTCAAGGTCGCGCCGGGGGAACACGCGGTGCTGGCCGGCAAGTTTCATGGCGGAGTCAGCGCGCTATCGGCGCAACGGGTTGGCGATGACCAGCCACTGACACTGGCACTCAAACCCTACCGCGCCTATTGGCAGTTCGATCAAGTGGCGTTGCCGGTCAGCGCGCGCGAACAGATCTGGCGCCTGCGTCTGCAAGGCAGCGGCAAAGCGGCGTTCTGGCTCGACGGCACGGCCAATCGGTTTGCGCAGAATCCGCAGCAGCTGCAAACCCTGCGCGAGGACCCCGGCCAGACCCGTTTGACCCTGCACGACAAAATCCTCGGCCGCACACCGGATCTGGGTATCGCCTTGCCCTACGTGCTGCCGCCCGTCGCCAGCCATGCCGCGCTGGATGCGCTGAAACCGACGGCGGCCAGTTACTACACCTTTGTCGATGTCACGGCGAAGAACCCGCATTTCGAAGACGCGTTCCGCGAGGTTTATCAGGATCGCTTCGGCATCAAACAGGACATCACCCTGCTTGCCGGCAGTCAGCGCCAGGCTGATTTGCGCGCCGACGTGCAAAGCAATAATGGCCTCGACGCCTGGCTCGCCGGCACTCGGGCATTGGGCGGTAAAGGCACGCACTACATCGGGTTTGCCGACGAGCCGAACCTCAACTATTCGAGCTTCGAGCAATACCGGGCGATTTTCGCCAACATGGCCCGGCAGGTGCGCAGCGATCCGGCGAACGCCAAAGCCGGGGTGCGCATCGCCATGCCGGCCAGCTCACGACTGGTCAACGGACCGTTCGCCGACAACGCGGCGAACAAGCGCGGCATCGATTGGGCGCGGCGCTTGCTGAGCGAATCCGCCGATCAGGTCGATGCGCTGGCGTGGCACGAATGGATGATCCGCGACCTGCTCGCCACCCGCGTCTACCGCGACAGCGTGCGCCGCGCAGCCGAACTGGTGGGCCTCGACGCCCACGGCCAACCGCGCAAAGCCTTGCTGCTGGATCAGACCAATCTGTCCAGCGGCTCCAGCCTCAGCCCCTACGATCAGGAAACCCACTACGCCTCGCTGTGGTGGGCCTCGGTGGTGATCAACGCTTCGCAGGACGGTTTGCTGAGCATGCTCAACTGGTTTCAGGCCGCCGACGAGCCGCAGTACCCCAAGGGCATGTTGCGGGTGTTGGGCGATGATCGCTTCGAGCTGAAACCGGTGGGGCTGGCCCAGCAGTTCATCGCGCAGCACTGGCTGCATCAGGTGTTGTGGCTGGAGAACGATGCGTTTGAAGTCGATGTGCTGGCAATGGCCGGTAACGGCCGGCGTGGCCTGCTCGGCGTGAACAAGGGCACACGTCTGCAGCGTGTCGAACTGGACGGCGCCAAGTGCCCGCTGAACCAGGGGGCATTGCGTTATTTCGGCGCGGACAACCGCAGCCGCGACGCGCCGTTTGCGTGCCAGGACGGGCGCGTGCGTTTCGAGCTGCCAGGGCAGACCTTGTTTGCTCTCGGTTGGAGCGCCTCATGACTCGTTTATTCATGTTCTACCGCGCTGGTCGCTGGCCGCGCGATGCATGTCACCAGGAGCAAAGACCATGAGCATTGTGCAAAAAATCAGTCAACACATTAAGCAAAAAGGCTTGCGCACCACCCTCGGCAAGGCCTGGAAGCACTACGTGCTTTCCCATCAGGAACTGCTGTGGATGGAACGCGACCTGGTCAGTCCAGTACCGCCGCATAGCCTCAGGCCCTATCCACCCGTGCGGTCGGTGAGGATCACTGCCGACAATGCCAGCGCTTTCGCCCGCTATTTCGGCGACCGCGTCGCAACCATGGCCGAGCTGGCCAATGAAGGCCACACCGGGCTCATGTATCTGGACGATCAGGGCGATGCCATAGGGTTCATTTGGGGCAGCAAGCGCGACTATTTCGACCGGCATTACTACGGGTGCCTGTTCCCGGTGAAACCTGGCGAATTCTTCGAATTCGGCGGCGAGCTGACGCGTCCCTTCTGGGGCACCGAACTGTCGGTAGACGTGCAACTGGAACTGTGGAAAGCCATGGCTGACCAGGGCTGCGACAAGGTGGTGGACGTCTGCGAGTTCCACAACATCCCGGCGCTCAAACTGCACCTGCGCATGGGTTACACCGAGCAAGGCCGGATCATGAACATCTACACCCTGTTCGGTCGCTGGCGCTTCTACCGCGAAACCCGCTACAGCGGCTCGCGGCTCGATGCGCTACGCAAACCATCCCGTCCATCTGTCCCAGCAACGGCGGCCTGACCCCATGGCGGCGCGATTCGAATGGCGCACTTCACTGTGCGCCGCCGACTTCCCGGCGGCAGCCTACGAAGCGCTGCGCCTGAGCGTGGCGGACCACACACCGTTCAACAACCTCGGCTGGTTGCGTGCAGCAGAGCTGACCCTGGCCCAGGGTGAGTGCCTGCACATTCTGCTGGGTTGGGAAGCTGACGAATTGCGCCTGTGCCTGCCGCTGATAACGGGACGCGAGCGCTTTGCCGGGGTACCGTTCCGGGTCCTGCATCATCTGGGCTATCCGTTGGCCGACCGTCTGGCGCTGCTGTCGTTGCTCGACGGCGCAGCGATGCGCCAGGCCTTGCGGCTGATCCGCCAACGGTTACCTCACGCGCTGCTGCAACTCAACGAATTGTCCGAACCGGCGGGGGAAGAAAGCGCCCTCACCCCATGGATGGCCGCCAGTTCCACCGGTGAACGACGCCTGAGCTGTCGGGTGCCGGTGCACCTGATCAGCGAGGCGGATCATCAGGAAGTCTCCGGCGACCCGCGCTACAAACTGCGCCGCGCGCGCAAACGGATTGCCGCATGTGGCGCCGAGGTGCGGCGCATCACCCCTGATGCGCTGAGCATGCCGCCATTGCTGAAAGTGATCCGCGAAGTCGAAGCGGTGAGCTGGAAAGGTGATGAAGGTGTGGGGATTTTTGCCAGCAAACGCAGCCGGCAATGGATCGAAAATGCCTTCACCGCCCTCGCCGCCCAAGGACTGGTCCGCGTGGTTACGCTGGAACTCGACGGACGCTGCATCAGCTACCGCCTCGGCCTGCTCGAACAGGACCGACTGTACGACTACAACCTCGCGTTCCTGCCGCAATACGCCGATCTGGGCAGCGGCCGGGTGCTGCTGGAGGAATGGATTCGCTGGGGGCTGGACGAGCACTGGCGCTGGATCGATGCCTCGCGGGTCAGCCTGGAAAACTCCAGCCATCAACTGCATGAACGCATGACCGGACAACTGGAACACTGGCGCTGGAGCTTCTATTCCTGGCGCCCCAGCGGCCTGCTGCTGGGGCTGGGGTTGCGCCTCTGGCATCACTTGAAACCGACTGTGCAGCAATGGCGGGCACGGCGTGCGGCCACACCCGCAGCGGCGCCCACACCTGTCGTCATCACCACGGAGGGCGATCATGCCGCGCCAAGTCATAGTCAACGCTGACGATTTCGGTTTGAGCCCGAACGAAAACGAGGTGATCTTCGCAGCGTTTCAGGCCGGGGTCATCAGCAGCGCCACCGCCATGGCCAACATGCCTGCATTCGAAGCGGCCTGCGCCATGGCCCGGCATGCTTCGCTGCAAGGTCGGGTCGGGTTGCATTTCAACCTGACGTACGGCCGGCCGCTGAGTGCCTCGATTCTGCGCCGTCGCACCTTCTGCGACGGCCACGGCGTGTTTGATCTGAGTCTGCCGCGTCACAGCCTGTGGCTGAACCGTGAAGATCGCGACGCGGTGCGCGAAGAGCTGCAGGCGCAGTGGCAACGCTGTGTCGAGCACGGCGTGCGGCCGAGCCATATCGACTCGCATCAGCACGTGCACAACATCTGGCCGATCGGCGAAATCGTCGCCCGGTTTGCCGCCCGCCAAGGCGTGCCGATTCGCCTGGCGCGCAATCTGGGACAAAACCTCAGCTTGCCCAAACGCGTATTCAAAGGCTTGCTCAACTGGCGTTTGCAAAGTCTGGCCGGGGCCACGGCGGACTATGTGTGCACGCCAGTGGACCTGCGCAACGCCCCCGCACCGACCGACGGCGTGCTGGAAATCGTCGCCCACCCGAATCAGCTCGGGAGCGATTTCGGTGATGCCTACCTCAACCCCGGCGAATCCCTGAGCCGCGTGCTGGAACAACGGCTGACGGGTGTGCCACGGGTTTCCTATGCCGATCTGAACAAGGATTTCCCACGGGGTGCTGCGGCACTCGATTGAGCTTGATTCAACTTGGGAATCTACGGCGGCAGTGATGCCTCATCGCGAGCAGGCTCACTCCTACAGTGGTTTTGTGGACGACGCCAATCAACGGTAGGAGTGAGCCTGCTCGCGATGAGTCCAGTCGGGGCAACAAAAATCTCAGGCCTTGCTGGCGACCAGGGTGAAGCACAGCGGCATCTGCGCTGGCTGATTCAGGTACTGGTCATACACTTCTTCCCGATTCGAATGCGGGTATTCCTTGAAGTGCGCGATGTTCAGACCGGCCGCGATGGCGCCGCTGAAGATTGCGCCGAGGGTGTGCACAAACCAGTAGGACTTGGCCGCCTGCTGCTCGACCTTGCCGACGTAGACAATCGGCTCTTCCTGCACGAATGGCTCGGCGCGAAAGTAAGAGCTGACGAGGCGATACGGGTCTTCGCCGTCGGGGTCGACCATTTCCAGAAACGGATGGGTTTCGTAGATCACCAGTTTGCCGCCCGGCTTGAGGGTCAAGGCGACATGACGGAAGAATTCGCCGATGTCGGGCATCCAGTTGAGGACGCCGATGGTGATCAACGCCACGTCGAAACGGCTGTGCAACGAGGCCGGCAGGTGATGGATATCGCTTTCGATGAACTCGGCGTTGTGTGGCGAACGCTGGCTCAATTCGCGAGCCTGTTCGAGGAAGGCGCTCGACTGATCGACGCCCACCACCGTCCGCGCACCAAGGGCAAACAGCGACAGGCTTTCACGACCGTTGTTGCAACCGAGTTGAATCACCTCTTGACCATCCACGCCAACCTGCTCCAGCAGGCCGCGCAGGGTGTCGTCGAGGCAAGAGAAATCAGCCTGTGACACGTCGCTCAAGAGCGTTTGCCATTCCGCCGATTCACGGTGATGGCGAGCGGAATCGTTCCACGCCTGTCGATTGCTGTCGATGGCGGTTTTATTGTTGGGCACTTCCATGGCGCACTCCGGTACTGCTCGTGATTGAGCGGTGCCAAGTCTAGAACAGCCCGATCGATACGGTTGTTGCGACTTTGTAAGCCGCACCGTGGATCCATTGTGCGAGCCTGCTCGCGAAGGCGTCGGTACAGCCAACCTGCGCTTTCGCGAGCAGGCTCGCTGCCACAGGGGGTTATGCGGTGGGCTCAACGTTATCCAGCGCCTTGTTCACCGCCAGCTCACCGAGCATGACCACTTTGCGCTCTCAAAACCATCGGATTTCCAGGCCCGGTCGCTGATTTGGCAGCGACCAACACAGGCTAGAGACCGGACGTCCGACGGACAACCTGAAAACAGCGTGGGAAGCTTCCGCTTTTCCTTCACAACCTTTAAACATCCCGAATTGAAATACACCCCCTGTAGGAGCTGCCGCAGGCTGCGATCTTTTGATCCTGCTTTTAATCAGAATCAAAAGATCGCAGCCTGCGGCAGCTCCTACAGAGAGTTGGTGGTTGTCGAATTGAGGCGTTCGCGCAAAAACTCCACCAGCGCCTGCACCGGGCGTGAGGCCTGGCGATGCTGCGGATACACCGCCGACAGGGTCAGCGGTTCAGGGCGGTAGTCGTCGAGCACCGGCAGCAGTCGCCCGTCGTTCAGCGCCGCGCCAACGATGAACGTCGGCAGATAGGTAATCCCCATCCCCTGCACCGCCGCGTCCCTGAGCAACTCGCCGTTGTTCACGCGCATGCGTCCGGTGACGTTCACCAGCAGCGGTTTGCCCTGCCCCGCATCGAAGCGCCATTGCACCGAACGACCATGGCCATACGGCAGGCAGTCGTGGCCGTGCAGGTCTTCGGGTTTGAGCGGCGTACCGCGTTCGGCCAGGTACGCCGGGCTGGCGCAGTACACCCGTTCGATGGAGGCAAGGCGCCGGGCGATCAGCGTCGAGTCTTCCAGCACACCGATGCGCAACGCCAGGTCGTAGCCTTCGCCGAGCAGGTCCACCGGGCGGTCGCTCAAGTCCACTTCCACGGTGACCTCACGATAGCGCTGCAGGAACAGCGGCAGCAGGCAGCCCAGATGCGCCACCGCAAACGACAGCGGTGCACTGACGCGAATGGTGCCGCGCGGCTCGGCGGTCTGCCCTGCGATGCCTTGCTCGACCTGTTCGACTTCACCCAGCAGACGCAGCGCCGATTCGTAATAACTCTGGCCCAGTGGCGTGACGTCGAGGCGCCGGGTCGAGCGGTTCAACAACCGCACCCCGAGGCGCTCTTCAAGTTGCATCAACCGACGGCTGACGAATTGCTTGGACAGGCCCAACTGATCAGCCGCCGCCGTAAAGCTGCCGGAGTCCATGACTTGGCAAAAAATACGCATGTCTTCGAACGGGTTCATTGTCACTCTCTGGTGGACAGTTAAACGCTTTATAGCCGCTTTTTCACTTTTCGACAGCTCATTAATCTGTGCTCACGGTTTGAACACAACCCAACAACACACAACAAACTCTCGAAAAAGGAATTGCGCATGAACATCAAACAAACCCTGACCGCGTCCCTCCTCGCCCTGTCCATCGGCAACGCCTTCGCCGCCGGCAGCCCGGGTGTCGAACACAATACCCAGGCCTTCCTCGAAGCGCTCGCCGCCGGCGGTGGCAAACCGCTGGAGCAACTGAGCCCGAAAGAGGCCCGTGCGGTGCTGACCGGTGCTCAGGCCTCGGTGAAAGTCGACCTGTCCGGGGTTGAAGTCAGCGACAAGGCGATCAAGGTCGATGGCCAGACGATCAACCTCAAAGTGGTGCGCCCGGCCAAGGTCAAAGGTGAGTTGCCAGTGTTCATGTTTTTCCACGGCGGCGGTTGGGTGTTGGGCGATTACCCGACGCACCAGCGCCTGATTCGTGATCTGGTGGTGGGCTCCGGCGCTGTCGCGGTGTACGTCGATTACACGCCGTCGCCGGAAGCGCAGTACCCGACGGCGATCAATCAGGCTTACGCCGCGACAAAATGGGTGGCCGAAAACGGCAAGCAGATTGGTGTCGATGGCAAGCGACTGGCGGTGGCCGGTAACAGTGTCGGCGGCAACATGGCGGCGGTCGTGGCGCTGATGGCCAAGGAACAGAACACCCCGGCGCTGCGCTTCCAGTTGCTGATGTGGCCGGTGACCAATGCGCAGTTCGACGACGGCTCGTACCAGCAGTTTGCCGAGGGCCATTTCCTCACCAAGGGCATGATGCAGTGGTTCTGGGACAGCTACACCACCAACCCGGCCGAGCGTAGCCAGATCCACGCCTCGCCGTTGAACGCCAGCGCCGAACAGCTCAAGGGCTTGCCCGCAGCGCTGGTGCAGACCGCCGAGTTCGACGTGTTGCGCGATGAAGGCGAAGGCTACGCACGGCATCTGGATGCGGCCGGCGTGCCGGTGACGTCGGTGCGTTACAACGGGATGATTCATGACTTTGGCTTGCTCAATCCGCTGAGTCAGATTCCGGAAGTGAAAGCGGCCGTGCGGCAGGCGGCGGCTGAGTTGAAAACGCATCTGAACCCTTAAAAGCAAAAGATCGCAGCCTGCGGCAGCTCCTACCTTGGAATGCATTTCCCTGTAGGAGCTGCCGCAGGCTGCGATCTTTTTTCTCAGCCGCATCGCAGAGTCCCGATCATGACCCTTTTTTATGCCCACCTGCTGTCCTGGAGCGCCGCCTTGCTGGTGCTCGACGCAATGTTCTGGCACTTCGCGCCCTTCACGCATCGCGCCCCACGGGTCGGTATTCGCCTGGTGCTGTTTCTCGGCTTCAGCGCACTGATCATCAATGCCGGCGTCAGCCCGTTGCTGGCGCCGGTGTTTGCCGATGACCGCGTGGCGCAATTGGGCGCGACAGCGCTGGGGATTGTCTGGTGGCTGTACGCCGCGCGCGTCTTGACCGAAGTGATCGGCCTGGTGCTGATGCGGCGCATCGGTCACAGCGGTCGGCTGTTGCAGGACGTGATCGGCGCGCTGGTGTTTCTGGCAGCAATCGTCGCGGCCGCCGGTTATGTGCTGGAGCTGCCGGTCAAAGGCTTGCTGGCGACTTCCGGGGTGGTGGCGATCGTCGTCGGTCTGGCGTTGCAAAGTACCCTGAGCGACGTGTTCTCCGGGATCGTGCTCAACACCACCAAGCCGTATCAGGTGGATGATTTCGTGGTGATCGACGGCGTCGAGGGCAAGGTGCTCGACATCGACTGGCGCGCCACGCACCTGCTGACCAGCGTCGGCACCCTGGCCGTGGTGCCGAACTCGGTGGCGGCCAAGGCGAAGATCGTCAATCTCAGTCGCCCGACCAACCTGCACGGTGTCTCGATCAGCATCAAGGTGCCGAATCATATCCGTCCACGGCGGGTGCTCGACGCCCTCGACCGCACCCTGCAAGGCAGCAGCAGTCTGCTGTTGAATCCGCCGCCCAAAGCCGTGCTGAAAGAGGCCGGTGAAGAAATGTCGGAGTACGTCGCCAGCGGCTTTATCAGTGAACTGGGCAAGAAAAGCGAGGTGCGCAATCAACTGTTCGACCTCGCCCACAGGCATCTCGAAGCCGCGGGTATTTCCCGACATCCGGATGGCGTGATCGAGCCGTCGACCCGCGCCCGGGCGTTGCTCGATGAAGTGAAAGTCTTCCGCTCGTTGAGCCATGAGGAACGCGATCGCCTCGCCGAATCGATGGTCGCGCAACAGTACGCGGCCGGTCAGGTGGTGCTGGGGCTGGATGAGGTCCCCGACAGTCTGTTTGTCATCGCCACCGGTGTGGTCAGTGCGACCGTGCCCGATGGCAGCGGCCAGACCGAAGCCGGACGCATGGGACCGAGCGAGGTCATGGGCGAACAGAGCATCCTCGCCGATACGCCGTCGCAAGCCACGTTTACCGCGTTGACGTCGAGCATCATCTATCGCCTCGACAAAGCCCTGACCCGCCAATGCATGGCGCAGCGCAGCGAAGTCGGCCAGGCGCTGAACAAACTGCAGGCCGTGCGACAGCAGAACAGCCGCCTCGCACTGATGACGAAACCGGCGCCGATGCGCAAGGGTGGTTTTCTGGGTTGGTTGCAGAAACGTTAAAAGCAAAAGATCGCAGCCTGCGGCAGCTCCTACAGAGGAACGCGTTCCAATGTGGGAGCTGCCGCAGGCTGCGATCTTTTGATCTTCTTACTTGGCGGTGAACTTGGTGTAGCTGTTGATCAGGTTGCGATAGTTCGGCAGGCGTTCGGACAGCAGATGCGCCAGGCCTTCCATGTCGTTGCGCCAGTCGCCCTGCAGCTCGCAGGCCACGGCGAACCAGTTCAGCAGGTGTGCACCGGCAGCCGACATCCGCGCCCACGCCGCTTGTTGCACGGTGGTGTTGAAGGTGCCGGAAGAATCGGTCACCACGAACACTTCGAAACCTTCGGCGATGGCCGACAGGGTCGGGAACGCCACGCAGACGTCAGTCACCACACCGGCGATGATCAGTTGCTTGCGGCCGGTGGCCTTGATCGCCTTGACGAAGTCTTCGTTGTCCCAGGCATTGATCTGGCCTGGACGCTGAATGAACGGCGCGTCCGGGAATTGCTCGCGCAGCTCAGGCACGATCGGGCCGTTGGGACCGGCGTCGAAGCTGGTGGTGAGGATGGTCGGCAGCTTGAAGAACTTGGCGATGTCGCCCAGCGCCAGCACGTTGTTCTTGAACTCGTTGGGGGTGAAGTCCTGCACCAGCGAGATCAGACCGGTCTGGTGATCGACCAGCAGCACGACCGCATCATCTTTGTTCAGACGCTTGTAGGGAACGCTCATGGGAAACTCCTTGGGATGGATGTTGCAGGAAGCGCCGTACCGGTTGGCCGGCGCTTTATATGGAAAAATCAGAAAGCGAAACAGGAACAGCCGAACGCGCCCCAGAACCCGGCGAAATCGCTGACCGGCGCGTTCGACAGGCGTGCTTTTTCATGGCTGTGCGAATGCACCGCGCAGGCACCGACACACTGGTGCACTTGCGCCTGCAGCGGCGAATTCGGCCGCCAGTGGCCCGGCACCTTGACCACCGGCGACCAGTCCGGCAGCACGGGAATCGAGCGTGGGCCGAGGTCTTCGAAATCGCCGGCGGCGTAGACAATCTTGCCGCCGACCACAGTCAGCACCGACTCGATCCACTTGATCGCTTCTTCCTCGACATTGAAGAAGTCCGCGCTCAGCGCCGCCAGATCCGCCAGTTGCCCGACCTTGATCTGGCCCTTTTTGCCCTGCTCGGAGGAGAACCAGGCGCTGCCGTGGGTGAACAGCTCCAGCGCCGTGCTGCGCGGCAGACCTTCTTCGTACAAGGCCAGACCGCCGACGGTGCGACCGCTGACCATCCAGTACAGCGAAGTCCACGGGTTGTAGCTGGACACCCGCGTGGCGTCAGTGCCAGCGCCTACCGGCACGCCCTCGGCGAGCATGCGTTTGATCGGCGGCGTGGCCTCGGCCGCCTGTTTGCCGTAACGATCGACAAAGTACTCACCCTGGAACGCCATGCGATCCTGAATCGCGATGCCGCCGCCCAGTGCCCTCACCCGTTCGATGTTCTGCGGGGTGATGGTTTCGGCGTGGTCGAAGAACCACGGCAGACCGTTGAATGGAATGTCGCGATTGACCTTCTCGAACACGTCGAGCATGCGGCTGATCGATTCGTTGTAAGTGGCGTGCAGACGGAACGGCCAGCGCTGCTCGACCAGATGGCGCACCACCGGCTCCAGCTCCTGTTCCATGGTTTGCGGCAGGTCCGGGCGCGGCTCGAGGAAGTCTTCGAAGTCGGCGGCGGAGAACACCAGCATCTCGCCGGCGCCGTTGTGCCGCAGGTAATCGTCGCCCTGGTGCAGGGTGACGCTGCCGGTCCAGTTCTGGAAGTCGCTGAGCTCTTCCTTGGGCTTCTGGGTGAACAGGTTGTAGGCGATGCGCACGGTCAACTGGTCATCCTTGGCCAGCTGTTCGATCACCTGATAGTCGTCCGGATAGTTCTGGAAACCACCGCCGGCATCGATCGCGCTGGTCAGGCCAAGGCGATTGAGTTCGCGCATGAACTGGCGCGTCGAGTTGACCTGGTACTCCAGCGGCAGCTTCGGCCCCTTGGCCAGCGTCGAGTACAGAATCATCGCGTTCGGCCGCGCCACCAGCATCCCGGTCGGGTTGCCATTGGCGTCACGGACAATCTCGCCACCCGGCGGGTTCGGCGTGTCGCGGGTGTAACCGGCAACCCGCAGGGCCGCGCGGTTAAGCAGCGCGCGGTCGTACAGGTGCAGGACAAACACCGGGGTGTCCGGCGCGGCCTGGTTGAGTTCTTCGAGGGTCGGCATGCGTTTTTCGGCGAACTGGAATTCGTTCCAGCCACCGACCACGCGCACCCATTGCGGGGTCGGCGTGCGGTCGGCCTGCTCCTTGAGCATGCGTAGCGCATCGGCCAGCGACGGCACGCCTTCCCAGCGCAGTTCGAGGTTGTAATTGAGGCCGCCACGGATCAGGTGCAGGTGCGAGTCGTTGAGACCGGGGATCACGCAGCGGCCATGCATGTCGATCACTTGCGTGTTCGGCCCGCGCAGGGCCATGGCCTGGTTATCATTGCCGACGACGACAAAGCGGCCGTCGGTAATGGCCACGGCACTGGCCAGCGGTTTGGTGCGGTCGACGGTGTGAAACTGGCCATTGAATAAAATCAGATCGGCGCTCATCGCAGTTCCTCAAGCAAAGTGAAAAGGAGCAAACCCCGCGCGCTCAACGTGGCGAGGTTTCTTGGGAATCGAGGTGTTCATGCACCTGGCTGGCTTCGAGCCACGGCGCAAATAATCGAGTGACCGGCGGCATCACCACGTACACCACCGACAGGACGATGGTCAGGGTGATCAGGAACGTCGCGACCACGTAATTCGAAAGGAGCGGATGCAGCGCCAGCAGCGGCCCCCAGATCAGCGGCACGAGCAAAGTGTGCGGCAGAATCACCAGCAGCGTGACGACGGCCTGCTTCCAGCGCGGCGGCGGCGAAGCAGCATCGACCAGTGGCGTAAACCAGAATTCATTGATCGGCGCGACTTCGGTCTGATCGCCATCAGCCAGCATCGGCGCGGCTTCGGCGACCAGTGCCTGACGCTGCGACGACTCCAGCCAGCCTTGCATCGCTTCGGTGGAGCTGAAGCGCAGTACGCAGGTATAGAAGTCGAGACGGCCGCGCTTGCCGCGCACCACGTCCACACCCAAATGGCCTTCACGCTGCCCCGCCACGCGGACGATATTGCGCAGCCAAGCCTCATACGCTGACTCGAAACCGGCCTTGACCCGGTGCTTGATAATCAGCGTGACCGTCTCATCGGCCCCCGGCGTTTGTGGATCGAGGACTTCAGGCATAACGCAGCACTCCGGGTAAACGAACAGAAATCGCCAGCCGTCCCGGCCCGGCGATGAACACAGTGGTGAACAGGATCAACAGCAACCAGCCGAACTGCCCCTCGGCCACACTCCATTGCGGATGCACGACCAGCAGCGCCACCAGCAGCACAAACAGAATAGGCAAGCAGGCCAATCGCGCCAGCACCCCGCCGACGATCAGTAGCGGGCAGAGGACTTCGGCGAAAATCGCCAGGCATAGGGTCAGGTGGGCACCGAGGTGAAACGGGTCTTCGATCAGTTGCAGTTGCGCGGTGAAGTCGAGCAGCTTGGGCAAGCCGTGAACCCACAGCAGGAACAGTCCGCCGCTGATCCGTAGAAACAGCAGACCGATGTTCTGTGCCCGTTCATCGCGTTGTGATGCGCTCATGACCCTACCCTTTCGTTCTCATCGGGTTGAATCATGCTCGGTGCGGGCGGGGGGAAATTGAATGGATGTGCTCAGTTACCAACAGACGCGACAGCTTTGTGTAGGCGCTGCCGAAGGCTGCGATCTTTTGATTCTGTTGTTGAAGATCAAAAGATCGCAGCCTTCGGCAGCTCCTACACGGAGAAGATGTCAGGCAGACGGGATGTCCAGCGGCGCGGCCATGAACTGGCTGATCCGCGAACGCAGCCAGCGCTCGGCCGGGTCGTTGTCATGCACCCCGCTCCAGGCCATCGACAGTTGCGCCGCATCGATCGGGAACGGCGGATCTTCGGCGCGCAGTTTGCAGCCCTCGACCAGCGCACAGGCTGCGTAATCCGGCACCGTGGCGATCATTTCGGTGCCGGCGAGCAAGGCGCGCAAGCCGCTGAATTGCGGCACGCCCAAGACCACGCGGCGCGAACGGCCGACCTTGGCCAGGTCCAGATCGATATTGCCGCTCAGATCGCCCGAGAACGACACCATCGCGTGAGGGCGCTCGCAGTATTCGTCGAGGGTCAGCGGCCCCGGGCGGTCGTCACCGCGCAGGACTTTGCAGGGAATGTCGCGCAAGGTCTTGCGCTTGGCGTTGGCCGGCAGATCGGTGGTGTAGCTCACGCCGACGGAGATTTCCCCGGACGCCAGCAGCGCCGGCATCAACAGATAGTTGGCGCGCCGCACGACCACGACGATCCCCGGCGCCTCTTGCTGAAGCTGGCGCAGCAACGGTGGAAACAGGCCGAACTCAGCGTCGTCCGACAAGCCGATGCGAAACACATCGCAACTGCTCGCCGGTTCGAACTCCTTGGCCCGACTGACCGCGCCGGAGATGACATCCATCGCCGGTTGCAGCTCTTTGAGAATCGCCAGCGCCCGCGCGGTCGGCTCCATGCCGCGACCGTTGCGCAACAGCAAAGGATCGTCAAACAGATCGCGCAAACGCCCCAACGCGGCGCTGACGGCCGGTTGCCCCATGAACAGTTTTTCGGCGACGCGGGTCAGGTTCTTTTCGAACATCAGCGCTTCGAAAATCACCAGCAGGTTCATGTCGACGCGACGCAGATCGTTACGGTTCATGGGCTTGTTTTCCTTTTCGGTGTCAGCCGCTTTGGCGAGTGGGCGCTGCGCACTTTACTCGATTAACGGCACCTTGGCCGCGCGCTTGTACGGACCGTATTCCACGGGCACCCACTGAAAGTGTTTGCCTTGCGCAGTGATGTGACCGATACCCGGGAACGGCAGGTGCGCCGCCGTCACCCACGTCTTGCTGGCGACCGCCGCGCTGAAGACCGCCTGACGAGCGTTGATCGCTTGCGCACTGTTGACGTCAAAGCCGATCGACACTTCCGGGTGCTCAAACTGCACAGCGAGGTTATGCACCAGATCGCCCATGAAGACGATGCTCTGATTCTGCGAGGTGAAACGGTAGGTGGTGCTGCCCGGCGTATGTCCGGCTTCGAGTGTCGCTTCGACTAATCCAGGCAACGGCGACTGGCCAGCGGCAAAAGTCTTGAAACGCCCGGTGGCGACGTAGGGCGCAGTGGAGTCCTGGGCGATCTTGAAAAACTCTCTGGCGCCGGCCGCAGCTTTGGCCAGCGCGGTCGGATCGAGCCAATAATCCGCTTCAGCCTTGGCGGCATAAACCGTGGCATGCGTGAACAACGCTTGTTTCTGTGCATCGACCAGACCACAGACATGATCAAGGTGCAGGTGCGTCAGCAAGATCGTATCGACCTGCTCTGGCTGGTAGCCGGCCGCCCGCATATTCGCCAGGAGCTGCCCGGCGGTGGCGCCAATGCATTGCCCGGCACCGCTATCGACCAGAATCAGTTGCTTGCCGGTATTGACCAGAAAAGCATTGAACGCCGTCTGTACACCCGGGAATTCAATCGAACGGCGTGCCAGCAGTGCGCGGATCTGGGCCTGACTCATGCCCTGCAACAGCTTCGGCGACAGGTCGTTGTACCCATCGAACAACGCGGTGACCTCGTAATCCCCCAAGGCCAGGCGGAAATAGCCCGGCGCCTGAGTGCCCTGCTGTGGTGCCTGCGCCATGGCACCGGAAATCACTAGCGCGCACGTCAGCGCCGTCGCTGCTTTAAAGATGCCTTTCATTTGATTCCCCCTGAACCTGCCGATTGCAGCGCCTCATCGATTCGCCACGCTTGCAGTCATCGTGCCGCAAACAGTGGGGCGCAGACTTGCAGGGATGTGCTGAGTTCAGGCCAATGCGCTGGAATTAACAACGATTAACTCGTCAGCCTCCCGCCCTCGCCCAACAATGAAGCCCTCTGCGCAGCGTTGTTTTTTTGACCTGAGGGGATGCGCCGACCGTGCATTCCCCATCGACACGGACTTTGGCCATGGCTCACTTACAGCACAGCGTCGCCCTCGCCCCTGCCAACGAACCACGCAAGACCGGGGTCGGCGGACTCAGTCCGCAACGTGAACGACAGGTCAAACAACTGATCCTCGAACGCCTCGGCGAGAGCCTTGAGGTCACCGAACTGGCCCGCGCCTGTTCACTGTCACGCAGCCATTTTTCCCGCGCCTTCAAATGCAGCACAGGGGTTTCGCCGCAGGACTGGATCCGCGAACAGCGCATCGCCCGTGCCAAGCTGCTGATCCGCTGCACCGGTCTGAGCCTGACGCAGATCAGCCTGGAATGCGGCTTCTGCGATCAGGCGCATTTCTGTCACATGTTCACCCGCAGCGAAGGGATCAACCCGTTCGCCTGGCGCTGCCAGGTCATGCGTGAAGGCAAAGAGACCCGGACACGGCCCATGAGCTTTTGAGCGTTGCGCAAGAGCCTGCCGTTGCACTGATGGCCAAACCTGAGGAATATGCTGCGATACCCTGCACCAGACGGTCTGCGTCTTCACGTAGCGCCCCTGTGCCGGGATCGTCGCATCACCGCAGGAGTGTGCTGTTGAGTCTTTCCCCGAATCAGGCCATCGGCTTCGGCCCCTATCGGATTTACACCGGGCAACGACTGGTCATGGAAGGTGACCAGCCGCTGCGCCTGGGGCGCCGTGCCATGGATATTCTGCTGATGCTGCTGGCGCACGCCGGCGAAGTGGTGAGCAAACAGCAGTTGCTCGCCGGTGTGTGGCCGGACAGCGTGGTCGAAGACATCAACCTGCGGGTGCACATGGCCGCCCTGCGCAAGGCGCTGGGCGACGGTCAGGCCGGTCAGCGCTACATCATCACCGTGGCCCAGCGCGGTTACAGCTTCGTCGCCCCGCTGACGATGCAGGCCAGCGAACAACGCCTGCGCGAAGCGGCTCCGGGGCGGCACAATCTGCCGTTGCGCCATACCCGGATGATCGGCCGTCAGCCGCTGGTCGACAGCCTGATGCAACAACTGCCTCTGCAGCGTTGCATCACCCTGGTCGGCCCCGGCGGGATCGGCAAGACCACGGTCGCCCTGCGCGTCGCCGAACAGTTGATCGGACGCTATCGCGATGGCATCCGCCTGCTGGATCTGGCACCGCTCAACGACCCGGTGCTGATCGCCTCGCAACTGGCGACCCTGCTCAATCTGTCAGTGCACGACGGCGAACCGCTGGCGGCGGTGATCAACGATGTGCGCGAGCGGCAGATGCTGCTGGTGATCGACAATTGCGAGCACTTGATCGATGCCGTGGCGCTGCTCGCCGAGAGCCTCCTGCGCGGCGCACCACAGGTGCACATTCTGGCCACCAGCCGTGAAAGCCTGCGCGCTGAAGGTGAATTCGTGCAGCGTCTGGATTCGCTCGACTGCCCACCGGCGACGAGCGATCTCGATCGCGAACAGGCGATGGCTTTTGCCGCGCTGCAACTGTTCGTCGAGCGGGCCATGGTCGCCCACGAACACTTCGAATTGAGCGACGCCGAGCTACCGCTGGCGATTGAAATCTGCCGGCGCCTGGACGGTATTCCGCTGGCGCTGGAGCTGGCGGCGGCGCAGGTCGAAAGTCTCGGTCTGAGCGGCTTGCTGCAGCAATGGCAGGATCACCTGCACCCACTGGCGGCGGGCAACCACCACCGCCATGCGCGGCACCAGACGCTGCATGCCACGCTGGACTGGAGTTTCAACCTGCTCACGCCCTGCGAGCAGACCTGTCTGCGCCGCCTCGGGGTGTTTCGCGGCAGTTTCAGCCTGGCGTCGGCCGCTGCGGTGGTCGTCGGTCAGCACATCGAACCCACCGAGGTGCTCGCGGCGGTCACGCAACTGGTGGCCAAATCGCTGCTCAATGTGGATGTCGGCGACGAACAAGTGTTCTATCGCCTGCTCGATACCACGCGCCATTACGCGCTGGAAAAACTCGAACACAGCGGTGAACGCGAAACCCTGCGCGAACGCCACGCCGAACGCTATCTGACGTTGATGGAACAGGCGCAGACCGAGTGGGAGCACACCCCGACCACGCAATGGCTCGAACGTTATGCCCGGGGTCTGGAGGACCTGCGCGCCGCTCTCGACTGGAGTTTGCACGGTGCGGGCTCGCGCCCACTCGGAATCCGTCTGACGGCGACGTCGGCTGCGCTCTGGCAAGAGCTGTCGTTGCTCAAGGAATATGGCGGCCATGTGCGCCAGGCACTGACCTTGCTCGCCGGTGCCGAGCAACCCTGCCCACGACTGGAAATCACCCTGCAACTGGCGCTCGGCAGCGCTTGCTACCACACCTGGGGCGGTTCGCCGGAAACCATCGAGGCCTTCACCCAGGCCCACGCACTGGCGCAACGGCACCACGACGTCGCCGGGCAGTTGCGCGCGATATCCGGACACCTCGCGGTCAATCTCAGTTGCGGCCATTACCAGGCTGCACTGAAGCAAAGCGAACAGTTCGACCGCCTCGGTGGCCAAGACGACCCGCTGCTGTCGTTGAGTATTCACCGCTTGCGTGTCCTGGCCCTGCACTTTGCCGGCGACCAGCCGCAAGCCCGGATCAGCGCCGAGCAAGTGATCCAGCGCATGGCGCACAGTGGCTATCGCAACCGGTTCACCCATGGTTTTGGCGTGCAGTACGACCAGAGCGTGGCTTCGCTGACCATCCTCGCCCGGGTACTGTGGCTGCAGGGGTTTCCCGAACAGGCATGGCGCACCGCCCGGCAGGCGCTGGACATCGCCGTGCAGATCAACCACGGCACTTCGATCTGCTACACCCTGGCCCTGGCCAGTTGCCTGATCGCGCATTACAACGGCGATTCCAAGACCGCCCGCACGCTGTTGCAGCTGTTGCTGGAGCAGGCGCAAAAGCACTCGGTGCTGCTGTTCCACACCTGGGGGCAGCACTATGCGCAGGTCATTGATGGGCGCCTGGCCCAGCCCGTCACCCCGGCGGACAACGGCCTGATCAAGGAGCTGATGGTCACGCTCGATGCGCGTTACATCGATGATGCGTTGCTTGCGCGCGCGCGCAATGGCGCGGCAGGCTGGAGCACCGCTGAGGTGTTGCGGGCCGAGGCGGAGCGGTTGTTGGCTGATGACGCGGGGTGTGCGCAGGGACGCCTTCGCGAGCAGGTTCGCTCCGACAAGAGCGCGCCTGTCTGTGGAAGCGAGCCTGCTCGCGAAGGCAATCGCCCAGGCACCGTCGATACCGCCGTCCAGGCAGAAGCGCTTCTGCAAAACGCCCTCGCCATCGCCCGATCCCAAGGCGCCCTGGCCTGGGAACTGCGCAGCGCGACATCTCTGGCACAGCTGTGGCAGCGCCAGTCACGTCACCGTGAAGCGCTGGATTTGCTGACACCGATCTACCAGCGTTTCAGCGAAGGCTACGCGACCCCGGACTTGCGCAAGGTGCGTTTGCTGCTCGACGCGTTACGTGGCCAATTGCACACCTGAGCCGGATCGATGTCGCCCGTGGTACAGCGCATAACGATGCACGATAGCGCTCAGTTCACCGCTACTTTCCAGCTGTTCGCGGACATAACAGCGAATGGTGTTGAGCATCCGATAGCGCACCGGGTCTGCGCCCTGCTCCACCGTCAGCCATGACTTGGCGACCAGGCGTTCGATGATCGCCGTCAGATGCGCACCGTCAATCACCCGCAGCGCCGCCGCCTCGGTGAAAGCCATCTTGAACACCGACAGACGCTGCAAGACCCGTTGCTCGCTGCTCTTGAGATCCTGATAGCTCCAGTCCAGCGCAGCGTTCATGGACTGAAGCCGCGCCACCGCCGTGCGTCGGCCATGACTGAGCAGGCGCAGGCCGTTGTCCAGTTGCGTTTGCAGCCCCACCAGCGCCAACGCATCGATCTGCGCGGCCGCCAGTTCAATGGCCAGCGGCAAGCCGTCGAGCCGCCGACAGATGTCGCACACAGTTGGCAGATCCTGCTCGCGCAGGCTGAAATCGTGCTGACGGGCGCGAGCGCGGCTGACCAGCAATTGCACTGCCGAATAGCTCATGACCTCGTCGACCGTGTCCGACGCCGACGCCTTGGGAAAGGCCAGCGGCGCAACCGATTGCAGGGTCTCGAGATCGGCCTGCAACGGTTCGCGACTGGTGACCAGCAGTGCCAGGCGTGGCGCCGCCAGCAGCAGTCGCTCCACCAGCGCCCGGCACGGCTCGCGACGGCGCTCGCCGTTATCCAGCACCAGCAAGGCATGGCGCGACACTAACGACTCGAACGAGGTGTCGAGGGTGCGCAGCAGATGGTCGAGCAACGATGGGGCATCATCGATCACGGACAGATCGATGTACCAGATGCCATCACGATAATGCTGCAACAGCAGCTCGGCCACGCGCAGTGCCACCGTGGATTTGCCGACACCGGCCGGGCCGGTCAGCGTCATCAGCCGGCACAGCGGCATTTGTCGCACCAGGCTGCCGACCAGCGAATCGCGGCCGATGACCGAAGTCAGGCGTGCGGGCAAATTATGCTGCGGGGCGTGCAAGGTTTCGAACACCACTTGTGCAACGCTTCCAGCCTGCACCGGGGCGATGAAACAGTAGCCGCACTGCGGCACGTTGACGATGTAGCGCTGGCCGTTCTCGCCGTCACCCAGCGCCCGGCGCAACGCGGCGATGTGCACCCGCAGGTTGATCTCCTCGACCACACTGTCGGGCCACACCAGGGCAATCAGTTGTTCCTTGCGTACCACTCGTCCAGCGCGCTCGACCAGCACCTGCAGAATATCCAGGGCGCGCCCGCCCATGCGCAACTGCCGGTCGCCGTCGAGGACCAGCCGTTGGCGCAGATGAAAGGCGTATGGCCCAAAATGCAGGACCGATGCAGCGGGCAAATCGATGTGGCTGTGCATGCCGTTTTTCAGCGCCAGCGGTCGCGAGCATCATGCCCTCAGCCTCCGGCGCCTCTCCCTTCCAGACGTTACCGTTATCTTGGCAGGCGTGGGTGACGGCACAACCTCCGTGCAGGGCGCAACACGGACATCCGGATGCACCGGACGGACACAACCGCTCTAGCTGAACTGTTCGCGGTACTGCGCCGGGGTCAGGCCGAGTTTTTCAGCGAACAGAAAACGCATATGGCGCACGCTGCCGAAACCACTTTTATAGGCCACGGTCTTCAACGGCAGCTCGCTGGTTTCCAGAAGATTACGCGCGCAATCGATACGGGCGTTCTGCAGAAACTCCATCGGTGTCATGTTCACCTCCCGCGCGAACACCCGCGCAAAGTGCCGGGTACTCATGTTCGCCAGACCGGCCATGCGCTCAACCGTGAATGCTTGGTCGAGGTGTTCCAGCACATGGTTCTGCACGCGGGTGATGGCGGTTTCCTGCGGAGCCACCGCCGCCATCAATGGGCTGAACTGCGCTTGTCCGCCCTGACGCTTCATCACCACCAGCAGGACCTTGGCCACGTCCTGGGCGACTTTTTTCCCGTGATCCCGGGCGACCACGGCCAACGCCAGGTCGATGCCGGCAGTCACGCCTCCCGAGGTGATCAGGCGGCGGTCTTCGGTGTAGATCTGGTCAGTCTCCACCTGCGCCTTGGGGAAGGCCTTGATCAGCCGTTCGGTGTAGTTCCAGTGGGTCGTCACGCGATAGCCATCGAGCAGACCGGCATGCCCGAGCACAAAGGCCCCGGTGCAGATCGAACCGTAGCAACCAGCCTGTCCCACCGCCCGTCGCAGCCAGGCGAGCAACGCCGGGTGCTTTTCGTTGTAGGCCCCCGGACCGCCCGGCACCAGCAGCAGGTCGCAGGCCAGGGCCGGGTCGTCGATATGGCGGTCGGCCTGCACCTGCACGCCATTGGACGCGCGCAACATCCCGCGCTCGGTGCCGAGGGTGATCAACTGGTAATGATCTTCAGGTTTCAAGTAGCGATTGGCGACCGAAAACACCTCCATGGGCCCGGCCATGTCGAGCAGTAAAAAGTCGGGAAACAGCACCATAGCCACGGTTTTCATGGGTGAACATCACTGAAATCAAGGAAAAGTAAGCAGAGCTCGTATTATGGCCAAGTGCGCGGCGAGCGGCGAAAAGAATACGTGATCGGGTACGCAAAACTGTCAACCTGAGAGGGACAGTGTTTCAATTTCCATCTACTTATTGCTCGAACCGATTAACAGTAACCTTCTCCTCACTCGGACGAATCAACGTCCCACCAGGAGATTTCATCATGCTGACGCTTCGCAAAGCTTCCGACCGCGGCCTCGCCAATCATGGCTGGTTGAAGTCCTTCCACACCTTCTCCTTCGCCAGCTACCGTAACCCGCGTGAGCAGGGATTTTCCGACCTGCTGGTGATCAACGACGACCGCGTGGCGGCCGGCAAGGGCTTCGGCCAGCACCCGCACCGCGACATGGAGATTTTTTCCTACGTGCTTGAAGGCGCACTGGAACACAAGGACACCCTCGGCACCGGTTCGGTGATCCGCCCCGGTGACGTGCAACTGATGAGTGCCGGCAGCGGCGTGGCCCACAGCGAGTTCAACCATTCGGCCACCCGACCTGTGCACTTTCTGCAGATCTGGATCGTACCGGAAGTGGCCGGCGCCAAGCCGCGCTACCAGCAGGAGCACTTCAGCGCGCAGAAAAAACGCGGTCGCCTGCAACTGATCATCTCGCCGGACGGCGCGGATGGCTCACTGAAAGTACGTCAGGACGCCCGGGTCTTCGCCGGCCTGTTCGACGGCAAGGAAAGCGCGACGCTGCAACTGCCGCCCAACCGTTATGCCTACGTGCATGTAGCGCGTGGCAGCGTTGAACTCAACGGCGTGCAGTTGCAGGAAGGCGACGGTGTGCGGGTTCGTGAAGAACAGGCACTGACCTTGAGCAACGGCGTGGATGCCGAGGTGCTGGTGTTTGATCTGCGGCCGCAGGAGTTGCCGCAAATGCCATGAGGCAGGGTTGTAACGCCTACGAAAACGGCCTTCTTTTGAAGGCCGTTTTTTATTGTGGAGGCAGTGGCGTTGGCAGCACCGACGGTTTTGGTGTGTGAGCGTCCTTGCCTGCTTGAACCGCCGCGAAGGTCGTTTGTATGGCGACATACATATTCGCTTGATTGGCGTAATAAGCACCGACGACGATGGCGACTATCCCCAGTAACTGGACGGCCGTTGCAGCCCAGACATTGGCTTTGACGGTCGCCCCTTGCCTTGCTGCGTCCTGCGCGCCGTCGGCAATCCTGCGCATTTCTTGCGTAATCAGGTCGTAGCGTCTGTCTCGTTCGACTTGAGTTTTGTCCCGCTCTCCCTGAACAGATAAAAACCCGTCAATTTTCATTGATACCGCGTCCAGTCGAGCATCCATTCGTGTCTCGATGGTCTCGATCCTGGCATTGAATTCTTCGCGACTGATGGCGCCCATGACTTGCGTTCCCTGGCCTTTACTCGTTGTGTCACTGCTTTGAAAGTGACTGAATTCCCTGGCTTCCAATTCGACACCTTTATCGGGCTACCGATACCGTCCGTGGTATGTCACTCCAGTACATGCGTGCTGCCTTGCACCAGCCTTTGAAACGATAGCCCTCGGTCCTCCGGCCTACAAGCCAGCGGTTTCTGCTATCGGCGTAGGCCGTTTCATCAGGATTTGTGAGTTCGCCGATGCCAGTGTGCGCTACTCATTTTCCGAGGCAAACACCTCGACGATCTGTTCAATCACCGCCCTCACCCGCGCGGTATGGCGTAGATCCGCATGGGTCACCAACCACACTTCATAGGGCTGCGGCCGGGTACGCTGCGGCCAGAGCCTGACCAGTCCGTCGCGCTCGCCCATGTACACCGGGATTTCTCCTACACCCAACCCTGCTGCAATCGAACGGCGCACGAGCAGGCTGGAACTGAGGCTGGCGACAATCCGGCCGCGACTTAGCGGCTCCGACACCAGGGTCAGGTCCTTTTGGCTTTGCAGGTACGGTTGATAGACCACCAGATCATGCCCCTCGAACGCTGTGTCCGGCTGCGGCATGCCATTGGCGTCGATATACGCTTGGGATGCGAACAGTCCCACCGGCCATCGGGCAATGCGACGGGCGATCAGATCAGGGTTGTCGGGTCGGGTGTTGCGCACCGCGATATCCGCCTCGCGCTTGGCCAGGTTGAGAATCTGCGTGGACGCATCCAGTTGCACTAGCACGTCCGGGTGCTGCTCGTGCAAACGGGCAATGGCCGGGATCAGAAAGTCGATGGCCAGCGAATCGGTGGTACTGACGCGCACCGTGCCGGTCAGGCGATCATCCAGGCCCTGAATCTGCCGCTCCAGCTCCAGTGCCGAATGCTCCATTTTCTCCACACTCTTGAGCGCTGCCTCACCGACCGCGGTCAAGGCGTAGCCGTCGGAGGTGCGCAGGAACAACGTCGCACTCAGGGATTTTTCCAGTGCCGTGATCCGCCGCCCGACCGTGGCCTGATCCACCCCCAGCACCCGCGCCGCGCCCCGTAGCGTCGACTCGCGGCAAACGGCGAGAAATACCCGTGCATCATCCCAATTCATGCTGTCTCCAAGTGATGCATATTCGCATCGTAGTGCCGCTTAATCGCTGCATTAACGCAGCAACGATAGCCGATATGCTGGACGCCATAAACCTTCCGCGAGATCGCTATCATGCGCACTTCAACCTCCACCGGTATCTGGCTGCCGATCTTCGCCGGCCTCTGCGCCAGCCTGGTCAGCATCGGGCTGGCGCGTTTCGCTTACACCCCGTTGATCCCTTCGCTGATTGAAGCGCAGTGGTTCAGCGCCAATGATGTGGTCTACCTCGGTGCGGCCAATCTGGTCGGCTATCTGATCGGCGCCCTGCTCGGCCGGCCGACAGCGCGCCAGCTCGGCAATAAAAATGCCTTGCGGCTGATGATGCTGGTGGTCACGGCGGCTTTTTTTGCCTGTGCGTTTCCGTTGTCGGTGAGCTGGTTCTTCGGCTGGCGACTGCTGTCGGGGATTGCCGGTGGCGCGATCATGGTGCTGGTGGCCGCGACCGTACTGCCACACGTTCCGGCGGCTCGTAAGGGGCTTGCCAGCGGTGCGATCTTTCTCGGCATCGGTCTTGGCATTGCCGGCTCCGGGACGCTGGTACCGCCGCTGTTGAGCCTTGGCTTGCAAGCGACATGGCTGGGTCTGGGGGCCTTGGCCTTGTTGCTGACGGCGCTGAGCTGGTTCGGTTGGCCGTCTGATTTCCCGCACCCGCAGGTCGCGCATGAAAAGGCGCCCGTTGAAACGACGCCGCGCGGTGTGTATTTGCTGTTCGCCCAATACGCCTTCATGGCCGCCGGCCTGGTTCCGGCGATGGTGTTTCTGGTGGATTACGTGGCGCGTGGACTCGGCGCCGGGGCGCATGTCGGCGCGTTGATCTGGGTGATGTATGGTTTGGGCGCGATTGTCGGCCCGGTGAGTTACGGCTTTCTTGCCGATCAGCTTGGCGCGCGCTCAGGCATTCGCCTGGTGTTGGTGGTGCAGGCGATAGCCCTTGGGTTGCTGGCGATGTCCCACTCGTTTGTGGCGCTGGCGCTGCTGGCAGTGATACTCGGTTCATTTCCGCCCGGCATCGTGCCGCTCGCCCTTGCGCGGGTACATGAGCTGGTGCCGGAGCATCACCGCCAGCAGATCGCCTGGAGCCGTGCCACGGTGTCCTTCGCGACCTTTCAGGCGTTGGCCGGATTTGCCTATTCAGCGCTGTTCAATGCCAGCGGCGGTCACCACGCGTTGTTGTTCGTCATCGCCGCTGGCGCGATCGTCGTGGCGCTGCTGCTGGAGCAAGCCATGAAATGGCTGCCCGTCCCTATCGAACCGCACGGCTGCGCAAATTGAAGGGAATCATTGTTTGCGCAACACGCTCCCACTTACACAACCTGCACTCAGAGGAATCGATATGTCTCTGCCCAATGAAATGACCCGAATCGAAATCACCGAACCCGGTGGCCCCGAGGTCTTGCAACCCAAACACGTAGCGCTTGCGGTCGCTGCACAAGGTGAGGTGCTGATCCGCGTACACGCCGCCGGAATCAACCGGCCGGACGCTTTACAGCGTGCCGGCAAATACCCGATGAAACCTGGCATGAACCCGATCCCCGGGCTAGAGGTCGCTGGCGAAGTCGTGGCCCTCGGGGCCGGTGTCAGTCAGTTCGCTGTGGGCGACCAAGTCTGCGCGCTGACCAACGGCGGCGGTTATGCCGAATACTGCGCAGTCCCGGCTGGCCAGACCCTGCCGATTCCCCAAGGCCTGGATTGGGTACACGCCGCCGCGATCCCGGAAACCTTCTTTACCGTGTGGGCCAACCTGTTCGGCCTCGGTGGCGCCAGCCGTGGTCAACGCGCACTGATTCACGGTGGCACCAGCGGCATCGGCACTACCGCACTGATGCTGTGCCGCGAATTCGGTATAGAAGCGTTCGCCACCGCCGGCAGCCCGGACAAATGCGCAGCGATCCGCAATCTCGGTGGCGACGCGATCAATTATCGCGATGAGGATTTCGCTGCGGTCATCGCCGAAAAAACCGCAGGCCAGGGCGTCAATGTGATCCTCGACATCATGGGCGGATCGTATCTCAACAGTAACGTCAGCGCCCTGGCGATGGATGGCCGACTGGTCATGCTCGGTTTCCTCGGCGGCGCGCGGGCCAATGACTTTGATCTGCTGGCGATGATGGCCAAACGCGCGGTCATCACCGGCTCCCTCTTGCGTGCCCGCACCGCTGCCGAAAAAGCCGCGATTGCCGATCAACTGCGTGAACACGTATGGCCGCTGCTGGCGTCCGGGCGCTGCCTGCCGATGATCGACAAGGTCTACCCATTCGCCGACGCCGCTCAGGCTCACGCGCACATGGAGGCGGGTGACCATATCGGCAAGATCGTGCTGCGGGTAGCGTGAGTCCTTGCAGCATTTGGTAATCGTTGCGCCGGGGCGGTGGTCGAAAAACTCACGCGCAAACCGAGGCATCTGGTAAAAAGCCTTCTTTGTCTGCGCCTGGGTGAAACGTTTAATGTTCCTGTCCTTCATGACGCGTCTGCGCCGCCGCCGTTTGGCGTTTGCCTGCATGGCTGCGTTGATCATTGGCGTGCCGACCAGTTGTGCCGTGCTCGAACACACCGAGCGCAAGCTGCTGTTTCGCATCGAACCGGGCACAGCCGGCTGGTATCACGGCTTGCCCGGCAGCGTGCAGGAACTCGACCTGCAGCCAAAAAGTTTCAAGGCCGGGCAGAACATTCATGCCTGGTGGTGGCCGGCGGAACGGGCGAACGCCCCGGCAATCCTCTATCTGCATGGCGTGCGCTGGAACCTCACCGGACAGTTGTTCCGCATCGAGCAATTGCGCGCGGCGGGCTACTCGGTGCTGGCCATCGACTATCGCGGTTTCGGCCAGAGCAAAGGTGATCTGCCTTCGGAAAGCAGCGTGTACGAAGATGCCCGTGTGGCGTGGGAGCGCTTCAAACTGCTGCAGCCCGACCCGGGCAAGCGCCTGATCTACGGCCACTCCCTGGGTGGCGCCGTGGCCATTGATCTGGCCGCCGAACTCGGCCAGGACGCCGCCCGGGACCATACACCGCTGCCGGTCAAAGGCCTGGTGATCGAGTCGACGTTCACCTCCCTCGCCGACGTCGCGGCTGCTGTGGCCAACACCTCGTTGCCGGTGCGCTGGCTGCTGTCGCAGAAGTTCGACTCCATCGACAAGATCGCCGAGATTCACATGCCGCTGCTGGTGGTGCACGGCATGGCCGACGCATTCGTGCCGCCGCGCTTCAGTGAACAACTGTTCAATGCCGCTCGACAACCCAAGCGACTGCTGCTGGTACCGGGTGCCACCCACAACAACAGCATGGCGCTGGGCGGGCAGAATTACCGCAAGGCGATCGATGCACTGATGCAGTCCAGACCAGCCCCCCGCGTGGCCGGGCCGGCGCTGGCACGCAGCGCCCAGGATTCCTAGCGATAGCCTCGGGCCTGCAGGTCGAACAGTCTGGCGTAATGTCCATTGGCCGCGATCAGTTGCGGGTGATCGCCCTGCTCCAGTATCCGTCCGGCCTCCAGCACGATGATCTGATCGGCGTTGCGCACACTGGAAAAGCGGTGGGAGATCAATAAGGTCATGCGACCTTCGGTGTGTTGGCTGAAATGCTCGAACACCGCCGCTTCCGCAGCCGGATCCAGGGCCGAGGTCGGTTCGTCGAGGATCAGGATGTCGGCATCGCGGCGCATGTACGCCCGGGACAGGGCAATCTTTTGCCACTGCCCACCGGACAACTCCTGACCACCGGCAAACCAGCGACCCAGCTGCGTGGCGTAGCCACGGTCGAGCCCCTCAATGAAGGATGCGGCCATGCCTTCGGTAGCCGCTGCCTTCCAGCGCTGTTCTTCATTGAACGCCGCGGTATCACCGACGCCGATGTTCTCACCCACGGTGAACTGGTAGCGGATGTAGTCCTGGAAAATCACGCCGATACGCCGGCGCAACGTTGTCTCATCCCAATCCTGCAAGTCGCTGCCATCGAGCAGAATCCGGCCTTGATCGGGCCTGTACAGGCGGGTCAGCAGCTTGATCAGCGTGGTCTTGCCTGAGCCGTTCTCACCCACCAGCGCCATGCTCCTGCCCGGTACCAGATGCAGGTCGATGCCCTCCAGCGCCGTTCGGTTGGCCCCCGGATAACGGAAACCGACGTTTTCAAAGCGCAGACCATCGCCCGGTTGCGCGCCGACCGTGAGATGACCGGAATCGGCCAGCACCGGTTCGGCCAGGTATTCGTAGAGGTTGGACAGGTACAAACCGTCCTCGTACAAGCCGCTGATCGCGCTCAGGCTGCTGCTGACCGCGCCCTGTCCCTGCTTGAACAGCACCAGGTACATGGTCATCTGGCCCAGACTGATATTGCCATGCACCGCGTCGATCACCACCCAGGCATAGGCAAGATAGAACGCTCCAGTGCCGAGCAGTCCGAGACCGAAGCCCCAGCCATCGCGACGCAGCGTCAGACGCCGGTCCTCGGCATAGAGCCTGGCAAAGGTGTCCCGGTAACGTTGCAACAGCAGCGGCGCGAAGCCGAACAGTTTGACCTCTTTGATGTAGGCCTCATGGGACAGCAGGGTTTCGATGTAATTTTGCTGCCGACTTTCTGGGGCACGACGGGTGAACAAGCGGAAAGCGTCACCGGAAAAATGCGCCTCGGCGAAGAACACCGGCAATGCACCCACCACCAGCAACACCAGCGCCCACGGCGAGAAATGCACCAGCAGCACGCCGAAGCTGATCAGCATGATCAGGTTCTGGATCAATCCCAGCGACTTCATCACCAGCGCCAGCGGCCGGGTCGAGGCTTCGCGGCGCACGCGGACCAGCTTGTCGTAAAACTCGGAGTTCTCGAACTGCACCAGCGACAGGGTCTGCGCCTTTTCCAGAATCAGCGTGTTGACCTTCTGCCCCAATTGCACCCGCAGCAGCGACTGCTGGACCGACAACGCCCGTTGCGTGCCGGACAACAGCGCCAACACCCCCGCCTCCATCAGCACATAACGCAACACCGGCCACAGCGGCGCATCGCCCTGCTGTGCGTGCAACTGCATCGCCGTCACCACTGCGTCGACAATGCGCTGGCCCAGCCACGCGGCCAGCGCTGGCAGTACACCGGCAATCAAGGTCGCCAGCACCAAGCCCAGAAACAGTCCGCGTGAGGTCGCCCAGACCAGAAGCAAGGCGCGCCGGGCCTGATCCAACAGAGCGTGGAAGCGGGAAATCAAAGGCATGGAACGGTGAGCTCGACGGCAGATAGAGCCTGCCATGGTACTCCGCAGGTTTGATCCGTGCTGAAACCGCGCTTTTTCATGAGAAAAACATCTGGAAAAACTCTGCCCTTTCCGGCGTCCAATGCTCTGCTATGTTTTAACCGCCCCTCGCGGAACCTGACGAACATCGCCGCATTCCGCGCCTACTGCCAGGAACGCCACCATGCGAATCAATCCCTACCTGATCTTCAACGGCAACTGCCGTGAGGCCTTCACCTTCTACGAGCAAGCCCTGCAGGGAAAACTCGAAGCGATGATGACCTTCGGCGAAACACCCGCCGCCGAACACGTACCGAAAGAGCACCACAACCTGGTCATCCACACCTGCCTGAAGGTCGGTGACCAGATGATCATGGCCTCCGACACCACGCCTGACCGGCCAACCGGGGGCATGAGCGGTTGCTCGATCTCCCTCAACGTCGACAGCATTGCCGAAGCCGAGCGAGTGTTTAATGCGCTGGCCAGGGACGGTCGCGTTGACATGCCGCTGGAAGCGACGTTCTGGGCCGCCCGTTTCGGCATGCTGGTGGATCGCTTTGGCGTGTCGTGGATGGTCAATTGCGAGAGCGACAAGTGAGGCTGACGCCTCTTCAGGCATGAAAAAGCCCAACCTCTTCAGGCTGGGCTTCTTTGATTAACGCTGGGCCAGCTCATGCCGCACGCATTGCTCGTAATAGGTCTGCTTGACCGCCGCCGGCTTGAGCTTCGACGTGCTGTTGTAGGTCTGCTCGGTAATCCCCATTGCCGTCATGCGCATCCACGGTTGCTGGAACTTGCGCACCTGTAGCTGCTTGCGCGCGCCGTACAGGGAGATTCCCGACAGTTTCGACTGCTGGGCACCGGCGGCGATATCCGAACCCCATATACAGGCAAACCGATGACTTTTGCTCAACTCTTTCGCCTGAACTCCCGAGGCAAACGCAGCCAGGGAAAGCGTTGCAACGGTTATGACAATCGTCCGCATATAGCCAACCTAACCTTTTGAAAAAAGGCGAGTTTGCCCGGGATGATAAAACCCGGGGGCCAGCAATTTGCCGCCTTGTGTCAGGACCTACCGCTCGTCCAGCGACCTGCACCTTGGCCCTGCCCATGCTTCCAATGCGGTACACCCCTCGTACGGAAGGCCAGAAAATGAACAAGAAAATGGCAACCCTGGCACTGGCAAGTCTGATGCTGATGGGCTCGGGCTTCACACTGGCATCCGAAGCGGCAGGATCTGCCGCACCGCCCACCGCCATTCCCGGCGTGAACCAGTCCAGCAACAAGTCCGAATCCAACGAAGAAAAAGCCAACAAAAAAGGTGAGGAAGCCTCTGGTTCAAACTCCGGCGCAGAATCGAAAGAAACCGAGAAAGACGCGGCCACCTCCAGCGACTCGGAAGATATTCAGAGCACGCCGAAACAGTAACCACTGGATTGAATGACAGCGAACGCCGATCATGCGGCAGATCGTCAATGACCTGCAGATGAATGACCGAATGCCGAAAAAGCCACCGCAACCCCCAGCCGCGACGACCACCGCAGCTGACATCGAACGCTCGATTCAGGCGCTTAACAAAATGGCCGAGCGCCTTTGGGGCGACGGCCGAGAAGCGGAGGCAAAGGCGCTGCTGGATGCACTGGATGCGCTGAACCGGGCGCTGGACCGGATCAGGATTGGTGAGAGCCGCCGGGTTCTGCATTGAGCCCGGTCTGCGCGCAGCGATCTAGGAGCCTTCGCGCAAAGCTCACGCGCATGAAAAAGGCCGATGTCAGTTCATCACCAGCAACAGGCGCGCATCGAGCCATTGGCATCTATCCTAGTGCGCAAGATGTCCGTATCCGGCAGCACGGGTGAAGTCGGCCAAATGCCAGATATCACCGTTCGCCCCCCAGGTTCCGTCAACAACATCCTCGATTTGTATTGAACTCAGCAACTGGCGCTGATCCCCCGCTGCCAGGCTCGATTGCATCGCGTAATGCAGGTCGCGCACGTAGCGCTGGCGCATCGGCGCATCAAGAACGCCGGCAGGCACCTTGACGATGACCATGCATGGGACAACCCGGGCATGAGGAGCAACACCACCGCACAGCCATTCATCAGCCTGTACCTCCTCGATGAGCACCCAGCACAAGGCGCGCTGCTGAGGGGCATCGCCCATGTGTTCATTAATCATTGCCGCGTCACTCACGCTTCTAAGCAATTGCTGGCGCTGTAGCGGATTGAAAGCGCCGGTAGGCACCTTGATCAGGATGTTTGGCATGGCGAAACCTCGTTGTGACTCGTGGTTGACTGGAGGCGCCATTGGGCCAGTTATCTCCCGACTCGATAAGTGACCGATTCGTCTTCTTTCGGGCATAATCGGACAATGTATGATTTCACTGTTCTGGTCTTCCCCGGGTCGTTCAGCTCAAGCGTAGCCGTCACCCTGGATATCCTCGGCACCGCCGCAACACTTGCGCAGCGGCGAGGCCTTGCCGTGCCACGCTGGCGAGTGTGTGGACCTCAGTCAGGGCTGATAACGCTAGGGCAAGGCATGCAACTGTTGATCGACGAACTGACGACAGACGTCGAGGACCACTCCTGCTGGATCATTCCGGGCCTTGGCATCAGCGACTTCGACGCGCTGCTGCAGCGTCTTGAGGAGGACTGGGTACTTCAGACGCTGCCCGCGCTGAGGGTACATGTGAATAAGGGAAATGAGATTGCAGCCTCGTGCTCGGCAGTCTTTCTCCTGCATGCCGCAGGACTACTGGGTGGTCGACAGGTAACCACCTCCTGGTGGCTCGCTCCCTGGCTGTCGAGCATTGCGCCTGATTGCATTGTCGACCCCAACGTCATGGTGCTCTGCGACGCACCCTTGACGACTGCTGGCGCAGCCTTCGCGCAAACTGACCTGATGCTGCACCTGCTGCGCAGACGCCTGTCGCCGGAGCTCGCCGACTATGTGGGCAAGGCTCTTCTCCTCGACAGCCGCCAATTGCAATCCCCATTCATCAATCCGGCAATCATGGCCCAGGGCAATACGCTGGTCGCCAACCTCACTGCCTACATAGAAGCACGCCTGCCCCACCCCCCCAGTGTCCCGAGCCTTGCGGCGTATGCCGGCATGTCTGAGCGAACGCTGTCGCGGCACCTTCGCAAAGCAACCGGCCTCTCAACCCAATATCTGATCCAGCGTGTGCAACTGAACAGAGCCCGCGTGCTACTGGAAACCAGCAGATACTCCGTTGAATCCATCGCCGAGCAGGTGGGATACCAGGATGCCACGGCCCTACGGCGACTGATGCGCCGCCTGTTGAACGCGTCCCCAAAACAACTGCGCCGGTAAAATCTGTGCATGAGTTCAGGCTCGTGCGAAACTTCACCGACTTGCGAATCACGGACGTTGTTGAAATGGTGTGCCTGCTTGCTGTCTCTGGAAGTCTGCGCCAGACCTCCTCCAACTCGATTTTGCTACGAGCAACTGAGCGTCTATGCCCCGACGGGGTATTGGTCAGGCATTACGAAGGTATAGGTGAATTGCCTCACTTCAACCCGGATCTGCTCGAGGATCCCCCCGAGACAGTCATAGCGTTATGGTCAATTATCGGGCAAGCGGATGGGCTGTTGTTTTCATGCCCCGAATACGCTCGAGGTATTCCCGGCTCATTCAAAAACATGCTCGATTGGCTCGTGAGCAGTGAAGAGTTTCCGGGCAAGCCTGTCGCGCTTTTCAACGCTTCGCCCAGAGCCAGTCACGCGCAAGCTGCATTGCGTCTGGTACTGGATACGATGTCAGCGCGCATCATCGAGGAAGCGTCAATGACTGTTAACCTCCTGTCCAGCCGATTGAGCGCCGAAAGCATTGCCGCCGACCCGGTGCTGGGACCAATGATCGGTACTGCGCTCGACGCTTTTAAACGACGCCTCGACAATCAAAACCTATGATGCTCCAACATGGGTTTCACCCGGTGAAATCGGGTCTTCCTTCGAATTGCCATAGATACCCCGTACGCGGCAGAGATCGGTACTCTTCCGATACTCACAGGCCGCCCCCCAAGCGGTAGCCCTCGCCATTTTCCATGGACAGGGCTTCGAGCATCACCTGCTCCAGGATGACAAAAAAACATTTGATGTGGGCCTGTTTCAAGGCCTGAGGCCGGGTCACCAGATAGACCTCCATATCAGGAAGGTGGATATCCGGGAACAGCTCGATCAGATCCTTCGCCAGTATCCGGGGCAATACAGCCACCCCCATACCTCGCCTCACCGATTCGAGTTGCGCAGCGAACGAGTTCACGCTGATCTGCGCGCGTTCCAGGCCTGCGGCCTTTGCCGTCCGCATTTGCGGCAACATATCCAGCGGAGGAAGCAAGGCAATGGTGACCGCAGTGGCCGGAGTCACCCCCGGATACCGTTTCAGATAACCGGCATCGGCGAAGACACCATAAGCGAGCCTGCCTATGGGTCGATAAATCAGCGACGGTTCGCCCAGGTGGGCAGTGCGTACAGCAATGTCCGCCACACCGCGGACGATCTTGTGAAAGTCGGTGGTTACCATCAACTCCACCGAGCAACGTGGGTGCAGAGACGTGAAACGACTCGCGGCCTCCAGCACGCACGACGAGAACCCCTCTCCGGCACTGACCAGGACACTGCCAGACAGCTCTGTGTTCAGCTCGGATATGCCCGCAGCGGCTTGACGCCTCAAACCCGCTTCCGCCGCCAGAGCCACTTCCACGAGGGATTGGCCCCGCGAGGTCAACCAGCATCCTTCAACACCCCGCTCGATGAGTGGCTCGCCCAGTGCGACCTCCAGTTGGGTCAGGCGGCGGGACACGGTAGACGCCGCGATCCCCAGAAACTGGCCAGCTTGAAGGAAGCTGCCACGCCGAGAAACTGCCAACAGCAGACGAAGATCGTCCCAATTTGCTTGCAACGCCATGCGTCCTGTCCTCCCTGGTCTGCATATGTGCAAAGCCATTATGCAGTAGTCGCTGTTTTTCGGGAGAGGCCTCAAAGGTATATCTGCAGGCCCTCGAAAACGAATGGAATGGACGATATGGCTACTGGCCCCAACGACTTTGCGGAACGCGCCGCCAGCGCCTTCAATCGCCATGATGTGGAGGCGATGCTTGCGCTGTTTTGCGAAGACTTCATCTACCTCGACAGCATGGGAATACAAACCGGTCGCGAAGCCATGCGCAAACGAGAGAACGCATTGCTCGAAGCACTCCCCGATGCCCATGTGATCTTCAGCCCATTCGCCGCCAGTCACGATCGCTTGGCGCTGACTGCCTTCCTGACCGGCACATTCGCCGCACCCTTGGTACTGCCGGACCGGGTGATTCCACCTCATGGACGCCATATCACCGCGTACTACGCCGCACACTTCACGTTCAAAGACGGGCTGGTCATTCGTGAAGAGGCCTTCTTCGACAGTGCAGTGCTGCTGCCGTTAACCCATCCGGCTGAGGGTTGAGCCATGCACAGTGTATTCGTTACTGGCTCGACCGGTTTGTTGGGTAACAACCTGGTACGTGAACTGGTCGCTCGTGGTTACGCGGTCAAAGCCCTGGTCCGTTCAAAAGCCAAAGGAGAACAGCAGTTCGACAATTTGCCGACTGTGGAACTGGTCGTCGGGGACATGGCCGATGTCGACGCATTCGCAGCGTCACTGCAAGGTTGCAATACGGTGTTTCACACCGCGGCGTTCTTTCGCGACAACTACAAGGGCGGCAACCACTGGAAGGAACTCGAAAAGATCAATGTCGCCGGTACGCGTGACCTGATTCACCAGGCCTACCGCGCCGGTATACGACGGTTCATCCATACGTCCTCCATAGCCGTGCTCGACGGCGCACCTGGCTCGCTCATTGATGAAACATGCCTGCGGGCGGACGCCGACGCGGATGACTACTACCGCAGCAAGATCCTCGCCGACCGGGTCGTCTTGTCGTTCCTGCAAGCACATCCCGAGATGCATGCCTGCATGGTCCTGCCCGGTTGGATGTGGGGCCCTGCCGACATTGGCCCGACCTCCTCGGGACAGTTGGTCAACGATGTCGTGCAGGGCAAGTTGCCCGGACTGATCCCAGGCAGTTTCTCCGTCGTCGATGCACGTGATGTGGCATTCGCGCTGATTGCTGCCGCCAAACATGGCCGACGCGGTGAACGCTATCTCGCGGCGGGTCGGCATATGACGATGCGTCAGTTGGTCCCTGTTCTAGGACGTATCGCGGGCGTCAAGACACCCGTTCGACAACTACCGTTCCCCCTTCTATACACTTTGGCGGCTGTGCAGGAGATCTATGCGCGCCTTACCGGCAAGCCCATTCTGCTGAGCATGGCCACGTTGCGTCTGTTAAGACGAGAGAATGACCGCAGCTGTTTCAACCATCACAAGAGTGAGCAGGAGCTTGGCCTGAGCTTCAGGTCGCTAGAGCTGACAATCACTGACACCGTGGCGTGGTACCGTGATCATGGCTGGTTTGAAAACCACAGTGCCTCGAAGAATAAAAGCTCATCCGTCATGATCGACATCTGACGTTAGGAAAAAACAAGGACGTAAAAACTGTGAAAAGGGAAATCATCCTGATGCGTCACGGCCAGCCAAAACTGGCCGCGACGGATAAAATTTCAGTGCACGAGATGAAAGACTGGATCGAACAATACGACCGATCCGAAATTACCCACCACCCGGTCCCACAGGCCAGTGTGCAACTCGCCGCAACCGCCACGGTGATTGTTTCAAGCAGCGCACCGCGTGCGCTGAGCTCCGTCCAGGCGCTCGGCTTGAAGCCTGCACTGGTCGACGGGCTTTTCTGCGAAGCACAACTACCTTATGGTCATTGGAAACTGCCACGGCTATCGCCGTTTACCTGGGCAATTATCCTTCGCGTCTTATGGCTGTGCGGTTACTCACGCAACGTCGAATCCGCCGGCGTTGCGAGGAGGCGCGCCAGTACGGCAGCCAAGCGATTGCAGTCCATTGCCAGCGATGGACCGGTTTTGCTGCTCGGTCATGGCTTGATGAATCGAATGATCGCCAAACAACTGATGGCCGATGGGTGGGCACGCCAAAAACGTAACGGCAGCCAGTATTGGAGTGCGACTGTGTACCAATATGGCGGTGTGTAAGAGGCGCCAACTGATCGGTTCTGCCGAACGAAAAAATCCAGACCCAATAAATAGGCCCGCTCAGCGGCGGGCCTATCCGGCCTAAATGTGAGAAAGCTCTCTGCGCTCTGGCCGCTTCATCACGCGGTGTATCCAGTTCTGGCTTGGTTTCTCGATCACCTGATAGCTCAGGAACCCAAAAGCCAGGGCGATCACGCCCCAGATGAACAAGATCAGCAGACCGGGCAACACATCAAAAAGGCCTGACATTTCGGTCAGCTTGAGCAATATCGCCAGCACCAGTTGGTGCCAGATGTAGATCGAGTAGGACGAGTCGCCCACCTTCTGCAACCAGGCCGGTAGTGTAACGCCGCTGGATATTTCAATGGCGATGGCGCCATAAACAATCAACGCGCAAGGGATAGTGAAGTACAGCGAGCGCCACCACGGTGCCCAGTTACCATTTTGAGAGTGAGCCCAGACCGCAACGCAAAACAGCGCCACACCCGCCATCAGGGACTGCCAGCCATACGCCTTTACGCCACGATCCACCATGAAGGCCAGGATGCATCCGGCGCCGAACTCAAGAATCAGCGGGCTCAGTGGCACGTAGTTGAACATTTGCAAGCCGCCGCCACTGGCCCAGATGGTCAGGCCGATCTGTAAAGCGATCCATCCAAGCACCAGCTCATACACCTGCTTTGGCCGAATCAGGATGATCAGCGCCAGCACCAAATAGAAGAACAGCTCGTAACAAAGTGTCCAGGCCAGTACCACACGGTTGTTGTTCGTAGTGGCCAGCGTCACCAGCCGCCAAACGCGCTCGGCTGCCATGCCTGGGTCAGCAGTCTGCACGTATGGCGCCAGGGCAAAGGATACTGCCAGGACGATCCAGTAGACGGGATACACCCGGAACAGGCGTTTAATGCCGAAGCGAGTTGCTGCCGTGATTGGGGCAAGATCCTCCCGACCGGCCTTCGCCGCCGTGTAGCAGACGATGAAGCCCGATATGACGAAGAACAGATCCACGCCAGCCGGGCCCACCCACCACCATTTGAAAAGAAACCAGTCAGCGCCCAAGCCGTGCTTGGTGCTGAGCAGATGAATTAGAAAGACCATGCAAGCCGCAACGCCGCGCATGGCCTGGAGGTTGTAGAATTTCATTCCCTGATCCTTTTTTAATTGCGCGGATCATATACACAACCGCATGTATCCTCCAGCTATCGGCCTCCCGGTGGTGCTGACGCCGGATTGGCCCAAGAATGGCGGGCCCCGGCCACGCCGAAAGAATGCACCGAGCAGATGGTCCTGCACCAGGGCGAGCCGACAGCGGTTTTCGAATGGTTCAAGGTTGATCGGGCTGTAGGGAATGTCCGCAACCAAGGCTCGGAGCTAATCAGACCAGCCGACTGACTCAGCTCTTCGTCAGCATCTTCAGGCGCTCCACCAGCGCAACTTCAAAAATGATGTACAGCCTTTCAGCTGTCGCCGGCGCGCAATCAAGGTCAACACCGGTTGCCGGGAGCAGGAGGTTTACAAAGCTTCAGTGGAATCGGGAAATTGCGGTATCGGAACTGGGAACAAGTGTGTTCTTGATCCCGGCAGGGTTTGGGGGCAGTAGCGCCAGGTCTGGCGTGAAGAACCGAGACGAACGTCCGGTCATTTTGAACGACGTGGCCAAGTTCGTGATCGAGAAACCATTCGGGCGCTGAGCCAGGGCATTTGATCGAGTTTTGCGCGGGTTTTGCGCAGGCACAAAAAAGCCGATCTTACTGATCGGCTCAAGTGTCTGATTTTACTCAGGAATAATGGTCGGGACGGAGTGATTCGAACACTCGCCCCCTAGCACCCCATGCTAGTGCGCTACCGGACTGCGCTACGCCCCGACTGGTTTGGAACCTTGCCCTTCATCTCGAAGAGCGCTCAAGAATATATCGCAAGCTTTTGAAAACTGGAAGTATTTAAAAGCCGCTTTTTATTTCTTGAGAACCACCAGTACATCTTCAAGCTCAGCGATCATCTGGCGGATCATTTGCTTGTATTGGGTGGTGTCGTCTTTGGCTTCATCGCCGGACAAACGCAGGCGCGCGCCGCCGATGGTGAACCCCTGATCGTAAAGGAGCGCGCGGATCTGCCGGATCATCAGCACGTCCTGGCGCTGATAATACCGGCGGTTTCCGCGGCGTTTGACGGGGTTGAGTTGAGGAAACTCCTGCTCCCAGTAGCGCAGCACGTGTGGTTTTACCGCACACAGCTCGCTGACTTCACCAATGGTGAAGTAGCGTTTGCCCGGGATGACGGGTAGTTCGTCGTTATGACTTGGTTCCAGCATAAGCCTCAACTCGGGCCTTCAACTTCTGCCCTGGACGAAAGGTGACCACACGGCGAGCCGTGATCGGGATTTCTTCCCCCGTTTTCGGGTTGCGGCCAGGCCGCTGGCGTTTGTCCCGAAGGTCGAAATTGCCGAAACCGGACAATTTGACCTGCTCGTTGTCTTCAAGAGCGTGCCTGATTTCCTCGAAAAACAGTTCAACCAATTCCTTGGCTTCCCGCTTGTTCAGGCCCAGCTCTTCATACAGACGTTCCGCCATCTCAGCTTTCGTCAAAGCCCCCATACGTCACTTCCTTAACGTGGCGTTCAACCTTTGTTCGAGCGAGGTGAGGATATTTTGCGTCGTCGAATTCACCTCATCGTCATTAAGAGTGCGCGATGGATGCTGCCAGGTCAAGCCAACTGCAAGGCTTTTTCTATCAGGATCAATACCTTTACCCTGATACACGTCAAACAGCCTGAGATCCGTGAGCCATTCGCCTGCATTTTCACGGATTACGTCCAGCACTGCCGAGGCCGCGACGTCTTTGTGCGCGATCAGGGCAAGGTCACGACGCACTTCAGGAAAGCGCGACAACTCGTGGAATTGCGGCATTTTTCCGGCTGCCACTTCCGCCAGAACCAGCTCAAAGACGAAGACTGGACGATCCAGACCCAAGGCTTTGGACAATTCAGGGTGGATTGCGCCGATAAAGCCGACTTCACGCCCGTCACGTTCGATGCGCGCGGTCTGACCCGGGTGCAGCGCCGGGTGTTTGCCCGGGGCGAAAGTGAAGGTATCCAGAGCACCGGCGAAACCCAGCACGGCTTCAACGTCAGCCTTGACGTCGAAGAAATCGACCGTGTCACGACCTTGCGCCCAGCCTTCCGGCAGGCGGCTGCCGCACACGACACCCGACAGCATCGGTTCTTGCTTCAGGCCTTCCAGCTGACCGACGAAGCGCAGACCGCTTTCGAACAGACGCACGCGATCCTGCTGACGGTTCAGGTTATGTTGCAACGCCTTGACCAGACCGGGCCACAGCGACGAACGCATGGCGGCCATGTCATTGGAAATCGGGTTGGCCAACAACAGCGGCTCGACGCCTGGGTTGAACAGTTCGAACTGCTTCGGATCGATGAAGCTGTAAGTGATCGCTTCCTGATAGCCACGGGCTACCAGCAGACGACGCAGCTCAGGCAATTCGCTGCGCGCTTCAGTCTTGGCTTGTGGCGCCAGACGCGCTTGCGGGTAACGAACCGGCAGACGGTTGTAACCGTACAGGCGAGCCAGTTCTTCGATCAGATCGACTTCCAGGCTGATGTCGAAGCGATGGCTTGGCACGTCTACGCGCCACTGCCCTGCTCCGTCAGCGGTAATTTTCAGCCCCAGGCCGCTGAGCAGACGCTCGACCTGAGCCGAATCCATTTCCATGCCCAGCATCTGGGTGATGCGTTGGGCACGCAGGGTGATCGGCGCGATCGACGGCAGGTGCTGCTCGCTGACGGTCTCGATGATCGGACCGGCTTCGCCACCAGTGATTTCCAGCAGCAGGCCAGTGGCGCGCTCCATGGCTTCACGGGCCAGTTGCCAGTCCACGCCACGCTCGTAACGGTGCGAAGCGTCGGTGTGCAGGCCGTAGGAACGTGCCTTGCCAGCCACAGCGATCTGATCGAAGAACGCCGACTCAAGGAATACGTCGCGCGTGGTCGCAGACACACCGCTGTGCTCGCCACCCATCACGCCGGCAATCGCCAACGCACGAGTGTGGTCGGCGATCACCAGCGTATCGCTACGCAGACTGACTTCCTGACCGTCGAGCAAAACCAGTTTCTCGCCCTCTTCCGCCATGCGCACACGGATGCCGCCATTGATTTCGGCGAGATCGAAGGCATGCAGCGGTTGACCCAGCTCGAGCATCACATAGTTAGTGATGTCGACGGCAGCGTCGATGCTGCGTACTTCGGCGCGGCGCAGACGCTCAACCATCCACAGCGGGGTTGGCCTGGACAGGTCGACGTTGCGGATGACGCGGCCCAGGTAACGCGGGCAGGCGGCTGGTGCCAGCACTTCTACCGATCGCACTTCGTCGTGCACGGCTGGAATGGCCATGACCACCGGACGGGTGACCGGAGCAGCGTACAGAGCGCCGACTTCACGGGCCAGACCGGCCAGCGACAGGCAGTCGCCACGGTTCGGGGTCAGGTCGACCTCGATGCTGGCGTCTTCCAGGTCCAGATACACGCGGAAGTCTTCGCCCACCGGCGCATCGGCCGGCAGCTCCATCAAACCGTCGTTGCCCTCACCGACCTGCAGCTCGGTTTGCGAGCAGAGCATGCCGTTGGACTCGACACCACGCAGCTTGGCCTTCTTGATCTTGAAGTCGCCCGGCAGCTCGGCGCCGATCATGGCGAACGGAATCTTCAGGCCCGGACGCACGTTTGGCGCACCGCATACGACCTGGAAGGTTTCCGCGCCATTGCTGACCTGGCACACACGCAGCTTGTCGGCGTCAGGGTGCTGCTCGGTGCTCAGCACCTCGCCCACCACCACGCCGCTGAATACACCGGCGGCCGGGGTCACGCTATCGACCTCCAGGCCCGCCATCGACAGACGAGCAACCAGCTCGTCGCGACTTACCTGCGGGCTAACCCAGCCACGCAGCCATTGTTCACTGAATTTCATCCTGCTCTCCTAAGAATTCGTTACGACTAGCGAAATTGCGCGAGGAACCGCAAGTCGTTGTCGAAGAACAGACGCAAGTCGTTCACGCCGTAACGGAGCATCGCCAGACGCTCGACGCCCATGCCGAAGGCAAAGCCGGAGAACTCTTCCGGGTCGATGCCGGACATGCGCAGCACGTTCGGGTGCACCATGCCGCAGCCCATCACTTCCAGCCAGCCGGTCTGCTTGCAGACGCGGCAGCCTTTACCGCTGCACATCACGCATTCCATGTCGACTTCAGCGGATGGCTCGGTGAACGGGAAGTACGAAGGACGGAAACGTACGGCCAGCTCTTTTTCGAAGAACACCCGCAGGAATTCTTCGATGGTGCCTTTGAGATCGGCGAAATTGATGTCGCGATCGACCAGCAGGCCTTCGACCTGGTGGAACATCGGCGAGTGGGTAATATCGGAGTCGCTGCGATATACACGGCCCGGGCAGACGATGCGGATCGGTGGTTGCTTGGACTCCATGGTGCGGACCTGTACCGGCGAGGTATGGGTGCGCAGCAACATGTTCGCATTGAAATAGAAGGTGTCATGCATCGACCGGGCCGGGTGATGACCTGGGATGTTGAGCGCTTCAAAGTTGTGGTAGTCGTCTTCGACCTCAGGGCCTTCGGCGATGCCGTAGCCAATGCGGGTGAAGAACTGTTCGACACGTTCCAGAGTCCGGGTCACCGGATGCAGACCACCGGAGGTCTGGCCACGGCCCGGCAACGTCACGTCAATGGATTCGGCAGACAGTTTGGCAGCCAGTTCGGCTTCTTCAAACACAGCCATGCGCGCATTGAGAACGCCTGTGACACGTTCCTTGGCAACGTTGATCAGGGCCCCGACTTGCGGACGCTCTTCTGCCGGCAAATTCCCCAGGGTCTTCATCACCTGAGTCAATTCACCCTTCTTGCCAAGGTATTGAACCCGGATTTGCTCCAGGGCATTGATATCTTCAGCGCTTTGCACAGCCTCTAGTGCTTGAGAGACCAGCGCATCCAGGTTTTCCATGTACAGACTCCAGATACAAAATAGGGGAAGAGCTTGAAGGCTCTTCCCCTATTTATGACGTTTAACACCTGGCCCCACAGAGGTGAGGCCGGGTGACTGTCGGGGGTACTTAAGCCAAGGTGGCTTTAGCTTTCTCGACAATCGCAGCAAACGCCGCTTTTTCGTTCACTGCCAGATCAGCCAGAACCTTACGGTCGATCTCGATGGACGCTTTTTTCAGGCCAGCGATGAAACGGCTGTAGGACAGACCGTTAACACGAGCACCAGCGTTGATACGAGCGATCCACAGAGCGCGGAACTGACGTTTTTTCTGACGACGGTCACGGTAGGCGTATTGGCCTGCCTTGATTACCGCTTGCTTGGCAACACGGAATACGCGGGAGCGTGCACCGTAGTAGCCTTTAGCAAGTTTCAGAATTTTTTTGTGACGTTTACGGGCAATGACGCCACGCTTTACACGAGCCATGAGTTACTTCCTCTATTCTTGATCCAAAAATTAACGAAGGCGCAGCATGCGCTCGACTTTTGCCACGTCAGACGGATGCAGCAAGCTGCTACCGCGCAGTTGACGCTTACGCTTGGTCGACATTTTGGTCAGGATGTGGCTCTTGAAAGCGTGCTTGTGCTTGATACCGTTAGCAGTTTTCAGAAACCGCTTAGCAGCACCACTTTTGGTTTTCATCTTTGGCATGTTCGGATACTCCGCATTCAGTTGATAAACATAATCAGAAGGCCTGCCGTGCCCTGTTGATTACTTCTTCTTTTTCGGGGCGATGACCATGATCAGCTGGCGTCCTTCCATCTTAGGATGCTGTTCGACCGAACCGTACTCGAGCAGGTCAGCTTCAACCCGCTTGAGGAGTTCCATCCCCAGCTCCTGGTGGGCCATCTCACGGCCGCGGAATCGCAAGGATACCTTGGCCCTGTCCCCGTCACTCAGGAAACGTACCAGGTTGCGCAGTTTTACCTGGTAATCCCCTTCCTCCGTCCCTGGACGAAACTTGATTTCTTTTACCTGAATCTGCTTCTGGTTTTTCTTCGCCGCTGCAATCTGCTTCTTCTTTTCGAAGATCGATTTGCCGTAGTCCATCACCCGGCAAACCGGTGGGACTGCGTCAGCAGAGATTTCTACCAGATCAAGCTTTGCTTCTTCAGCAATACGAAGCGCTTCATCAATCGAGACGATGCCAATCTGCTCGCCATCAGCGCCAATTAACCGAACCTCGCGTGCCGAGATATTCTCGTTGATCGGGGCTTTCGGTGCAGCTCGTTTATCTTGTCTCATTTCACGCTTAATAATAATTACTCCGAATCTGGGCGACCACGCCGGGAAACCGCTTGCGCGAGAAACTCAGCGAACTGGGCGACGGGCATCGAGCCCAGGTCAGCACCTTCACGAGTACGCACAGCGACAGTCTGCATCTCGACTTCCTTATCTCCGATAACCAAAAGATAGGGAACCTTGAGCAAAGTATGCTCGCGGATTTTAAAGCCGATCTTTTCATTTCTCAAGTCGGACTTGGCACGAAATCCGCTTTCGTTGAGAGTTTTTTCAACCTGGGCGACGAAATCTGCCTGTTTATCAGTGATATTCATGATCACTGCCTGGGTTGGCGCCAGCCACGCAGGGAACGCACCTTCGTAGTGCTCGATCAGAATCCCGACGAAACGCTCGAACGAACCGAGGATCGCACGGTGCAGCATCACCGGGTGTTTGCGGCTGTTGTCTTCGGAGACGTATTCGGCGCCGAGACGGACAGGCAGGTTGAAATCGAGCTGCAAGGTACCACACTGCCACACGCGGCCGAGGCAATCTTTCAGCGAGAACTCGATCTTCGGACCGTAGAACGCACCTTCACCCGGCTGCAGATCGTACGGCAGGCCCGCGGAATCAAGGGCTGCAGCCAGTGCCGCTTCGGCGCGGTCCCACAATTCGTCGGAACCGACGCGCTTTTCCGGACGAGTGGACAACTTCATCTCGACATCGGTAAAGCCGAAGTCGCGGTAAACGTCCATGGTCAGTTTGATGAACGCAGCGGATTCAGCCTGCATCTGCTCTTCGGTGCAGAAAATGTGGGCGTCGTCCTGGGTGAACGCACGTACACGCATGATGCCGTGCAGCGCACCCGACGGCTCGTTACGGTGGCAGGCACCGAACTCGGCCAGGCGCATCGGCAGCTCGCGGTAGCTCTTCAGGCCCTGATTGAACACCTGCACGTGGCACGGGCAGTTCATTGGCTTGATGGCGTAGTCGCGGCTTTCCGACTCGGTGGTGAACATGTTGTCGGCGTAGTTGGCCCAGTGCCCGGATTTCTCCCACAGGCTGCGATCGACCACTTGCGGGGTCTTGATCTCGAGGTAGCCGTTGTCACGCTGCACCTTGCGCATGTACTGCTCGAGCACTTGGTACAGGGTCCAGCCGTTCGGGTGCCAGAACACCATGCCCGGCGCTTCTTCCTGGGTGTGGAACAGGCCCAGGCGCTTGCCGATCTTGCGGTGATCGCGCTTTTCCGCTTCTTCGATGCGTTGGATGTAAGCCGCCAACTGCTTCTTGTCAGCCCAGGCTGTGCCGTAAACGCGCTGCAATTGCTCGTTCTTGGCATCGCCACGCCAGTAGGCGCCGGACAACTTGGTCAGCTTGAAGGATTTCAGGAAGCGGGTGTTCGGCACGTGCGGACCGCGGCACATGTCGACGTATTCTTCGTGGTAGTACAGGCCCATGGCCTGTTCATTCGGCATGTCCTCGACCAGGCGTAGCTTGTAGTCTTCGCCACGGGCCTTGAACACTTCGATCACTTCGGCGCGCGGAGTGACTTTCTTGATGACGTCGTAATCTTTGTCGATCAGCTGATGCATGCGCTGCTCGATGGCGGCCATGTCGTCCGGCGTGAAAGGACGTTCGAAGGCGATGTCGTAATAGAAGCCTTCGTCGATGACCGGACCGATGACCATTTTGGCCGTCGGGTACAACTGCTTGACCGCGTGGCCAACCAGGTGCGCGCAAGAGTGGCGAATGATCTCCAGCCCCTCTTCATCCTTTGGCGTGATGATTTGCAGCGTCGCGTCGCTGTCGATGATGTCGCAGGCGTCGACCAGCTTGCCGTTGACCTTGCCGGCCACGGTGGCCTTGGCCAGGCCTGCACCAATGGATGCGGCGACCTCGGCTACGGAAACCGGGTGATCGAATGAACGTTGACTGCCGTCGGGAAGAGTAATAGTTGGCATGGCGCCTCCTCTCCTAGTGGTGACCCCTACCAAAGGTCACGTGGGTTGGGATGAGCCAGTACAAGATCCGATCCAGGCCATTCAATGACGAACGCCTGCCTTACAGCGGCAGGAGCCTTGCGGCCAACCGGAAAACCGAACCAGAGTGACTGGGATTCAAATCAGAATGTTCGCACGCTGACCGCTGCCGGGGCTGAAGGCCGTCCGGAGCCTGAGAGCGCTTGAGCCCGGCATGCTAGCACAGATGAGCGGTCATCGACTCGAACGATTTGCAGCGCTGAAGATTTGTGCATTTTTGCGGCGCGAAGTGAACTTGGGATATACGCTTTGCCTCAAATAGGCTGAGAATCGTCGCCGATATCACACCAAGGAGTTTCAGACATGCGCCTTATCCGACTTTTTGCTTTCGCGGCCCCGCTGGCCCTGCTGCTGCCGCTGAGCGCCAACGCTGCGTGGCCTGCTGGCGTCAAAGCCCAGTACATGAAGGACTGTACAGCTGCTGCAAGTCAAAATAACAAAGTCAACACGGCCGAAGCCGAAAAACACTGCGGCTGCGGCGCCGACGTTTTGGAGAAGAAATTCACCACGCAGGAAATCTCGCAACTCATGGATCCAAAAACGCCGCCAACTGCAGAACTGGGTCAGCGCGCACTGAAAGAAATCTCGGTTTGCCGAGTGCAGAAATAAGCGCTGACGATTGCTTTTTCGGGTCTGCGACAGCCTTAAAACCGCCAAAAAGACCCTGATTTCGATAATTTACGCAGGTTTTATAGCTTTTTTTACGCCCTTGAATCTCGGCTGAAAGCCTCTGAAACCGGGGCCTGCAGACATTTCAGAGACTGAAATGAATGCAATATGAAAGCAAACAGCACGTCCAGGGGGCTACCAAAGCGAACATTTCGACTATGATACCCGGGTGTGCCCAGTTGGCCTGAGCAGCACAGTACTACTGAAAATATATGTTTCTTGGAGATACACCATGTCTAATCGCCAAACCGGCACCGTTAAATGGTTCAACGATGAAAAAGGCTTCGGCTTCATCACTCCTCAAGGTGGCGGTGACGACCTGTTCGTACACTTCAAAGCTATCGAATCCGACGGTTTCAAAAGCCTGAAAGAAGGCCAGACCGTCTCCTTCGTGGCTGAGAAAGGCCAAAAGGGTATGCAAGCTGCACAAGTTCGCCCAGAGTAATTTCCCGGCGCACTAAAAAAACCCCGTCCATGTGACGGGGTTTTTTATGCCTGCAACAAAAGCTTTCTGTGATCAGCCGCAGTTGACGCGGGTGACCACCAGATTGGCGTCTGTGTTCAGGTTCAGGCGATCGGAACGATACTCCAGGGTGATCATGTCGGTCGGCTTGAGAAATCGGGCATTTTGCGCGCCAGCCTTGGCGCGAGCTTGATCCAGCAGCTCAGGCGAAGCCTTTTTACCAATGGCAAATTCCGCTGCCTTTGCTTCACAGCGGCTATGACCGGCATCGGTCGCCACAGGATCCTTTGCCGACTCGCTGGAGGTTGTGCTGCAACCGGCCAACATGGCAACGGCCATAAGTGCACCCAGAGACGCGAACTTCAAAGGCATGAAGCCTCCTTCTTTCAAATGGTTAAGCTGAGATCGTGCGACCGCCAATCCGGCGTTTGGTTTCACAGCGAGTGCCATCACCCTGCCCCACGATCCGGAAAAACGCTGAGTCTGCCTGAACAGCAGGCAATGCATCCTCAGACAATCGTCACCGAATATTAACCAAGCTCAGTAGATGTCGATGTAGTCGAGCGGTGGATTCGGCCAGTTGTCCTTGAGCGCATTGAAAATCTGCATGACCCAGACTTCATCACTGGCCGCGACGTTGCCTACATAACCCGAACCCTTGGCCCAGGTCTCCAGCCGAAACAATAGGCCGTCAATGTCCTGGCCACCCGTCACGCCCGAAGAAATATAGGCAATCCCGCCCTTGGTCACGCGCAACTGCGTGTGCACATCATCGCTGGCCGAGGCCAGCAACTGGCGCACCGCCTCGAGTGTCAGGCCGTCGGGGGCGTTCAAATCAATCTGCACAGCGCATTCCTTGGATCAGTCGGAAAAGACCAAGTGTCGCATAGCGTCGCGCTCATGCCTAAGTCGCAGTGCCAAATGCCCGCCAAAGTGGTTAACTCAACTCCAAGATCTTCCGATTTTTCGAGCGCTCTCATGACCACCATCAGCATCGACGCCGACATCAAAGCCAAATGGGCAGACGGACACAGCTCTTACAGCCCGGGAAACACCGAAGAACTGGCGCTGATTGGTATCGATCTATTGGTCAAAGAGCTGGGCACTGAAGCGGCCCAGCAATTCATAAAGCAGATTTTCGAGCGTTACCCGACCGAACAGGTCGACCATGAACACGCAAAGAAGGGATAAAACCCGCAGGCTGGCACCTGCGGGCGAATAATTTACTTCAGGCGTTTCAGACGCTCGGTCAGCAAGTCAAAGAAACCCTGCGCATCGCCATTTTCAACCCAAAAGGCGTTCTTGGGTGCCTTCAGGCCGTCGTACCAATCGACAATGGTCTGGCCGAAAGTCGGCCCTTCACGGCTATCGACAACGACATTCACCGAACGGCCGGTGAACAATTCTGGCTTGAGCAGGTAGGCGATGACGGTAGCGTCATGCACCGGGCCACCCGGAATACCGTAGTGTTCCATATCACCCTTGATGTACTCATTGAGAATGTCGCCCACAATCTTGCTCGCATTATTGTTGAGCGCAGCAATCTGCTTCAGGCGGGCGTCGCTGGTGAGGATCTTGTGGGTCACGTCCAGCGGCAAGTAGGTCAGTTTCACGCCGCTCTTGAGTACCACTTCTGCCGCTTGCGGGTCGGCAAACAGGTTGAACTCGGCCACCGGGGTGATGTTGCCGCCATTGAAGTGCGCACCGCCCATGATCACCACTTCCTTGATGCCCTGAACGATCTCCGGTTCCTGGATCAGCGCCAGCGCCAGGTTGGTCTGCGGGCCGAGCATGGCGATGGTGATGCTGTGCGGCTTGGCCTTTTTCAGGGTGTCGATCAGGTAGTTGACCGCATTGCCTTCGGCCAGGCCTTTTTTCGGCTCATGCACCGTAACACCCGACAGGCCTTCCTTGCCGTGGATGTTCTCGGCATAGATCGGCGTGCGCATCAGCGGCTTTGGCGCGCCGGCGTAGACCGGGACGTCCTCGCGCCCTGCCCACTCGCGAGCCAGGCGCGCGTTGCGCGAGGTCTTGTCGAGCCGCACGTTGCCGGCCACGGTGGTCAATGCGCGAATGTTCAGTTCCTCCGGCGATGCCAGGGCAAACAGCAAGGCGACCACGTCGTCAGCACCCGGATCGGTGTCGATGATCAGATCGATCTTTTCAGCGGCCTGAGCGCCGGTGGCGGAGATAAAAGACAAAAGCAGCAGACTCCGAAGCAATTGGTGCAGTTTTTGAGCGTAGCGGTGCATGGCGCATTCCTTGTGCTTATGAAAATTTAAGGGGCGAAACCCCGATTAGAAGATAACTCCCGCCACGAGCACGATGTTGCAGTACGGCTGACATTCGCCTGTACGAACAATCGCCCGTGCCTGTCGGCTGAGTACCTTGAATTGCTCATGAGTCAGCAGATCACGCCGACCGAGGGCGCCCTCTTCTTGCAACTCATCCAGCGTGCTCAACGCCGTCGGCTGCTTGTCGAGAATTTCGTTGGCCAGCACATGGCTTTCCACCTGCATCTCGCTGAGCACGACTTTCAGGGTGCTGATGAAATCCGGAACGCCGTGAGTCAACGCCAGATCGATCAATTCAACACCCGGCGGCACCGGCAGCCCGGCATCACCGATGACCACCATGTCGCCATGCCCCAGGGAGGCGATCAGCCGCGACAAGGCGACATTGAGTAAAGGAGTCTTTTTCATGCGGGTTTGAACGCCTGTACGTCGGACATGGTTGGAATGGAAGGCTGCGCACCAGCCCGGGTCACAGACAGCGCCGCAGCAATCTGCCCGTAACGGATGGCTTCGGCCTCGGACTTGCCACTGGCGAGCGCCGCCGCAAACCCGCCAACGAAGGTGTCCCCCGCTGCCGTGGTATCGACCGCTTTCACTTTGGGTGCCGGAAAATGCTCGAACCCCTGTCCATTGGCGAACAGCGAGCCTTGCGCACCGAGGGTGATGATGACCTTGCCTGCGCCCATGGCAATCAGGTGGCTGGCCGCGCTTTCAGCGGTTTCCAGCGAATCCACTGGCAACCCGCTCAACGCAGCGGCTTCGCTTTCGTTGGGAATCAGGTAGTCAATCGCCGCAAACCAGTCTGCCGGCAGCGGACGACTGGCCGGTGCCGGGTTGAGGATCACTGTCTTGCCCAGCTCACGCGCACGCTTGAGCGCATGGCCCACCGTTGCATCCGGAATCTCGAGCTGACAGATCACCACATCGGCGGCCTGCAGCACGGCATCAAAGCGGTCAATCACTGCGGGGGTCATCGCACCGTTGGCGCCGGCGACAATCACAATGGCGTTCTGACTGTTGTCGTCCACGATGATCAGCGCCACCCCACTGGAATCCTCCACCGTGCTCACTGCCCGGCAATCGATCTGCTCGGCCAGCAATGCGTCGCGCAATTGCACCCCGTAATCATCGTTGCCAACACAGCCGACCATCGCGACCTGCGCCCCCAGGCGCGCAGCAGCCACCGCCTGATTGGCGCCCTTGCCGCCGGACACCGTGGCAAAGGAATGACCGATCAGCGTTTCACCGCCCTTGGGCAGCCGCGGCGCCCGGGTCACCAGATCCATGTTCAGGCTGCCTATTACCACTACATTTGCTGGCATACATCGCTACTCGTCAATTCGGTTTCAGCGGTACTCGGTGAATACGCCGGACAGCGGCGCAGTCGATTCGCGCAAGACAATACTCGGGGTCACGATCCGTTGATCGGTGACCAGGCTCGGGGTGGCAATTCTTCGCAGCAACACTTCGGCAGCCATCTCGCCCAATTGCAAGATCGACTGGCCGACTGTGGTCAGCGCCGGGTACACATAACGGCTCATCTGGATATCGTCGAAGCCGATCACCGACAGCTCGCTCGGCACCCGCACATTGCGCTCGGCCGCCGCACGGAGCACGCCGATACCGATCATGTCGTTACCGGCGAAAATCGCGCTCGGTGGGCGGCTTTCGAGCAGGATCGCTGCTGCGTTGTAGCCGCCGGTGCTGGTGAAATCGCTTTCCAGCATGCGCTCCGGGCGCACCTTGATGCCAGCCTCCTTCAATGCCCGGCAAAAACCGGCCTGACGCATTTGCGCCACGCTGGTACTCGACGGACCGCCGATGGTGGCGATGTCGCGATGCCCCAACTCCAGCAGGTGCCGGGTCGCCAGATACGCGCCATATTCATGGTCGATGCGCACCAGATCCGCATCCACGCCTTCCAGCCCCCGGTCGACAATGACCATCGGCGTTTTCACGCCAGCCAACCCTTGCGCCAGGCCGATGTCGCCACCGGCGGAAGCGACGATCAGACCGTCGATGCGTTTCTCCAGCAGCACTCGTAAATAGCTGCGCTGTTTTTCCGGGTTGTCGTCAGAGTTGCAGAGGATCACGCAGTAGCCGTTACGCTCGCAGTAATCCTCGATACCCCGAGCCAACTCGGCAAAATACGGGTTTAGGCTGTTGGGCACCAATAAGCCAATGGTCGCAGTGGTCTTGGCTTTCAGCGAGCGCGCCACGGCACTGGGCACGTAGTCGAGGCTTTTGATGGCCGCCTCGACCTTCAGCCGCACTTCCTGGCTGACCGGGCGCGTCTTGTTCACCACATGCGAGACGGTCGTGTAGGAAATCCCTGCGAGCGCCGCCACATCCTTGATCGTTGCCATGACTTAGCCCCGTCGACTGGCGCGTTGACTGCGATAGGTATCAAGCACGACCGCGATGACAATCACCGCGCCGGTGATGATGCGTTTGGTGGGCTCAGTCGCACCGATTTGCGCCAGGCCGGCAGCCAGTACCGAGATGATCAACACACCAAAGAAAGTACTGATCACCGAGCCGCGCCCGCCCATCAGACTGGTCCCGCCGATGACCACGGCAGCGATCACTTGCAGCTCCAGGCCGGAGCCGGCATTCGGATCTGCCGCTTCCAGACGGGAAATCTGGAACAGTGCGGCGATGCCGGCCAGCAACCCCATCAGGCTGAACACCAGAATCTTGTACGGTTTGGGGTTGATCCCGGCCAGACGCACGGCTTCTTCGTTGGTGCCGATACCGATCAGGTAGCGCCCGAACACCGTGCGAGTCAGAACGGCCTGCGCAATGAAGATCACCAGCAAGGCAATGATGAACGACGGCGAAATACCGAAGGCGATCGGGTTCGAAAGCCAGGCAAACGAGTCACCGATGTAGGCGGTGCGCGAACCGGTCATCTGGTACGCCAGGCCCCGCGCCATTTCCAGCACACCCAGCGAAACGATGAACGACGGAATCCGCCACGCCACAGTAATCGACCCGGTGACCGTACCGGCCAGTGCCGCCACCGCCATGCCGAGCAACGCGGCCGGCAACACGCTCCAGCCCCAACCGAGAATCGCCACGCTGACCGTCGAGGCGGCAAGCGCCAGCACCGAACCCACCGACAGATCGATGCCGCCGATGATCAACACGAAGGTCATGCCCACCGCCAGCACCATCAGATCGGGGATCTGGTTGGCCAGGGTGCTGAAGGTGTTATAGGACAGAAAGTGGCTGCTCATCACCGAGAACAGCGCCACCATCGCCAACAAGGCACCGGCCAGGCCCAGATAGGTGCCCAGACCGTAGAAATTGCCACTACGTTTGCCGGCAGAAGATGCAGTTTTCATGGGAGTTCCCTAGGCGCCGCTTCATTGAGCAACGCATCACGTTTTTGGTAGCCGGCGAACGCGGCGGCAAGCAAATCATCCTGAGTCCAGCTGTCGCGCTCGAAGGTATCGATCAAACGCCCTGCCGACAGCACACCGATCCGGTCGCAGATCAGCATCAGCTCGCGCAGGTCACTGGAGACCACCACCAGCGCCTTGCCCTGACGCGTCAACTCGCCAAGCAAGGCATAGATGTCGAACTTGGCACCCACGTCGATGCCACGGGTCGGCTCGTCGAACAACAGCACCGAACAATCGCGCTCCAGCCAGCGACCGATCACCACTTTCTGCTGATTGCCGCCGGACAGTTCCGACACCAGCTGAGTGGGGCTCGAACTGCGGATGCGCATGGCATCGATCTGGCGCTGCGCCAGGGAGGTTTCGTCGCTGTTATTGACGATCCCGGCCCTGGAAATTTCCGGCATGTTGCCCAAGGCGATGTTGGCGCTGATCGACTGACTGAGCAGCAGGCCTTCGCCCTTGCGGTCTTCGGTAATCAAGGCAATGCCATGGTTCACCGCATCAACCGGGGAACGCACACTGACCACCTGCGCCGGCGAACCCAAAGCGATCGTGCCGCTGTCGGCCAGATCGGCGCCGAAAATCAGCCGCAGCAATTCCGTGCGTCCGGCCCCGATCAGCCCGGAAATCCCGAAGATCTCGCCGGCACGCACTTCGAAGGAAACATCGCGCACCTTGTCGGAGCGGGTCAGCCCCTTGACCGTCAGGGCCGGCGCACCAATCTTGCGTGGACCCATGTCGATGTGTTCGCCCAGTTCGCGACCGACCATCAAGGTGACCAGTTGCTCACTGTTGTAGTTGGCCATCGGCTCGACGCAGACCAGATTGCCGTCACGCAGTACGGCAATGCGTTGCGCGACTCGCGCCAGCTCTTCAAGACGATGGGAGATATAGATGATCGAGACACCGCGCGCCTGCAAGCGAGTGATCTGCTCGAAGAGCATTTCCACTTCACGGGCGGTGAGCATCGCCGTTGGCTCATCAAGAATCAGCACATGGCAATCGCCGATCAGGTTGCGCGCGATCTCGACCATCTGCTGATGCCCGATACCCAGCTCGCCGACCAGAGTGTCTGGATCGATGGCATCGAGGCCGACCTGAGCCATGGCTTCGATAGCAGCTTTGCGCAATTGCTTGCGGCTGATCCAGCCACCGTTGCTCGGCAGATTGTCGAGAAACAGGTTTTCCGCCACCGACAGGGTCGGCAACAGATTGAGTTCTTGCATGACCATGCGCACGCCCAGCTCTTCAGCCAGGGTACGGCTGCCCGGGCGGTAGTCCTTGCCCTGGAACTGCATCTGGCCCGTGGTTGGCGTGACCAGACCACCGATGATCTTGGACAGCGTGCTTTTACCGGCACCATTTTCGCCGGTCAGCGCCAGCACTTCACCGCGCATCAGCGTCAAGTCGATGCCTGTGAGCACCGGTTGCGCATAGGTCTTACCGATACCGCTGACCGAGAGGACAGCGTTCGGGGCGGAAACTGACATAAAAAACTCTCCATGCGCTCGCCCGGACGGACGAGCGCCGTTGTGTCGCCAGAAGACTTACTGGGTGACCAGCTCGACCGGCGTTTCGATCACGCCATTGACGCCGCTGTCGATTTTCTCGCCCTTGAGGATTTTCAGCGCGGTCTGGATACCGAACACCGCCTGCTTGGCGGCGAACTGATCGGCAGTCGCCAGTACACGGCCATCCTTGAGCATCGGTTTGATGGCGTTGATGTTGTCGTAGCCGACCACTTGCACCTGCCCCGCCTTGCCGGCAGCACGCACCGCAGAAACGGCGCCGACGGCCATGCTGTCGTTACCCGCCAGCAGTGCTTTTACATCCGGGTATTCGCTGAGAATCGACGCGGCCACCTTGTTGCCCTTGTCGATCTCCCAGTCACCGGATTGCAAAGAGACCACCTTGATCTGCGCCGCTTCCATTGCATCCTTGAAGCCTGCGGTGCGCTGCTGGGCGTTGGTGGTGGTGGACACGCCTTCGATAATGCCGACTTCGTCACCGGCCTTCAGTTTTTTGGCCAGGTACTCACCGACCAGACGCGCACCCTTGCGGTTGTCCGGGCCTACGAATGGCACGCTGATGTTCTTGCTTTTGACGATCTGCGGGTCGAGCTGGTTGTCGATGTTGATCACGGTGATACCGGCATCGACGGCTTTCTTGATCACCGGCACCATGGCCTTGGAATCGGACGGTGCGATGACCAGCGCATTGACTTTCGCCAGAATCATTTGCTCGACGATACGGGTCTGGCCAGCGGTATCGGTCTCGTCCTTGATGCCGTTGGAGATCAGGTCGAAATCGGCGGAGTGTTCTTTCTGGTAGGCCTTGGCGCCATCTTCCATGGTCAGGAAGAATTCGTTGGCCAGGGATTTCATGACCAGCGCGACTTTGGGTTTTTCCGGGGACTCGGCGAAGGCCGAAGAGACAGGTAGTGCGGCGGCTGCAGCAGCCAGCATAGCGACAGCAAGAAGACGTCCAGCAAATGGCAGCTTCATGGGTTCACTCCGATCTTATGATTATTGTGAGCAACGCTCGCGCTGGCGTAAGCTTGATCGCTTTCTTCCGGGCAATACTGCATCGGGAAAGCCGCGCAAACGTTTGCGTAGACCGAACTATGCGAATCCAGCCGACATTTGTCAACAATCAGAAATCGGTATTGATTTCGGGGCGTATCCGCCGATTCGCCCCTTCGATGCTCACGCCGTGGTGTTGACCATGCTGCCGCTGGTGGAACCCTTGGACATTTCCTTGAGCAGCGCAGCCGAGACCTCCATCAGCGCCCCGCTGGTTTGCGCGATCTGCCCCTGAATGGACATGACTGCCTGCGACTTGGCCTCCGGTGTCGGATAGCTCGCAGCCTGAGCCGCCGCCAGTTGCTGTTGTTGCTCCTGCAGTTGCTTTTGCAGCTCCTTCATCCGCTTGAGCAACATTTTGACGGTGACGTTCAGGCTATCGCCGCTGTCAGCGCTATCAGCCTTGTTGGCTTCTTGCGCAGGACCACCGGTTCTGACCTCTTTGCTCGGTTCCTTTTCGACGCCCAGCGCTTCGGCAGAAGCATCCGCTTCCGCCTGATTCATCGCCTTGATCGTCGCTGCGGTTTTACCGCCAATGGTGACTGCGCCGGGATTTGAAAGACCGATCGTCAGTGACATGTGAACTCCCTAAATTAGCGTTTCCTTGAACACCCATCGGCCTGCAGACGGGTTTCTTTAGCAGAAAAACTGAAACCGGCAAGCTGTTTCGTTCGCCAGGAGCTGTAGTCCCTTTCGGTAAGCCGAACGCGAAAGCTTCCAATGTTCGGAAACCCGGATGAGCGATGCGTTCCCTGGTTTGACCACTTATAAAAACTTGATATAAATCATGAAGTTAAACATTTCTCTGAAGCAAAGTACGGCTGGTACAGATCCTGCTCCCTAGCCTGCACCCCGAGCATTCAGATGGGCTCGGGGCGCATCTAGATGAACCTGCATCAGCACCGTCTCACTACTAGAGAGAAAAATAATGAAATCTGCTTTCAACACCTTGGTACCGGGCGCTTTGGCCCTCCTCCTGCTCCTGCCGACCGCTCTTCAGGCTAAAGAAGTCGAAACCCAGACCAAACTCGCCAACGTCGTGGTACTCGCCACGGGTGGCACCATTGCCGGCGCTGGCGCCAGCGCGGCCAACAGTGCCACTTATCAAGCAGCCAAGGTCGGCGTTGAACAACTGATCGCCGGCATCCCGGAACTGAGCAAACTGGCAAATGTGCGTGGCGAACAAGTCATGCAGATCGCCTCCGAAAGCATCACCAATGACAACCTGCTGCAACTGGGCCGTCGCGTGTCCGAACTGGCCGATAGCAAGGACGTCGATGGCATTGTCATTACCCACGGCACCGACACCCTGGAAGAAACCGCCTACTTCCTGAACCTGGTCGAGAAGACCGACAAACCGATCATCGTGGTCGGCTCGATGCGTCCGGGCACCGCCATGTCGGCGGACGGCATGCTCAACCTGTATAACGCCGTTGCCGTCGCCAGCAGCAAAGAAGCGCGCGGCAAAGGCGTGCTGGTGACCATGAACGATGAAATCCAGTCCGGTCGCGACGTCAGCAAGATGATCAATATCAAGACCGAGGCGTTCAAAAGCCCTTGGGGTCCGCTGGGCATGGTGGTTGAAGGCAAATCCTACTGGTTCCGCCTGCCAGCCAAGCGTCACACCATGGATTCGGAATTCGACATCAAAAACATCAAGAGCCTGCCTGACGTAGAAATCGCCTATTCCTACGGCAACGTCGACGACACTGCCTACAAGGCTCTGGCCCAGGCCGGCGCCAAAGCCATCATCCATGCCGGTACCGGCAATGGTTCGGTATCTTCGCGCGTAGTGCCAGCCCTGCAGGCCCTGCGTAAAGATGGCGTGCAGATCATCCGCTCGTCCCACGTCAACGCCGGGGGTTTCGTCCTGCGTAACGCCGAACAGCCTGACGACAAGTACGACTGGGTTGTCGCTCACGATCTGAACCCGCAAAAAGCCCGCATCCTGGCCATGGTCGCCCTGACCAAAACCAACGACAGCAAAGAGCTGCAACGGATGTTCTGGGAATATTGATTGACCCTCGCCTGACCCTTTCCGGGTCGGGCAGCTTGCTCACCACTCGCCCGCGCGGCGGGTGGTACTGCCACCTACGCTGAGCGCGACTTTTTCGCACAAAATAATCGACCCGACTTACACCAAAACCGGAAAAGCGCTGTCAGAGGATTTTCTTGAATTTTAAGCAGTTGCGAAAATGCTTACAGTTAAATACTGTATGCACGTACAGCTTAATAAGGATAACCTCGTGGCCACCTCTCCTGATGCTCCTGACGCTTACGAACGCATGGGCATGCGCGTTCAGAAAATCATCAATTCTCCCACCGCACAAAAAGCCAAAGCCGCACTGATCTTCCGTCTGCCGGACGAGCCGATGGATGCCTGGGAGCAACTGCTCGAGGAAATCGACGAGAACGACAACGTCACACTCGCCTATCGCGACGATGGCGGCGTGCAGATTTTTTGGGTTGTGCCGAAGGAAGATTGATTCAATGAGTGTCCGCTGTTTTGCTTTGCTGTTGCTGTTCATCGCGTGTGGTGCCCAGGCTGGCGCGCCCCGCACCTTTACCGAAGCCAAGAAGGTCGCCTGGAAACTGTATGCACCACAATCCACCGAGTTTTACTGCGGGTGCAAGTACACCGGCAACAAGGTGGACTTGAAGGCTTGCGGCTACGTGCCGCGCAAAAATGCCAAGCGCGCTTCGCGCATTGAATGGGAACACATTGTGCCGGCGTGGGAATTCGGCCATCAGCGCCAATGCTGGCAGTCGGGCGGGCGCAAGAACTGCACGCGCTATGACCCGGGCTATCAGAAAGCCGAAGCCGACCTGCACAACCTGGTGCCGAGCATCGGCGAGGTCAACGGTGACCGCAGCAACTTCAGCTATGGTTGGCTACCGGTGCAATCCGGCCAATACGGTTCCTGCCTGACCCAGGTCGACTTCAAGGCCAAGAAGGTCATGCCCCGCCCGTCGATTCGCGGCATGATCGCTCGCACCTACTTCTACATGAGCAAGCAGTACGGTTTGCGCCTGTCGAAACAGGATCGACAGCTATATGAGGCATGGGACAAGACTTACCCGGTGCAAGACTGGGAACGCCAGCGCAACCAGAGCGTGGCGTGCGTGATGGGACGCGGCAATGAGTTTGTCGGCCCCGTGAATCTGAAAGCCTGCGGTTGATTGTCCCACTAAAAGAAAAGGCCTCGAACGTGGTGTTCGAGGCCTTTTTTGTGCCTAGCTGCCTGGCTTGTTGTGGCGCCAATACCCCATCAGGTTGAGCGAGTCGCGCGGGATCCCGCACACCTTGATCAGGTACTTGCGCAGTTGCATGACCGCCGCGCTTTCTCCGGCAATCCAGCCATAGAATCCTTCAGGGGCGGTATTGGCGATCTCCCAGAGAATGTCTTTGTCGATATCGACCTCAGCCAGTTCGGCAGCCTGACCGACTGATGGATCATCGGCCGGCAGGAAGGCTTGCTGCACCGCCTGCACCATCAGCGCTCCAGCGACGGTTGCCGGCGCCTGATCACGAACCAGCCACTGCACCGACAGCCCAGGCCAGTCTGGCACCGGGAGCATGTCTGGCACGCTGTCCACTTCAAAGTACGCCTGAGTCCGGGGCGGTTCGGCCATGGCGGCCAACTCTTCGAGAATGCCCATGGCTGCCGGCAATGCCGTGGCATCGGCCACCAGCAACACCTGCCTGAGCACCTGCGGTGGCTTCCATTCGAACCCGCCAGCGTCCTGTGCCGAGAAACCGCTGTCGGGAGCGAGAATCTGCATCGACGCGCCCGGCTGCGCATGCAGCGCCCAGCGCGAAGCGGGACCGGTCTCGCCATGCAGGACAAAATCGATGTCGACTTCGCCTTGTTCGGCGCGCAAATGACGGAGGGTGTAAGTGCGCATTGCCGGTCGACGGCTCGCGAGCATCGAACGAAAACGCGCGTACCAACCCTCCTCCTGCGCGAGCCTTGCAGGCGATCCGTCTTCGGCAGGGAAGAACAATTTGACACGCTGGTCCGGCGCCCAGGTGGCCATGCCACTGATCGAAGGGTCGGCGAGCGTGATCCGCATCATGTGCGGACTTACCAGCGTCTTGCGGTGCAGAACCGCATTGAAGAGCTTGTAGGGAGCGATGGAAGCCATGCGGAGCTCCTGCAAAAAATCGTGATTGACTCGTATAAGACGAGTCGCCTGCGATCTCCTTTAGGCCGCTCCGCCGAATGTGCTGCTTACGGTGCGAGCGGATGCTCCACGATCACCGACTCGACGTTCTGTTTCTTGGCCTTCACCAACGCTGCATCCACTTGCACCTTGCGCGCTTCAGCCTCGGCCTGGGAGCTGAACGGGCCAATCAGGATCCGCGTCTTGCCGCTGCTGTCCTTGATCACGGTCGGCACGAAAGCGTGCTCGATCAACCAGCCACTCAGGTCGCTGACAGCCTGAGGCGTTTCGCCGCGTACTTCGAGATCCCACTGCGGAGCGGACGCAGCCGCAGGCGCGGCCGCAACGGCCGTTTTCGGCTTCTGCACGTCTACACTCTTGCCTTCACCACATCCTGCCAATGCCAGTGCCGCGACCATCCAGACCAATTTGCGCACAACGCTTTCCTCGAAAATCTCAAAGCGGCGATCTTAACATTCATAAATACTTCGCGAGGCCCGCAAAATGGGCACAAAACAACGAGATTGATGATTGCAGCCTCTGTATAGTTACGCCCTGGGAATTAATGCCGCATCTGCACGTCAGAAAGAGGCACCCAAACCGTGAGACTTCGCACTAATCTATACGTACCACCGACCTCTGCACTGTCTGAATCAGGTGCCCTACAAAGCAATCAAGGAGAAGACCATGCTGATACTCACCCGCAAAGTCGGTGAAAGCATAAACATTGGTGATGACATTACGATCACCATCCTCGGCGTAAGCGGTCAGCAAGTCCGCATCGGCATCAACGCCCCGAAAAACGTTGCCGTACACCGTGAAGAGATTTATCAGCGCATTCAGGCTGGCCTGACCGCCCCGGACAAGCCACAAACTCCCTGAGCCGCATCGCAGTCAGTAGCCAGTTCGTTTGCTCTGCGTAATGACTGGCTAAAGATTCACGCGCCGTACTTGCCATCCGCGCCCCAGTCCACTGGGCACGGCGCCTGATATACCCTCGCCTGCGCTTCATTTGCTTCCTTTCCCCTCTTGCAGCGCGATACTACCTGCGGCTGCCCAGCCTGGCTGTCAGACATTTCCGAGAGAACACAGGGAATTGCTCCCTGTTAGCTGAACGTCACGCCTCGCGCCATGCCGGTGGCTGCAATCACCATCAGCACCAACAGCAGCGCCTCGACGTGACTGATCCGCGCATACAGCTTTGCACGTCCGGTATCGAGCGCCTTGCCTCGCGATAATGCGATCCGCCATTTGACCAGCGTGATCATCGGCGCCAGCTCTATCAGCAGAATCAACACGAACAGCGTCATCTTCAAATGAAACAGCGGTTGATGCAGATAGTAGTCAGTACCTTTTTCAAAGCCGCCGAAGGCGCGCATGCCACCGGTTACCAGCAACACCAGCGCGGCAATCCCCCATAGATTATCGGCAAGCAAAACCTGCCTCGCTTCGCCGACGCCAGCAGCCAGACGACTGAACGCCGTGCCACGGGCCAACACAGCCCAGAAGCCCAAGGCAAAAGCCAGTAGATGGACAGCAGCAAGAAACCAGTGAACCAGCATCGACGAACTCCTTTGAGAAAGCCCTGGAAAACGCCAGTCAGTAGTAGTCGAAAAAACTCGATTACGCCTGCACACAATGATGGGGCTGGAAGGCCTCGCGCAGGAAGCAGGGAAACAGAAAGCGCGATTCGCCAAATCGCAGGCAAAAAAAATCCCAAGCAGCTGATGGAAGCTTGGGATTTAAAAATGCATAAACCGTGGTGGTGAACGCGGGGCGAATGTTACTGAAGTTCACGATAAGCAACAACATTTTTTTGATAACCGACCGGTTAAAAATACCGGTAACCCCTTAAATATCCACACTTTTTTAACGGATCAAAAAAAGGAAAGAAAATTATATGAGCAGGCCGTGTTATTTCGAAACACGCTAAGCGCTCAGGGTAACGACAGATGCGAAGGCGTCGATGAAAGCGACTGGAGCAAGGCCTTGGGTAAATCGCAGACAACAAAAAAGGGCCCACCTTTCGGTGAGCCCTTCTAGACCGCCCAGCAGAGCGGATTTTGTTTGGTAGGCGCGATTGGACTCGAACCAACGACCCCCACCATGTCAATGTCTGCTTGAGCAAGCTGCAAGCTATGGTGTTCAAGGGCTTCACAGAACGCCCATTCACATTATGAGGCGTCAAAAATGGCCACTTTCCGCCCACTCCCCTCCGGCAACTGGAACGCCCAGGTACGGATAAAGGGTAAATCTCCCCAGTCGAAAACCTTCAGCACTAAGTCAGAAGCAGAGTCATGGGCGAAACAGATCGAAGCCGTAACGATGGATCACAAGCATCACACTATATATACGCTGGGCGATTCAACCAGTGACGCCACAATCCACAACCGTTGCCATCCATTCATGTTGGTCTCCGTTGGAATGTCTTCATTATCTACCTGGTGGCCGTGCTGTAGGCGGCTTTGAGTAATCCAGCTACAGCAGGTAAGAACATGATCGCCATCCCCGCTGGGATTCTCAAGCTCCGTCATTCGCCGCTATCAACGCAGTAGAAGCGCCACGACTTATGCAGGCTGTTCGGCGACGCGGGAATCAATTGGTGAGGGGCATGAATAAGGTCAAAATGCGTTTAACCGCGAATGGTAGACCTCATAAAACCCTTATAGAATCTATTGTGATTCTATAAAGACTCTGCGTAGAATGCGATACGGACCTGTGTTGGGTCTTTGGATAATCTATGTGGAGTATTTTTATGAGCGATTTTTTCTCGAAGTTGGAAGCCAAGCGGAAAAGGGCTGCTTTGACTGAGTCGATGACCATACGAGTCACTGTGGAAGAGGATGCCGCAATCAAGGAGCTGGCGAATGTCTACGACCTTACACGGCAAGATTTAATACACGACTTGATCGTCGAGTACGTACTTCCAGCGTGGAAGAAGGTTGAGTCAGATGCTGCTAGTCAGATGGCTCCGCCGCCCAGGGATGATGGAAGACTGTTCCATTACGTATTGAATACGAACAAAGCAAACAGCTCTGAAGACCATGAATGGATGATCGCAGACGGCATCGCGGCGGCGTTCGAGGATGGGTACAAGGAAAAGATTGACCGTATTAAGAAAGATGACGTCGTGTTTCTTTATGAGTCCGGCAAGGGCATCGTGGGCTACGGTAAGGCCAATGGCGAGACCGAGGAGCGTGATCATTTTGGTGTCCCTGGCAAAACTAGATTCCAGCGACTTGATGGCTTTGTTCGGCTCGAAAAGCCGGTGTCTGCAAAAGATATCTGTGTTCGCTTGGGTCGCACTATCAAGTTTGCTCAGACACTGACCTATATATTCGATGGGAAGAAGCTGCTCGAATCCCTCGACGGCAAGTGAATTCGATAAAGGGACGTCTCCGGACGTCCATCGCATTCATTTGGGTACACCCTAGTGACCGTGCGCCGGAAAATACAAAATATGTATTCAATAGGGTTTGATTGAGATTATGAATACGTTCATATTTCAAGCCTCTGGAGGCAAATGAATACAGAGGGCGGGTATGTCGAGCATTGGCTATGTACGGGTTTCATCCAACGATCAAAACACGGATCGTCAATTGGATGGTGCTGCACTGGATGAGGTGTTCACTGACAAGGTGTCAGGCGCTACAACAGAACGTCCAGAGTTGCAGGCGATGCTTCGTCACATTCGCAAAGGTGATGTTCTCCACGTCCACAGCATCGACCGTCTGGCTCGTTCATTGGAAGACTTGCTGTCTTTGGTGAAAGGAATGATTGCAAAGGGTGTCGAGGTGCAGTTCCACAAGGAGGGGCTCCACTTCACTGGTGAAGCCAGTCCTATGCAGGAACTCATGCTCGGCCTGCTGGGAAGCGTTGCTCAGTTCGAGCGTGCATTGATCCGAGAGCGTCAGGCGGAAGGTATCCAGAAGGCCAAGGCAGCGGGCGTTTACAAAGGACGTGTAAAGACGGTGAATGATGAAGCCATTCGCAAGGCTATGGCAGAAGACGGGGCTTCATTTCGCAAAGTAGCAAAAGCTCTTGGCGTGAGTCTGAGCAGTGTACAACGGGCTATGAAAAACCAGCCTCTCTGAAGACCCCACAAGTTCGCTCAAGGTGAGCTTTGTTGGCCTAGCCCGTTGACTGGGCCTGAAGAGGCGGTCTCTGAGGGGGCTTGAGAGGCCTCTGGTGACAGAGGGTTATTTCTATATTACTTAGCTTTCTATTTACTTCCGTTGCGCTGTGTTAAGCACCCCAGATAGGTCGCAAGATTATTTTCTGGCTGGAAAACCCAGACGAGTCTCGAATTGCATCGAAAAAAATCGGCGGGTATGGGGTAGTTTGGCAGGAGGGGCACGCTGGGGGGGGCAAGCTGTAGCTTTTTCTATTCGCTTCTCATACTCTCCGACAAGAATCTATCACACAGTGCTGGCAGCAGGGACGAAATCAATTGAATGACATGGTTGTAGGTTTCCCAGGTGGTTCAAAGTCACGCGTTAATGCTGCTGGCTATAGCATCCGTGACCAGCGTGCGAGCATTGAAGATATGCACGTAATTGACGAGTGGCGAGCCGCCCACCGTATCGTTTTGAACACCTTTCAAGCGAGCCTACGAAGTCGCACTCGAGGCAAGCAAATCGTTGTCGCTCAAAGGCATAAACGTAAGAACACGATTTTCCATAAATTGATGCGACTTCCAAAGATGGAATTGTCCCGCATGGATGATGTAGCGGGGTGTCGCCTTATATTTCGCTCGATTGAAGAGCTATATGAGTTTCGAGAGAGTTTTCATAAAGCACGATTCAACCATAAACGGAAAAATGAAGTAGATAAGTATGACTACATCAAGCGCCCAAAACAAACGGGCTACAGGGGTATTCATGATGTCTACTCATATGACGTGCGGTCAAAAAACGGTGATCAGTACCGCGGGCTTTTGCTCGAAATCCAGTATCGAACGTTAGTTCAGCATGCTTGGGCAACGGCAGTTGAAGTGATTGGATTTATCACTGAAAGTCAGCCTAAGTTCCAGCAGGGCGATAAACGATATGAAAATTGCATGGCTCTCGCTAGCGAGATTCTCAGTAGAGCTCACGAAGGAAAGACTGGCCCATTTCCTGACTATAGCAATGGGGAGCTGCTTCAGCGATTTGAAGATGTCGATAAAGAGATTCATATTATCAGAACCCTCACAGGGCTGAATTCTTCGGAAACTGTGTACACAGATAGTCGTAACTCCATTCTTATATTCAAGGATGATGGTAGTCTCGAAGTGAAGAGCTTTAAAGAAGCGCCAGACGCATTAAGGGAGCTATTTCGATTGGAGAGAGACTTTCCCACACTTGATGTAGTTCTGGTTAAGGCGGACACGAACGAAGAAATTCGAATGGCATTTAAGAACTACTTCTCTGACGCAAAGGATTTCATCAAGCTGCTGACGGACGGACAGCGAATCCTTGAGTTGATTGCCTGAGCCTGCAAGAGCCCAGAGCCCGCCGTTGAGCGGGCTTTTCTTTTCTCTCAGCTCTTAAAGCCCGGTAGATTATGCTCACAGCAATAGTCACCTACGGTGCGTGTCACTCCATCTGCTGAATCATCCTCGCCAGCCTCTGGGTAGAACAGTAAGTCGCTTCCTGCCGGATGGGGAACAATCTTGTTGAAGTGATCGACAAGCTCGCCCCGTTCATCCTCGGTCTTTGCGTCTTCAATCGCCTGAATCAGCGACTTGAATTCCTGTTCGGTGTAGTCAGCCAACTGGCTCTTCAATTCCATTACTCAACTCCCCTGTGAATGTCGATATGGCGTCTTGGGGTGACGACATTGATGTTGTCGGTATCGTATACCGCACCACCATCCTTGATTAGTTCGATGTGGTGCAGCTCGAATGCGATTCGCTTTCCTGCATGTCCGGCCCTCGGTGTAACAGGTGCCAGACCATTTAGCATTCCTTTCAGATTACGTTCGTTGAATTGCTGACTGAGCTCTGGGTCTTTAGCTACAAGCACCCAGAAGGTTTGCCGGAAAGTGTCGAAGTCCTTGAATTCCCGTCCCCGCAGTTGGTTTGCGATCTGTGAGGGAACAGGTACGCCAAGCCCCACACCAGCGCCTGCAAGCCAGATTCCTACTACGTCCTGCCCTTGGCCTGTAACAGTGCCTGGCTTTCGACGGACGTTCATCACGATGTAAAGCGGCTGCACTCCCGAGTCGGCAGGGAATACCAGAATGAAGTCTTTGTACTCGGGCGGGTAGATCGGGTTAACGATGATGCTATCTGCTTTCTCAGACGGTGGATAAATCCATATCTGCGGGGCTTGAGGTGCACCCTCTAACGGTGGGATTCCATTCGTACTGGATGGGTCAACGGCTGGTGTCCAGATCAGGGTTATACCATCTCCGAATTCTGCCACCTGCTGAGAGCCTTGCTCAACAAATTGCACCACGGGAATCATCTCCCAGTCAGTGCGCCTCTGTGTGTTGTAGCCGTATCCCTTTAAGGTGCCATCGGCCTGTTGCTCGACGTGAATCCGAAGCCGTGTGCGACCTTGCTTAAGGGATTGAAGCTGTTCATCTGTGTACAGGCTGCTATCACCCAGACTGGAAGGCCACAGCAGGGCTACAAAGCCAGCTAACGCACCAGCAGCAACACCAGTAGTGATCACACCGCCAGTTGCTCCCGTAGCGCCTATGCCCGTTGCAGCACTTCCACCAGCAGCACCGGCACCAGCCACCCCGGCTGTACACAGACCACCACAGGACACGCCAGCAGCCGTCGCAGCAGCGCCGCCCAACATGAGTGTTCCAAGGGTTGCCGGTAGCGCACCACTCACTTTCTTTAGGGGAATGTTCCCCTGTGCGTCCGTCTCACGGCCACCGAGGATGGCAAGCTCACCGTAGTTGCTCACCTTCTCGACAGGGATGAATCCGGCTGGTTTCTCGTGGTCGATCACGCCGTCTGGAAGATCGCAGCTCTTGGCGAACACACACCCCAAGCTATTTGGCTTGGCTTCCTCTTTGGGGGTAAGGTCTTTGTATTCAGCCCAACGCTGGGCGTGGATATCGACAGGCTCAACACCGCTGTAGCGGTAGCCCTTCGGTGGGTTGGGTACATAACCAGACATGCAGCTTCCTTTCGTCCTTGGGAATTCCAGCCGTAGCTGGGGCAACATTGACGTTATCGAGAAGCGCACGCAATGGCTGTAGGACTAATCCCAAAAGCCCTGCAGATGGTTCTCTGTATTCCGTGTCGTTTGCTGAGGGAGCGAAGGATAAATGGTTGGGGCGAGACTTTGAATGGTGGCTACAGGCCAGTTCAAAACACTTTTGATTAACTAAATCTCTTCGTGGGGAAGGTGCTTGGCTAGGAATCTCAATCGCTTCCGGCTAGTCTCCGGCCTTAATCAAAAGGAGTTGTCATGAGTCCGAGATTCATACTGATTGTTGCGGGCGTCGCCCTGTCGCTCATGGCAGCAGTCGTTACAGCTTACCTCGATATGTACGGCGTCAGTCGCGTATATGACCAAGCAATGTGGGGCGCATTCGGTGATTACTTCGGCGGAATCTTGAATCCGATATTTGCGTTGTTTGCCTTTCTCGGCGTGCTTTGGTCGCTTGACGTGCAAATGAAGCAGGTTCGGCAGCTTGCATTGGACAAAAAGGCGGACGAAATCTTGCAAGTTGTGAAGGATATCGATGCGCGTCTTTCCGAATTACTCCAAACGCATTTAGGGCAAACGTCTGGTTTCGATATTCACATTTCGCACATGGTTGCAGAAGCAGGTCGGGGGGCTAAACAAAAAGGGGATTCGAATAGCTACAACCAGTTTCTACAGATATCCATCGATCCAGGGTCATTGGTGGAGGCAGCAGTCAGAGAAATTCTGACATCAAGTTTCAACAATGTGCGAATTCCTACAGAGCTACCCTCAGCAACAAGGTGGCGGGTAAACACCGATAATCGAGTACTACGCCAGCAAAACCTCCCGCTTGATTCCGATGCTTAATGACTTGGGCGGCTTACCCGATTCCACCCGAGCTTTTTTCGCCCTAAGGAAAAGGAGCGGAGGTAACGGCTTTCAAACATCACTGTAGGGAATTCCAAAGCTACTGGGTGCAGGAAGTGCAGGAAGTGCAGGAAGTGCAGGAAGTGCAGGAAGTGCAGGAAGGTACAGTCGAAATGCACAATGAAATTGTTATTTTCGGTATGAACCTCAACGAACATTGCCTGACACCCACTCTACCGTGACCGCAGCAATACCAACGTTCACATTGCCGGGTGTGAACGAACTCGATATTTTGCGAACGTTCTGCAAGAAATCCAAGACAACAAAAAAGGGCCCACCTTTCGGTGAGCCCTTCTAGACCGCCCAGCAGAGCGGATTTTGTTTGGTAGGCGCGATTGGACTCGAACCAACGACCCCCACCATGTCAAGGTGGTGCTCTAACCAACTGAGCTACGTGCCTGCTGTGAGGCGGCATTCTACGGAATTCCGGAGGGGTGTCAACACCTTTTTTTCACCTAACCCTATGAATATGCAAAATATTTAATTTCGGGCCGGCGAAGAAGATTTTTCCGGTGGCTGGCGGAGGTTTTTCAACTCGGGTAGGATCGGTGCACTCGTAAAATATATTAAACAGAGGCTGCAGGATGGCGAACACCCCTTACCCAGAGTCTTATTACGCTGCGTCGGCTAATGCCGTACCGCCACGTCCGACCTTGCAGGATGATGTGGAGACGGATGTCTGTGTGATCGGCGCCGGGTACACCGGGCTGTCCTCGGCGTTGTTTCTGCTGGAGAACGGTTTTCGCGTGACGGTGCTGGAAGCGGCCAAGGTCGGTTTCGGTGCTTCAGGGCGTAATGGCGGGCAGATCGTCAACAGCTATAGCCGCGACATCGACGTTATCGAACGCACTGTCGGCCCCAGGCAGGCGCAACTGCTCGGGCAGATGGCTTTTGAAGGCGGCCGGATCATCCGTGAGCGCGTTGCCAAGTACAACATCCAGTGTGACCTGAAGGATGGCGGCGTGTTCGCCGCCCTCTCCGCCAAGCAGATGGGCCACCTCGAATCGCAGAAGCGCCTGTGGGAACGCTTCGGCCACACGCAACTGGAACTGCTCGACGAGCGCCGCATTCGCGAAGTGGTGGCCTGCGATCAGTACGTCGGCGGCATGCTCGATATGAGCGGCGGCCACATCCATCCGCTGAACCTGGCGCTGGGTGAGGCCGCCGCGGTGGAATCCCTCGGCGGCACCATTTACGAACAATCGCCCGCCGTACGCATCGAGCGCGGCGCCAACCCGGTGGTGCACACGCCGCAGGGCAAGGTCAGGGCCAAGTTCATCATCGTCGCCGGCAACGCCTACCTCGGCAATCTGGTGCCGGAACTCGCGGCCAAATCCATGCCATGCGGCACCCAGGTGATCACCACCGAACCGCTGGGCGAAGAACTGGCAAAATCCCTGCTGCCACAGGATTACTGCGTCGAAGACTGTAATTACCTGCTCGACTATTACCGCCTGACCGGCGACAAGCGCCTGATCTTCGGTGGCGGCGTGGTTTATGGCGCGCGGGACCCGGCGAACATCGAAGCGATCATCCGCCCGAAAATGCTCAAGGCGTTCCCACAACTGAAAGACGTGAAGATTGATTACGCGTGGACGGGTAACTTCCTGCTGACCCTGTCGCGCCTGCCGCAGGTCGGTCGCCTGGGCGACAACATCTATTACTCGCAGGGCTGCAGCGGCCACGGCGTGACCTACACACACCTGGCGGGCAAGGTGCTGGCCGAAGCGTTGCGCGGTCAGGCTGAGCGTTTCGATGCGTTTGCCGACCTGCCACACTACCCGTTCCCCGGCGGGCAGTTGCTGCGTACGCCGTTCGCCGCGCTGGGCGCGTGGTATTACGGCTTGCGTGACAAACTGGGCTTCTGACCGCAGAAAAAATTGTGGCGAGGGGATTTACCCCCTCGCCACAAAAGCGCTATCAGATCGTTTCAGAGTTGGTCTCGGGCAATCCCGCTACGGATCCGCAAGATATCCGCCAGCACCGCCAGGGCGATTTCCGCCGGTGTCTTGCTGCCCAGGTTCAAGCCGATCGGCGCATGGATCCGCGCCAGTTCAACCTCCCCCAACCCGCCAATCCTGCGCAGGCGCTCGAAGCGCTTCTGCGAGGTCTGTTGCGAGCCCATGACGCCGATGTAAAACGCCTCGGTGCGCACCGCCTCCATCATCGCCAGATCGTCGATACGCGGATCGTGAGTCAGCGCCACCACCGCGGTATCGCGGTGACAGCCGCCGTCGGCAATAAACACCGATGGCAACTGCCGACGAATCTCCACGCCATTCAGCACTACGCCTTCGAGCACTTCATCGCGCGGATCGCAGAGAATCACTTCGAAGCCAAGACCGACCGCGAACTCGGCGCAGGCCTGCGCCACGCTGGAGTACCCCGCCAATAGCAAGCGCTGAGCGGCACCCACGCGAATCCGCACCCGGTCGATCTCGCGCTCGATGCGCGCGCCCTGCTCGCGATCAGCGAACAGACTGCGCGCACCACTGGCCAGATCGACTTCGCGAATCAAGCGGTGCTGACCGAGCAGCGCCGATTCGAGCTCACGCAGATGCGCCTGCACCTCGCAGCCGGCGTCAAATTTCTCTACCAGTACGTCGAGGATGCCGCCACAGGGCAGGCTGACCCGCGAGCGCGGATCATCACCTTCGCCGTAGCGCACCACGCTGACCGCATCGAGAAACGCGCCTTCCGCCACGCGCTCGAGAAAGTCCTCCTCGACGCAGCCACCGGACAGCGACCCGATCCACTGTCCGCCATCGTTCACTGCGAGCAGTGAGCCCGGCGCACGCGGCGCCGAGCCGTAGGTGGTCAGCACCGTGCAGAGCCAGATGCGCTGCCCCGCCACCGACCACTCCAGCGCCCGTCGCACCACTTGCAGATCGAGATGCTGCATGTCAGTGCGCCTTGTGCTCGACGGCCGGAACTTGCGCTTGCAGCTTCTGCACATCGCTGACCGCCAGCTCCGCCGATTGACCGCCCCAGCCTTGACGCAGGTAGTTCAGCAGATCGGTCAGTTGTTCAGCGCTGAGCTTGTCGGCAAAACCCGGCATCGGCTGCATGTGCTCGAACCCGGCGAATTTCTGTTCGCCGATGCCGTCCTCGATCACCCGCACCAGGTTGCGCGGATCCTCCAGACGCAGCGTGGTATTGCCACGCATGGCCACGGCGATGTGCGGCTTGCCTTCACCACCGGCGGCATGGCAACCGGCGCAGACGTTCAAATATTCCTGACGGCCGCGCTGGGCGCTCGGGCTGAGCTTGTCCACCGATACCTCAACGAGCTCTTTGGCTGCAGGCGGCTTGTCACCAAGCAGGAACGTCGCCATCGCCGCCAGATCCTGATCGTTCAGGCCTTGGGTGCTGTTGTGGAATACCGGGAACATCTCGTTGAACATCGTGCCCTGGGCGCTCATGCCGTGCTTGAGGAACGTGCTCAGGTCCTGCTGATTCCAGCCGCGCGCCGCCAGATCAGTGGCGAGCAGGCTCGGCGCCAGATAGCCATTGAGGATACCCCCAGTCAGACGCTTGTCCAGTTGCATCGCACCCGGCAGGCCGCGTGGCGTATGGCATTCGCCGCAGTGACCGAGCACTTCGACCATGTACTGGCCGCGCTTCCAGGCCTCGCTTTTGCCTTCGCCAGGCTCCAGCTTCAAGGCTTTGCCGTAGAGCATGTTCCAGCCCATCAGACCCAGACGCACGTTGAACGGAAAGCTCAGACTGGTGACCGGCGCGGCGCGCTCGATCGGCTCGATGGTTTTCAGGTACGCGTGGATCGCATCCGAATCTTCCCGCGGCACCAGGTGATACGAGGTATACGGCATTGCCGGGTACAGATTCGCCCCGTCGCGACGCTTGCCTTCGGTCAGCGCCGCGAAGAACTCGTCATCGCTGTACAGGCCGATGCCGTGCTCTTTGCTCGGGGTGATGTTGGTGCCGTAGATCGTGCCGAACGGCGAGACGATCGGCAGCCCGCCAGCAAACGGCGCGCCACCCGGTGCGGTGTGGCACGCCATGCAGTCGGCGGCGCGGGCGAGGTATTCGCCGCGCTTGACCTGATCGTCGGCGTGGGCAAACACCACCGGCGCAGCCAGCCCGACCGCCAGGGTCAGGCGGGTCAGTAGATGCTTCATGCTCAACCCTCCTTGACCAGGCCGAGATCGGTCAGCACGTTGCGGGTGGCGTTGTAATAACGCACGTACCCGGTGCAACGGCAGACGTGATGGCCGAGGCTGTCCTCGATGACCTGTTCCAGCTTGCTCTTGGCGATCGGCTGGCGCTGCAGCTTCTCCACCAGCACCGTCGCGGCGTTGACGAAGCCCGGTGCGCAATAGCTGCACTGGAAGGCGAATTCGTCGACGAAGCGTTGCTGGATCGGGTTCAGCTCAGTGACCTGACCCTGCTCGTCACGCTTGGCGTGGGCTTCGATGGTGCGCACTTTCTTGCCTTCGAAGTAATGCGCGCCGGTGATGCAGGTACGCACTTCTTCGCTGGTGCCGTCGGGGTTGTCGACGATCACCACGCAGGCGTGGCAGATGCCCTGACCGCAGCCCAGGCGCGAACCGGTGAGGTTCTTGTATTCGTGCAGGTAGTCGATCATCGGCAGGTCATCAGGGATGTCCACCGGGCCGACGGATTGACCGTTGAGGGTCAGTTGAAGCGGACGGTTAGCCATTGAGGGCCTCCTTGATGCGCGCAGCAGTGATTGGCAGATCGCGAACACGTTTACCGATGGCGTGTGCCACGGCGTTACCGATGGCACCGACCACCGGGATCATCACCACTTCGGCGATGCCTTTGGACGGATCGCTCGGCGACAGCGGCGGCAGAATCTCCGCGGTCTGCTTCCACACCGCAACGTGGCGGGCCATCGGCAGGCGATAACGGTTGAAGTTCCAGTCACCCTCCCCCGGTCCGCCTTCGTACAGCGGCATCTCTTCCATCAGCGCGTGACCGATGCCCATGGCGATCCCGCCTTCGAGCTGGCCCTTGACCAGTTCTTCGACCAGCACCCGACCGCACTCGACCCACGAGTGGTGGTTGAGCACTTCGACTTCCGCCGAGCCTTTGTTGACCTTCAGCTCTACCAGCGTCGCGACCGGGCTGTAGTAAGTCACAGCAGCGTTGTTCAACTGGACAACCGGGTAGTTGATGTTCTGGCGATCCAGCAGGTGGAAACCCGCCGTGCTCATCAGCGCTTTCTTCGCCTTCGGCGCGCCATCGCCGTACTTCACCGCCAGACCGTCGAGCGGCAGACGCTCGCGCACGCCGTCGATGCTGTATTCGGCCTCGGCCCAGCTCCAGCGGTTGAACGCATGAACGGTGGCGCCGGTCACCAGACCACGCTCGTGAGCGTGCTTGGCCAGCTCTTCGAAGCTCAACGGCTGCATGCCGTTGGCGGTGAGCTTGCCGTCGACCCAATGCGCATCTTCGCGACGTACCACGTAAGGGTTGGCTTGACCGCCATAAGGGCCCTGACGCCAGATCTCCATGGCCGCCGGCCACAGACCGTTGTTGAACAGCACGCGTGCCGCTTCACGGGTGGCGTGGCTGAAGTAGTAAGCCGAGTTGGTCGCGGACGATGCCGAGGCCAGCTTGCCGACCCAGCGCGGATTGCGCAGCAGGTTGTCCTGCTCGGCCTGACTCATGATGTAAGGGTTGCCGCTGGTGATCAGCTGCATTTCCTTCCATTCGGTTTCGCCGGTCTTCACGTCATGCGCCGGGCTGCCGAGGAAGTCGGCCACCACCAGCGCTTGCGAAGTGGACATGCCGGTGCCGATTTCAATGCCGATGTGGCGCAGGGTGATGCGACCTTCAGCGCTGAATTCGATGCTGGCCATCGGCGCTTCGGAACCGGTGCCGAAGTCTTTTTGGCAAATGGCAAAACCCACGCCGTACCAGTTATCCGGGTCCGCAGCTTCGCGCTGCTGCTTGATCGCGTCGCGGTTTTTCCAGACTTCGTGCACCGAGGCCTTGTCGAGAATCTCGTGCAGGCGCAAGGCACCGGCCGGGATCGCGCCCTGGGTGTTTTTCATGCCCGAACGCAGGGCGTTCTTGCGACGCAGATCGATCGCGTCGATACCGAGGCGATTGGCGATTTCGTCGACCATCATTTCGGTCGAGGCCATGCTTTGCAGCGTGCCGTAGCCGCGCATCGAACCCGCTTCAACACCACGGGAGTGGTAGGCGGTGACCTGCAGATCGTTCTGCGGCATGTAGTAAATCGACTGCGCCGCCGTGGCGCCCACCGCCGCCACCGACGGGCTGTAGTTGATCCGACCGCCGCCGTCGACGCTCATTTCAGCGCGGAAAATCTTGAAGCTGTAGTCGTTCTTGTCCACCGCCAGTTGGTAGCGGATATCGAACGGGTGGCGCTTGATGCCGCTCTGGAACTGCTCGTAGCGATCGTTGGCCAGACGTATCGGCACACCAGCGCCGTACAGCGCCGCGAGGGCGGCGTAGTAGACGAAGATGTTGTGGTCTTTGGAACCGTAACCCACGGTGTAACCCGGGTGCATGTTCAGGTTGGCCAGACCGAAGCGCGACGGCGCGATCATTTTCGCGGTCTCGGTCGCCGCTTCCAGCGGGCACTGGGTGGCAACCACGAAGTGCAGGGTCTTGGTTTTCGGGTCGTACCAGCCGTTGCCGTTGTCCGGCTCCATCGCGGCCGGTTCGATCGACGGGGTCTTGTAACGCTCATCGAACACCAGCCAGTTGTCCGGCGGTGTATCGATCTCTTTCTTCATGCGGTCAGCGTAAAACAGACCACGTTCGGTCAGGTTGCCGTGCAGGTTCGGCTGGGAATTCCACACCGGACGACGGTTCTTCAGCATCGGGAACAGGATCGAGTCCTTGAGGCTGGCGAATTCGTCTTCGTCGGCCGAGGTGGGACCGCCCACGCGCACGTAGCGGAAGCTGCCATAAGGGTCGCCTTCGTAGTACGGCACTTGCGCACCGTAACGAATCGCCTTGTCATTGAATTTGAGTTTGTTCTTGGCCTGGCGGAAACGCTCGAAATCGTTCCAGATCAGGATCGCTACCGGATGACCGATGAACATCGGCACTTTGCCTTCAGGCAGCAATGGGTCCGGCGCGTGCTCTTCCGGGAACACAATACCGTCCTTGTCCAGGTCGGCTGCGGTGACGATGCGGTCAGGTTGCAGATCAGCGCCGAGCCACGACAGGTCGTAGCCATCGTAGATTCGGTCGGCCTTGATGGTTTTGAGCAGCATGGCGTGGCCCTGTTGCTCAGGCCAGCCCGGCATGTCCTTGGAACGAATGTCACGGGCAAATACTTTGCTGCCACAGACTTTGGACAATGCGTCGTTACGTTGGCGCGCCTTGCCATTGTTGCCGAGCCACTTCTCGGACGGCACGGTCACGCTGTTTTCCATCAAGGCAGCCAGCGCCTGACTGCTGAGCGGCGCAAGCGTAACGCTCACACCCGCCACCAGCCCGCCCTGAAGGAACGAGCGCCGGGATATATCACGGTTGGACATGGATCATCCTCTGGGCGGTTATGTGTCCGCCCTTCTGGTTATCTACTGGGAATCTCGAGTCTTGCAGAAGCCCTTTTTGGCTAAACAAAGGGCGTAATGACAGTGCAAAGCTGACCGAAAGGTTAACTTTAAAGGTTTCCGGGCTCGCAGCAAACAACCAGTTACAAAAATTTGACTAAAGAATCAAAAAATCAATGCGACGTGGCACCGCAGCAAACAGCAAAAAACCCTGTAGGCGCTGCGGCACGCTGCGATCTTTTGATGTCGATCTTGAAAAATCAGAATCAGGATCAAAAGATCGCAGCGTGCCGCAGCGCCTACAGGGCTTGGGCATGAAGCAGGAAATGGGAGAAGGTCAAATTTCAGACACAAAAAACCCCGGTCTTTCGACCAGGGTCTTTGCTATCGATTCCGAACCAACCAAAGGTTGCTTTCGGTGTTCCAAGGCGTTCAGTGGTCCTTGAAACAGATATGGCGCAGCGGACGGGACTCGAACCCGCGACCCCCGGCGTGACAGGCCGGTATTCTAACCGACTGAACTACCGCTGCGTATCGCTTTGAGCTTGCGCTCAAGTAACTCGTTTTGATTGAAAGCTTCGGTGCTTTTCAATCGCGAACCAGACAATGCCTGACTCGTAAAATATGGCGCAGCGGACGGGACTCGAACCCGCGACCCCCGGCGTGACAGGCCGGTATTCTAACCGACTGAACTACCGCTGCGCGTCGGTGGAGGCACTTTCAGCCTACCTCTTGCTTTCGCAAGTCTCTCGGGAGTGGTGGGTGATGACGGGATCGAACCGCCGACATTCTGCTTGTAAGGCAGACGCTCTCCCAGCTGAGCTAATCACCCGTTTGCATCTCCGAGGCCGCGAAATTTACGCAGGTAGCGAACCTAAGTCAATAGCAGGATTGAAGTTTTTTTCAAAAACAGTTTTTAGCGGCAAGTCTCAAGCTGCAAGAAAAAGCATAAACATCTAAACCAGATACACCGTGATCTCGCCTCAACTTGCAGCTCGACGCTTGCAGCTGCCTCTCACTGCTCGTAAATCATCTTTTTCGTCATGCCACCGTCGACGACAAATTCCTGCCCGGTCACAAACCCGGCATTGCGCGACAGCAGCCACGCCACCATCGCCGCCACATCCTCGACCGTCCCTACCCTGCCCGCCGGATGCTGAGCATGATCGGTATCGGCCAATGGCTCGGCACGCCGCGCCGACGGATCGCGCGCATCGATCCAGCCTGGGCTGACCGCATTGACGCGGATCTCCGGCCCAAGGCTGATCGCCAGTGCATGCGTGAGCGCCAACAGCCCGCCCTTGCTCGCCGCATAAGCCTCGGTATCCGGCTCGGACTGGGCCGCACGGGTCGACGCCAGATTGACGATCGAGCCGTTGTGCGCCCGCAGATACGGCGCACAGTGCTTGGCCAGCAGCATCGGCCCGCTGAGATTCACCGCCAGCACCCGGTTCCAGTAAGCCAGATCAAGGCTTTCCAGAGTGATGTTGTGCGGATCCGCCACCGCCGCGTTGCACACCAGCGCATCCAGACGACCGAATTGCCCGAGCACTTCGGCAACGCCGAGCGCTACCTGGCTTTCATCCGCCACGTCCATGGCGATGAACCAGGCATTCTCGCCCAGCACCTTCGCCACTTTCGAACCACGCACACGATCAAGATCCGTCAGCACCACTTGCCAGCCTTCGCTGATCAGCCACGCCGCGATACCCAGACCGATGCCGCGCGCAGCACCCGTGACCAGCGCGACGCGGCCATGAGTGCCTGCTGTCGGAGTAGACAACTCGATCACAACGCCGCCAGACCGCGCGACAGATCGGCCTGCAGGTCCGCCACGTCTTCCAGACCGACCGCAATGCGGATCAGGCTGTCACGAATTCCCGCCGCTTCACGTTCCTGCGGCGCCAGACGGCCGTGGGAGGTAGTGCTCGGGTGGGTGATGGTGGTTTTGCTGTCACCGAGATTGGCGGTGATCGAAATCAACCGGGTCGCATCGATAAAGCGCCAGGCGCCCTCTTTGCCGCCCTTGACCTCAAAACTCACCACCGCACCGAAGCCTTTCTGCTGACGCTGGGCCAGTTCGTGCTGCGGATGGCTCTTGAGACCGGCGTAATGGACTTTCTCAATACCGTCCTGCTGCTCCAGCCATTCGGCCAGTTGCTGGGCGTTGGCGCAGTGCGCCTTCATCCGCAGGTTCAGGGTTTCCAGGCCCTTGAGGAAGATCCACGCGTTGAACGGGCTCAGGGTCGGCCCGGCGGTGCGCAGGAAACCGACGACTTCCTTCATCTGCTCGCTGCGACCGGCCACCACACCTCCCATGCAACGACCCTGGCCGTCGATGAACTTGGTCGCCGAGTGCACGACGATGTCCGCACCGAGTTTCAGCGGTTGCTGCAGCGCAGGCGTGCAGAAGCAGTTGTCGACCACCAGCATCGCGCCTTTGGCGTGAGCGATTTCTGCCAGCGCGGTGATATCCACCAGCTCGGCCAGCGGGTTCGACGGCGACTCGACGAAAAGCAGTTTGGTGTTCGGTTTGATCGCCGCGTCCCACGCCGACAGATCGGCCAGCGGCACGTAATCGACTTCCACACCGAAGCGCTTGAAATATTTCTCGAACAGGCTGATGGTCGAACCGAACACGCTGCGCGACACCAGTACGTGATCGCCAGCGCTGCACAGGCTCATCACCACGGCCATGATCGCAGCCATACCGGTGGCGGTCGCAACGGCTTGCTCGGCGCTTTCCAGCGCAGCAATACGCTCTTCGAACGCGCGCACGGTCGGGTTGGTGTAACGCGAGTAAACGTTGCCCGGCACTTCCCCGGCAAACCGTGCAGCCGCGTCGGCAGCGGTGCGGAACACGTAGCTGGAAGTGAAGAACATCGGATCACCGTGTTCGCCTTCCGGCGTACGGTGCTGACCGGCACGTACGGCCAGGGTATCGAACGCTACGCCTTCGAGGTCGCTATCCAGCCGACCGGCATCCCATTCCTGACTCATGCTGTCACTCCTTGCCCTGTTCTGAATAAGTAAAAGTCTTTTGCCAGATACAAAACCGGCCCCTCAGGGCCGGTAGAAACTCAGTTGTTGTACAGATCAATGATCGCACTGACCGCCTGGGTCTTGACCTTGGAGGCATCGTTGCGCGCCTGCTCGATCTTGTTCAGGTAAGCCTCATCGACATCGCCGGTGACGTACTTGCCGTCGAACACCGCGCAATCGAAGTGCTCGATCTTGATCTTGCCGCCACCGACCGCTTCGATCAAGTCAGGCAGGTCCTGATAGATCAGCCAGTCCGCGCCGATCAGATCCGCCACGTCTTGTGTCGAACGATTGTGCGCGATCAGCTCGTGAGCGCTCGGCATGTCGATGCCGTAGACGTTCGGGAAGCGTACTGCCGGAGCAGCCGAGCAGAAGTAGACGTTTTTCGCGCCGGCTTCGCGGGCCATCTGGATGATCTGCTTGCAGGTGGTGCCGCGCACGATCGAGTCGTCGACCAGCATCACGTTCTTGCCGCGGAATTCCAGTTCGATGGCGTTGAGCTTCTGCCGAACCGACTTCTTGCGCGCAGCCTGGCCCGGCATGATGAAGGTACGACCGATGTAACGGTTCTTGACGAAACCTTCGCGGAATTTCACGCCCAGATGGTTCGCCAGCTCCAGCGCAGCGGTGCGGCTGGTGTCCGGAATCGGGATGACCACGTCGATGTCGTGCTCTGGACGCTCGCGCAGGATCTTCTCGGCGAGCTTCTCACCCATGCGCAGACGGGCCTTGTACACCGACACGCCGTCGATGATCGAGTCCGGACGCGCCAGGTAGACGTGTTCGAAGATGCACGGGGTCAGGGACGGGTTGGTCGCGCACTGACGGGTGTGCAGCTTGCCGTCTTCAGTGATGTAGACCGCTTCGCCCGGAGCCAGGTCGCGAATCAGGGTAAAGCCGAGCACGTCCAGCGAAACGCTTTCGGAGGCGATCATGTACTCGACGCCTTCGTCGGTGTGACGCTGGCCGAACACGATCGGACGAATGCCGTGCGGGTCACGGAAACCGACGATGCCGTAACCGGTGACCATCGCGACCACCGCGTAACCGCCGACACAACGATTGTGCACGTCGGTCACGGCGGCAAACACGTCTTCTTCGGTCGGCTGCAGCTTGCCGCGCTGGGCCAGCTCGTGAGCGAACACGTTCAGCAGCACTTCCGAGTCGGAACTGGTGTTGACGTGACGCAGGTCGGATTCGTAAATCTCCTTGGCCAACTGTTCAACGTTGGTCAGGTTGCCGTTGTGCGCCAGGGTGATGCCGTACGGCGAGTTGACGTAAAACGGCTGAGCCTCGGCCGAGGTCGAGCTGCCGGCGGTCGGGTAACGCACGTGGCCAATACCCATGTGGCCGACCAGGCGCTGCATGTGACGCTGATGAAACACGTCACGCACCAGGCCATTGTCCTTGCGCAAGAACAACCGGCCATCATGGCTGGTCACGATACCGGCAGCGTCCTGGCCGCGGTGCTGGAGCACGGTTAGCGCGTCATACAGCGCCTGATTGACGTTCGACTTACCGACGATACCGACGATGCCACACATGCGACGCAACCCCTACTTAATGGATCTGAACTGAACAACACTCACTGTGGCGTTTTGGCCGACGGCAAGAGCTGCTCCTTGAACGGAATATCAGCGGGTACGCTGATTCCGCTGGCAAGCCACTGACTGCTCCACCCGAGAATCAGGTTTTTGGACCAGTCGGCGACCAATAGAAACTTTGGCACGAGCTGTGATTCTTTCCACCACCCGTCCTGCTGTACCGGCCCCAGGCTCAACAGCCCGACTGCCACGACCACCAGCAACACGCCACGCGCTGCGCCGAAGGCCATGCCCAGGAATCGGTCGGTGCCGGACAACCCGGTCACGCGAACCAACTCGCCGATAAGATAATTGATCATTGCGCCCACGATCAGTGTGGCGACAAACATGATGGCACAGCCCGCGATCACGCGAGCCGATGGGGTTTCGATGTATCCGGCGAGGTACTCGGACAGTGAGCCACCGAACATCCAGGCAACGGCTCCTGCAATGATCCAGGTCACCAGCGATAGTGCTTCCTTGACGAAGCCGCGGCTCAAACTGATCAAAGCGGAGATGGCGATGATTGCAACGATCGCCCAGTCAACCAGGGTAAATGGCACAGTGCAGCCTACAGACGGATAAGGCGGCGCATTTTAGCAGAGCGCATGGCTGTCGGTAAGCTGCGATTTTCAGTGCATTTCAATCGAATCGATAGATCCTAGCCGCGCTCGGGCTGGAAGCGCACGACAAAACCCTTGAGGTTCTGCTGACGGCTCAACAAATCACGCAGACGATCGGCCTCGGCACGTTCGATCAGCGGACCAACGAACACCCGATTTTTGCCATCGGCAGAGCGGATGTAAGCGTTGTAGCCCTGGCTGCGCAGGGTTTTCTGCAGGCTCTCGGCGCTGGCACGACTCGACAGGCTGGCCAGTTGCACCGACCAGCTGACCGACAGACCGTTGGCGTCGACGCGGCTCTGCGTGGTGTCAGGCTTGGTCGGGGCCGCCGCAATCGGCTGGGCCGGTGCCGTTGTCGGCTTGGCCACCGGCGCTGGCGCCGGTGCAACCGGTTTGGCGACTGGAGCAGGCGCTGGCGCAGGCGCAATCGGCAGCGACGGCGCCGATTGCTCGGCCACTTCGTCATCGCTCGGCACTGGTTCTTGCGGCAGCGTTTGCGGCTCAGGCACGGCGACCGGCTCAAGCTGCACTTGCGGCACAGCCGGCGCTTGCGGCGCGGCGGGCGCCTCAACCGTCACCTGACGCTGCTCGTCCTGGCGGGAAAACAGCATCGGCAGGAAAATCACCGCCAGCGCCACCAGCACCAGCGCGCCAACCATGCGCTGCTTGTACGCTTTATCCAGCAAAGCCATTTGCCGCTTCCTCCGTGGAGCGCCGGGCCAGCCATTCGAGGGCCTCGGCGACACAATAAAATGATCCGAACAACAGAATCTCGTCGTCGCTGGTGGCCACTGCACATTGCCCTTCCAGCGCCGCCGCAACACTGTCATAGGACGTGACGGACGCGCCAAGGTTCTGCAGCGCAGCGTGCAATTCACTGGCCGGGCGCGAACGCGGCGAATCCAGTGGCGCGACCGCCCACTGCTGGACACTAGCATTCAATTCGCCGACAACGCCATCCAGATCCTTGTCGGCAAGCAAGCCGAACACCGCCAGGCGCTTGCCCACCGGTGGCCGACTGGCCAGGCGCCGCGCCAGATACTCCGCCGCGTGCGGGTTATGCCCCACGTCCAGCAGCAGGTTCAGACGCTTGCCATTGAACTGAAACGAGCGACGATCCAGGCGACCCACCACGCGAGTCGCCTGCAAGGCCGCCACGATCTGCGCTGCATCCCACGGCAGACCGAGCAACAGATATGCCTGCAATGCCAGCGCCGCGTTTTCCATCGGCAAATCCAGCAGCGGCAGGTCGTGCAATTCGACCTGCTGACCTTGCGCATCGGTACCGCGCCACTGCCAATGCTGATCGGAAATACCGAGGTCGAAATCACGCCCACGCAGGAAAAACGGGCACGCCAGTTCACGCGCCTTGTCGAGCAGGGGTTGCGGAGGGTTCAGATCGCCGCACAAGGCAGGTTTGCCCTGACGGAAAATCCCAGCCTTCTCGAAGGCTACGGATTCGCGGGTATTACCCAGGTACTCGGCATGATCGACGCCAATGCTGGTGACCAGCGCGATATCGGCGTCCACCACATTGACCGTATCCAGACGCCCACCCAGACCGACTTCCAGCACCACCGCATCGAGCCCGGCCTGCTGAAACAGCCAGAACGCCGCCAGGGTGCCCATTTCGAAGTAAGTCAGCGAGGTTTCGCCACGGCCGGCTTCAACCGCCGCAAAGGCGTCGCACAGCTGTGCGTCAGTGGCTTCGACGCCATTGAGCTGCACCCGCTCGTTGTAACGCAGCAGGTGCGGAGAATTGTAGACACCCACGCTCAGGCCCTGCGCCCGCAGCAACGAAGCCACGAATGCGCAGGTCGAACCCTTGCCGTTGGTGCCGGTGACCGTAATCACCCGAGGCGCCGGCTGGCCCAGCCCCATGCGGGACGCTACCTGTTGCGAACGCTCCAGCCCCATGTCGATGGCCGATGGATGCAACTGCTCAAGGTAGGCGAGCCACTCGCCAAGGGTACGCTCGGTCATACGTTGGCAGGCACCGGCGGAACGACGATTGGCTCGACTGGAGCGGCGATGTAGGTCGGTGTCGGCTGGCCGGTCAGTTGCGCCAGCAGATTGCCCAGACGCGGACGCAGTTCACGACGATCGATGATCAGGTCGATGGCGCCGTGCTCCAGCAGGAATTCGCTGCGCTGGAAGCCTTCCGGCAGTTTTTCCCGCACGGTCTGCTCGATCACACGTGGACCGGCGAAGCCGATCAGTGCTTTCGGCTCACCGACGATCACGTCGCCGAGCATCGCCAGACTGGCGGAAACGCCGCCGTAGACCGGGTCGGTCAGTACCGAGATGAACGGGATGCCTTCTTCACGCAGACGCGCCAGCACCGCCGAAGTCTTGGCCATCTGCATCAGCGAGATCAGCGCTTCCTGCATCCGCGCACCACCGGAAGCGGCGAAGCAGATCATCGGGCAACGGTTTTCCAGGGCGTAGTTGGCGGCGCGCACGAAGCGCTCACCGACGATGGCACCCATGGAACCGCCCATGAAGCTGAATTCGAACGCCGAAACCACCACCGGCATGCCCAGCAGGGTGCCGCTGACGGAGATCAGCGCGTCTTTTTCGCCGGTCTGCTTCTGTGCAGCGACCAGACGGTCCTTGTACTTCTTGCCGTCACGGAATTTCAGACGGTCAACCGGCTCCAGATCGGCACCCAGCTCGTTGCGGCCTTCGGCATCCAGGAAGATGTCGATGCGCGCCCGTGCGCCGATGCGCATGTGGTGGTTGCACTTGGGGCAAACGTCCAGGGTCTTTTCCAGCTCAGGGCGATACAGCACAGCCTCGCAGGACGGGCATTTGTGCCACAGACCTTCAGGCACCGAGCTCTTCTTGACCTCCGAACGCATGATCGAAGGGATCAGTTTGTCTACCAACCAGTTGCTCATGCTTTCTTTCTCCAGTACCGGCGGCCCGAACGCTCTGGTTCGCAGCCCCGCGTATGCCCTTCAGCTAAATTCATGTGTGTGGCGATGGTCGGTGGAACCCCGCGGTCAGCGCGAAACATGACCTGCGTGCAACTCCAAAAACCCTCAGCCTCGCCTGCTTTGTGCAAGTGCATTGATGGACGGCGGCAGACTGCCAGCCGTCACATCGAAATAGGCGCTCCCTGTGAGCTTCTACGTACGGCATCGATGAACGCGCGGATCTTCGCATGATCCTTGATGCCCTTGCTCGCCTCTACCCCACCGCTGACATCGACCGCGTACGGCTTGACCCGGGCTACGGCGTCAGCGACGTTGTCCGGCGTCAGACCACCGGCCAGGATCAGCGGCTTGCTCAACTGTTGCGGAATCAATGACCAGTCGAACGCCTCGCCAGTTCCGCCAGGCACGCCTTCGACGTAGGTGTCGAGCAACACGCCACTGGCGCTCGGATAGGCATCGACGGCGGCCGCGATGTCGTCGCCGGCCTTGACCCGCAACGCCTTGATGTAGGGACGATGCCAGCCCTCGCACTCTTGCGCACTTTCATCGCCATGAAACTGCAGCAGATCCAGCGGCACGGCATCGAGGATTTCCCCCAACTCGCAGCGGCTGGCATTGACGAACAGGCCGACGGTGGTCACGAACGGCGGCAAGGCCCGGATGATCGCCCTCGCCTGCTGCGCGCTCACCGCCCGCGGGCTTTTCGCATAAAACACGAAACCGATGGCATCGGCCCCGGCCTCGACCGCTGCCAACGCATCTTCTATGCGGGTAATCCCGCAAATCTTGCTGCGAACGGCGGACATGTCGATAAAAACCTCAAGGTAAAAACCGGGAAAGTCCCGGATGGTAACAAAAGCGTCCGGGGGCGTCAGCCGTCGAGGCCAGAGAAACCCGTAAGGAAATGTGGCCCGATGAAACGCTCAGGCAACGGGAACTCGTCGTGGTACTCGACCTGCACCAGATACAACCCATACGGATGCGCTGTCACACCGCCGGAACGCCGCTCGCGACTCTCCAGCACTTCCTTCATCCACTCCACCGGGCGCTCGCCAGCGCCAATCGTCATCAGAACACCGGCGATGTTGCGCACCATGTGGTGCAGGAATGCGTTGGCGCGGATATCGAGCACGATCATCTTGCCGTGACGGGTCACGCGCAGGTGGTGCATTTTCTTGATCGGCGACTTCGCCTGGCACTGGCCGGCGCGAAACGCACTGAAATCGTGGGTGCCGATCAGGTACTGCGCCGCTTCAGCCATGCGCTCGACGTCCAGCGGGCGATGGTTCCAGGTGATTTCTTCGTTGAGATGCGCCGGACGAATCTGATCGTTATAGATCACGTAGCGATAACGTCGGGCGATAGCCTTGAACCGCGCATGGAAATGCGCCGGCATCACCCTGGCCCAGCTGACACTGATGTCGTGGGGCAGATTGATGTTGGCACCCATCACCCAGGCTTTCAGCGAGCGATCGACCGGCGTGTCGAAATGCACCACTTGCCCGCACGCATGCACCCCGGCATCGGTGCGACCGGCGCACTGCAACGAAATCGGCGAGTTGGCGACTTTCGACAAGGCTTTTTCGAGCTCTTCCTGCACCGTGGCGACACCCGTCAACTGACGCTGCCAGCCGCTGTAACGCGAGCCTTTGTACTCGACGCCCAGTGCCACGCGGTAAAAGCCTTCGGGTGCCATTTCGGCGACCGGGTTATCTATGTTTGCCAAGGTGGGACAGCCTGCTGATCTACAAAGGCGGGCATTATAAGGCGGTGGACCGGGGATGCCAGAATTCTCTATCAGCGGTTCGGCCGCCATCGCGAGCAGGCTCACTCCTACAGGGGAAAGCATTCCAACTGTAGGAGTGAGCCTGCTCGCGATGACGATAGCGCAGCCGCTACAGATACCCACCCAAACAAAAACGGCAGCCTCAATGGGCTGCCGTTCTGTTTACTGCTGACGCTGAATCAAGCCAGGTGCGACAGCATTTCCTTGGCTTCGCCACGCTGCTTCTCGTCACCCTCGGTCAACACTTCGTTGAGGATGTCGCGGGCACCGTCGTTGTCACCCATGTCGATGTAGGCCTGGGCCAGATCGAGCTTGGTGGCCGCTTCATCAGTGCCGGCGAGGAAGTCGAAATCGTCTTCGCCCAGGTCATCACCCATCGCCGCATCGGCTTCGGTGAAGGTCGGCTCGGCAATGCTCTGCGACAGGCGATCCAGCTCGGCGTTGACGTCATTCAGCTCGGCGGCGAAGGCATCCGGTTCGGCCGGATTGCTGTCCATCTCGTCAGCCAGTGACAGATCGAAATCTGCCGGCAGCTCCAGATCGTCCTGTGGCGCTTCGTTCACCACGGCAGGCTCGACCGGCGACAAATCTTTCACGCCTTCGTCCAGATCCAGCAGGAAGTCATCGTCCGCCAGGTCAGCCGCAGGGGCTGGCGCAGGTTCGGCACCGAGGTCCAGATCCAGGTCGAAGTCCGACAAGTCGTCGAGGTTTTCCTTGATTTCGGTCTGCTGCTGCAGCACCGATTCAAAGCTCAGATCGTCGTCTGCCGGGAATTCGTCCAGCTCCACCGGCGCTTCAGGCTCCACGACAGGGGCCGGCTCTACCGGAGTAATGTTGTCGAGGTCATCCAGGCTCAGCTCGAACGCGCTGTCCAGATCGTCTGCCACTGGCGCAGGCTCAGGTGCAGGCGCCTCAGGCTCGTCGAGCAGCAGGTCCTTGACGTATTGCGCGTCCAGCTCGGCAGCGACCGCCGCTGCTGCCAGACCCGCAACAGCCACGACGGCCATGGCCGGGAAGCGTTTTTTCAGTTCTTCGACCTTGGCGAAGTTGTCGCCATTGGCCACCAGCTGACGCTCCTGACCGACGAACGCATCGCGGTCGCCCTGCTGACCGTAGACTTCCATCAGTTTCAGGCGCAGGTCGCTGCGTTGCGGCTCAAGGCTGACACCCTCTTCCAGCAGCGCAGCAGCCTGATTCAGGCGACCGGCGTTGATGTGCGACTGGGCCTTGTCCAGCACGTCATCGGAACGCTCGGCAGCCGGCGCAACCAGTGGCGCCGCAATCGGCTCAGCCATCACCACTGGCGTCACGACCGCTGCCGGGGCTGGAGCAAGCGCGGGTGCTGCGGTATTCAGCTTGACGCTGGCGGCAGGCACTTCCAGGCCTTCGAAGCTGCTTTCCGGCAGATCCTGTTCGGCGGAGAACTCTTGTTCCTCAGCCAGGGCACGCGCCATGCGCAGGTGCTTCTCGGCTTCCTGCTGGGCTTTACGGCGACGCGCCAGCAGCAACAGCAGAAGCAGCAGCACCACCGCACCGCCACCGATCAGACCCAACAGGATCGGATTGGTCAGCAGCTCGTTGAAAGTCTTGTCTTCATCGACAGCCGGTTTCGGCGCGACGACTGGCGTCTCGGCAGGCGTGTCGACCGGTGGCGCAATCGCCGATTCCGGGGTAGGCGCAGCTTCTGCCGGGGTCGCTGGCGGTGTCGCGGCCAGTTCGGCCGTGATCGCCGGCACGGCAGCGTTGGCGGCTGGCGCAGCGCCCGTACCGTCAGCCTGCATTTTCGCCAGTTGGTTGTTCTTCAGCTCGATCAGGCGTTGCAGCTTGTCCAGCTGGCTTTGCAGATCGGACATGCGGCTTTTCAGTTCCTCGTTGTCACGACGGGTCGTGTCGAGGCTTTCCTGAGTGACCGCCAGCTTGTTGCTCAAGGCCTTGGCATCGCCGGCCGGGCCCTTGCCTCGCGCCTTGGCGCTTTCGGCGGAAACCAGGCTCAGGTTGTCTTTGGCATTCTGGCCGGCACCGGCATTGCTGCGACCCCGTTTGGTGGCATCGAGCTGCTGCTGGCCGGTACCCGGCTTGGCGACATAACGACGGCCCTGACGCCAGGCTTCGTTCTGCGCGGCCACTTCAGCGATCGCTTTCGATTGCGGCAGCGCGGTGCTTTCGACCGAGTCCGGCAGACGCAGCACCTGACCGGTTTTCAGCCGGTTGATGTTGCCGTCGATGAACGCGTCCGGGTTCAGCGCCTGAATCGCCAGCATGGTTTGCTGCACGGAGCCACCGGTGCGCGCCTTCGCGGCGATTTCCCACAGGGTATCGCGCGGCGTGGTGGTGTATTGATTCGGGTGTGTGGCCCCGGTGGTCGGCGCCGTGATGGTCTGCGACGGTGCCGGTTGCGCGGCGGCGTCAGCGGTTTGCGGCGAGAACTTCGACGGATCGAGCAGCACGCTGTAGTCGCGCAGCAGACGGCCGTTGGGCCACATCACCTGCACGAGGAATTTCACCATCGGTTCCGACAGCGGTTTGCTCGAGGTCACGCGCAGTACGCTTTTGCCGCTGGCGTTGAGCACCGGGGTGAAGGTCAGATCGTTGAGGAAGGCCTGGCGATCGACGCCGGCCTTGGCGAAATCTTCCGGCGAAGCCAGGCTCGGCACCACTTCGGCAGCGGTGAGATCCTTGACGTCGAGCAGCTCGATTTCGGCCACCAGCGGCTGGTTCAGGGTCGACTTCAGGGTCAGCTCCCCGAGCCCGAGGGCATGCGCCATACCGGAGGACAGCGCCGAGGCGGCCGCTATTGCTAACACCAGTTTGCGAACTTGAACCATAGCCTCATCCTTTGTTTGAACGTTCCTCGGCCAGCGAGAAGATGTTGATTGCCGCTGCCGTAAGGCATTGCGCGCGACGACGACAGACTGCCGCGCGCGATCATTTCTTTGATGCCCCGGAAAGTCCCGGAGGGTGACACGTTATCAAGTGCTCCGGGCAAGCATAGCGCTCACCTAGAATCAGTCGACAAATTGTTGCCAAGTATCTTTTACAGCAGGTCTTTTATCAACAATTCAGCAACCTGCACAGCATTGAGGGCTGCGCCTTTGCGTACGTTATCTGACGTCAGCCACAGATTAAGTTCCGCCGGGTCGTCGACTCCGCTGCGCACGCGACCGACATAGACCACGTCCTGCCCCACCGCGTCACCCACCGCCGTCGGGTAATCGCCGGCTTCGACCAGCTCTATGCCGGGTGCATCTTCAAGTGCAGCGTTGACCTTTTCCAGGTCGACCGCGCTCGCTGACTGCAAGGTCACGCTATAGCTATCGCCAAAAAACACCGGGGCTTGAACGCAAGTTGCGGAAATCTTTAATAAAGGCTGCGCCAGCACCTGACGCAACTCGCGCACCAGGCGTTTTTCCAGCAACGTGTGGCCGTGGGCGTCCGGGGTGCCGACCTGGGCCAGCAGGTTGAAGGCCATCTGCCGATCGAAGAAAGTCGGCTCCAGCGGACGCATATTCAGCAGCTCGGCGGTCTGCCGCGCCAGCTCGGTCACGGCTTCGCGACCTTGCGCGGACACGGCCAGATTGGCGGTAACGTTGACGTATTGCAGGTCGATCAAGTCCAGCAGCGGCGCCAGCACCACAGCCAGCGTCGTGGCCGACGGGCTTGGGCTGCTGACCTGGAACGGCGCTTTCAGACCGGCGATGACCTCAGCATTGGCTTCCGGCACCACTTGCGGCGCCTGCTCGGCCGGCAATGCGCCGGAGAGGTCGATCAACGAGCAACCGGCCGCATGGACCCGCGCCGCGTAGCTCAGCGAGATCGCCGGGCCGGCGGCGAAGAACACCAGTTTGACCTTGCTGAAATCGAACTCGTCGACTTCGCGCACGCGCACGTTCTTGTTGCGGAACAGCACCGAACTGCCGGCGGATTCGCTGCTGGCCAGCAGGTGCAGGTTGCCGACCGGGAAGTCGCGCTCTTCGAGAATCTGTACGAGGGTTTCGCCGACAGTACCGGTGGCGCCGACGACGGCAATATCAAGGGTCTGGGTCATGGTGCTACCTCTGGCGAAACGGGGGGAGCGGCACTTTACCGGGTGACTGCCATGCAGGCAATTTCTGCCGGGCATTTGCGGCGTCTGCACCGGCCTCATCGCGAGCAGGCTCACTCCTACAGTGATCGGTGTTGATCAGAAAATTTGTGTACACCACCCTCCTTTGTAGGAATGGGCCTGCTCGCGATGAGGCCCGCCCGGGCAACCGAGAACCATCAGCCATAAAAAAACCCGCACCTCTCACAAGGCGCGGGTTCTTTCACGGCTCAAGCGATCAACGCTCCAGCAGGATCCGCAGCATGCGGCGCAGCGGTTCGGCCGCGCCCCACAGCAGTTGGTCGCCGACGGTGAAAGCACCGACGAATTGCGAACCCATGTTCAGCTTGCGCAGACGACCCACCGGGACATTCAGGGTGCCGGTAACCTTGGTCGGGCTCAGCTCCTGCATGCTGATGTCGCGGTTGTTCGGCACCAGTTTGACCCAAGGGTTGTGCTGGCTGATCAGCCCTTCGATGTCGGCGATCGGTACGTCTTTGTTCAGTTTGATGGTCAGCGCCTGGCTGTGGCAACGCATGGCGCCGATGCGCACGCAGATGCCGTCGACCGGGATCGGGCTCTTGAAGCGGCCGAGGATCTTGTTGGTCTCGGCCTGGGCCTTCCACTCTTCGCGGCTCTGGCCGTTCGGCAGTTCCTTGTCGATCCACGGGATCAGGCTGCCGGCCAGCGGTACGCCGAAGTTTTCGGTCGGGTATGCGTCGCTGCGCATGGCTTCGGCAACACGACGGTCGATGTCGAGGATCGCGCTGGCCGGATCGGCCAGTTGATCGGCAACTGCCGCGTGGGTCGCGCCCATCTGCTTGATCAGTTCACGCATGTTCTGCGCGCCGGCACCAGAGGCCGCCTGATACGTCATGGCGCTCATCCACTCGACCAGACCGGCTTCGAACAGGCCGCCCAGGCCCATCAGCATCAGGCTGACGGTGCAGTTGCCGCCGATGTAGTTCTTGGTGCCCGCGTCCAGTTGCTGGTCGATGACCTTGCGGTTGACCGGATCGAGAATGATCACCGCGTCATCGTTCATCCGCAGGCTGGAGGCCGCGTCGATCCAGTAACCCTGCCAGCCGGCTTCGCGCAGCTTCGGGAACACTTCGCTGGTGTAGTCGCCACCCTGGCAGGTCAGGATCACGTCGAGGGTTTTCAGCTCTTCAATGCTGTAAGCGTCCTTGAGCGGAGCAATGTCCTTGCCCACGGACGGGCCTTGGCCACCGACATTGGAAGTGGTGAAAAACACCGGCTCGATAAGATCGAAATCCTGCTCTTCCAGCATCCGCTGCATGAGCACGGAACCGACCATGCCGCGCCAACCGATCAGACCTACACGTTTCATCGCAACTACACCTTCTTGAAAAGTGGGCCACTGCTTTGTATTGAATTTCGCAGTGGGCCCGAGAGATTACAGATTCCGCAGCGCGGCGACTACTGCGTCACCCATTTCCTGCGTACCGACTTTAGTGCAACCGGCCGAATAGATGTCACCGGTGCGCAGGCCTTGATCCAGCACCACGCTGACGGCCTTCTCGATGGCATCGGCCGCATCGTGCAGATTGAAGCTGTAACGCAACATCATCGACACCGAAAGAATGGTTGCCAGTGGGTTGGCAATGCCTTTGCCGGCGATGTCCGGCGCCGAACCGTGGCAAGGCTCGTACATGCCCTTGTTGTTCGAATCCAGCGAGGCCGACGGCAGCATGCCGATGGAGCCGGTGAGCATCGACGCTTCGTCGGACAGGATGTCGCCGAACATGTTGTCGGTGACGATCACGTCGAACTGCTTCGGTGCGCGCACCAGTTGCATGGCGGCGTTGTCGACGTACATGTGGCTCAGTTCGACTTCAGGGTAATCCTTGGCGACCTGCTCGACCACTTCACGCCACAGTTGGCTGGACGCCAGCACGTTGGCCTTGTCCACCGAACACAGCTTCTTGCCACGGACCATGGCCATGTCGAAACCGACACGGGCGATGCGGCGGATTTCGCTTTCGCTGTACGGCAGGGTGTCGTAAGACTGACGCTCACCGTTTTCCAGGGTACGGGTGCCGCGCGGCGCGCCGAAGTAGATGCCGCCGGTCAGCTCACGCACGATCAGGATATCCAGACCGGCAACGATTTCTGGCTTGAGGCTCGAAGCATCGGCCAGTTGCGGGTACAGGATCGCCGGACGCAGGTTGCCGAACAGGCCCAGTTGCGCACGGATTTTCAGCAGACCGCGCTCAGGGCGGATGTCACGCTCGATGGTGTCCCATTTCGGGCCGCCCACCGCGCCCAGCAGCACGGCGTCGGCAGCACGGGCACGGTCGAGGGTTTCGTCGGCCAGCGGCACGCCGTGCTTGTCGATGGCAGCGCCACCGATCACGTCATGGCTCAGCTCGAAGCCCAGGCTGTACTTGTCGTTGGCCAATTCCAGCACCTTGACCGCTTCGGCCATGATTTCCGGACCAATACCGTCACCTGGGAGAATCAGAATCTGCTTGCTCATGCTTTCCTCGTGTCTTCAGTCGGTGCGCCACTGGTGGCGCGCCGGGAAAAATGCTTAGCGTTCAGCCATCAATACGATTACATCTGTACTGAACGAGCCGTCGGCATCAATCTCAAAATATTCGCGCACTTCGTTGCCCATCGACTGCTGCAACTGGCGGATCGCCGCGCGCATCACTTCGGGGGTGCGCATGCGCTCGACCCAACTGCTGTACTCCAGACGCAGCCGCTGACGGGTGGTGCTGCGGGTGTGCAGCCCGGCCTCGCTGACCTGGCGCAACCACTCACCGGCGGAATAATCGCGCACATGGCTGGTGTCGCGCAGCACTTCAACGCTCTGCAGGTAAGTGTCGAACAATGGGCTGCCCGGTGACAACACGTCGACGAACGCCGCCACGCCACCCGGTTTCAGCACCCGACGCACTTCGCGCAGGGCCACGCCGAGATCGCTCCAATGGTGCGCCGAATAACGGCTGAACACGAAGTCGAACTCGCCATCGGCAAACGGCAGACGCTCGGCGGCGCCGTTGACCGTGGCAATGTTGGCAAACCCGCGATCCACGGCAGCGGCGGCAACCACGTCGAGCATCTGCTGCGACAGGTCGTAGGCCACCACTTCCTTGACCAGCGGCGCCACATGAAAACTCACATGACCGGCACCGCAACCCAAATCCAGCACCCGGGCGTCGCCCTGCCCCGCCAGCTCAGCCTGTAGCAGCGCAAATTCAGTGCCTTGAGCGTGAACGGCGCTGCTCAGGTAGGCGGCGGCCTGTTCACCGAATTGCTTCTGTACGACCTGAGTGTGCTGGGCGGTGCTGGTCATTGGAACCTCCTTTTCAAGATCAAAAGATCGCAGCCTTCGGCAGCTCCTACAGGTGTACGACGCTCCATGTAGGAGCTGCCGAAGGCTGCGATCTTTTCGGTGTCACCTCAAATCAAGCGTCGCGGAACAACCAAGGCTGGCTCACGCGATGCCTGGCTTCGAACGCCGCAATTGCATCGCCGTCCTGCAAGGTCAGACCGATATCGTCCAGACCATTGAGCAAGCAATGCTTGCGGAACGCGTCGATCTCGAAGCTGTAGACCTTGCCATCCGGACGGGTCACGGTCTGCGCCTGCAGATCGATCTGCAATTGATAGCCCGGCTCGGCTTCAACCTGCTTGAACAATTCATCGACTTCAGCGTCACTCAAGATGATCGGCAGCAAGCCGTTCTTGAAGCTGTTGTTGAAGAAGATGTCGGCGTAGCTCGGCGCGATGATGCTGCGGAAGCCGTATTCCTCCAGCGCCCATGGCGCGTGTTCACGGCTGGAGCCGCAACCGAAGTTCTCGCGGGCCAACAATACACTGGCGCCTTGATAACGCTCGGCGTTGAGCACGAACTCCTTGTTCAGCGGGCGCTTGGAGTTGTCCTGGTACGGCTGGCCGACATCCAGATAACGCCACTCGTCAAACAGGTTCGGACCGAAACCGGTGCGCTTGATCGACTTCAAAAACTGCTTCGGAATGATCTGGTCGGTGTCGACGTTGGCACGATCCAGAGGCGCGACAAGACCCGTGTGCTGAGTAAAAGCCTTCATCGTTACTGTGCTCCTTGGATCAATTCACGAACGTCGATGAAACGACCGTTCACCGCCGCCGCAGCGGCCATGGCCGGGCTGACGAGGTGGGTACGACCACCGGCGCCCTGACGGCCTTCAAAGTTGCGGTTGGAGGTCGAGGCGCAATGCTCGCCCGATTCCAAACGGTCCGGGTTCATCGCCAGGCACATCGAGCAACCCGGCTCGCGCCATTCGAAACCGGCTTCGAGGAAAATCTTGTCCAGACCTTCGGCCTCGGCTTGCGCCTTCACCAGACCCGAGCCCGGCACGACGATGGCCTGCTTGATGGTCGAGGCCACTTTGCGACCCTTGGCGATCACGGCCGCCGCACGCAAGTCCTCGATGCGCGAGTTGGTGCAGGAGCCGATGAACACGCGGTCCAGTTGAATGTCGGTGATTGCCTGATTGGCGCTCAAACCCATGTATTTCAAGGCGCGGACGATCGAGTCGCGCTTGACCAGGTCCAGCTCTTTGGCCGGGTCCGGCACGTTCTGGTCAACCGCCAACACCATTTCCGGGGACGTACCCCAGCTGACTTGCGGCTTGATCTGCGCAGCGTCCAGTTCGACTACGGTGTCGAATTTGGCGTCGGCATCGGACACCAGGTCTTTCCAGGCTTCGACGGCCTGATCCCACTGCGCGCCTTTGGGGGCGAACGGACGGCCCTTGACGTACTCGACGGTCTTCTCGTCGGCCGCCACCAGGCCCACACGGGCGCCGGCTTCGATGGACATGTTGCAGATGGTCATGCGGCCTTCGACGGACAGGTCGCGGATCGCGCTGCCAGCGAATTCGATGGCATGGCCGTTACCGCCGGCGGTGCCGATCTTGCCGATCACCGCGAGGACGATGTCCTTGGCGGTCACGCCGAACGGCAACTGGCCTTCAACGCGCACCAGCATGTTCTTCATTTTTTTGGCGACCAGGCACTGAGTGGCGAGCACGTGCTCGACCTCGGAGGTGCCGATACCGTGCGCCAGTGCACCGAAGGCGCCGTGGGTCGAGGTGTGCGAGTCACCGCAGACCACAGTCATGCCCGGCAAGGTCGCGCCCTGTTCCGGGCTGATCACGTGAACGATGCCCTGACGGATGTCGTTCATCTTGAACTCGACGATGCCGTATTCATCACAGTTGTCATCGAGGGTCTGAACCTGCAAACGCGAAACCTGATCGGCAATGGCTGCGATGCCGCCCTTGCGCTCCGGGGTCGTCGGTACGTTGTGGTCCGGGGTCGCGATGTTGGCATCGATGCGCCAAGGCTTGCGCCCGGCCAGACGCAGGCCTTCGAAGGCTTGCGGCGAGGTCACTTCGTGGATGATGTGACGATCGATATAGATCAGCGCCGAGCCATCGTCGCGCTGCTTGACCAAATGCGAATCCCAGAGCTTGTCGTAGAGCGTTTTGCCGGCCATCAGACGGTTCCTCATCAGCTTGTTTCTATGCCCTGGGCTTATCAATAACCCTTTGGCTTGTGAGGCCGATCCTATGGGGTTAGATTAAATAACTCAAATTCATATTTTTTATGCTTTGGATAACAAACTGGAATACGACTCATGGATCTGGCCAACCTCAACGCTTTTATCGCCATCGCCGAGACCGGCAGCTTCTCCGGCGCCGGAGAACGCCTGCATTTGACGCAGCCGGCGATCAGCAAACGCATCGCCGGGCTGGAGCAACAATTGAAGGTGCGGCTGTTCGATCGACTGGGCCGTGAGGTCGGTCTGACCGAGGCCGGCCGTGCCCTGCTGCCCCGGGCTTATCAGATTCTCAACGTGCTGGACGACACCCGCCGCGCCCTGACCAACCTGACCGGCGAAGTCAGCGGCCGCCTGACGCTGGCCACCAGTCACCACATCGGCCTGCACCGCTTGCCGCCGCTGTTAAGGGAGTTCACCCGCCGCTACCCACAAGTGGCGCTGGATATTCAGTTCCTCGATTCGGAAGTGGCCTACGAGGAAATTCTCCATGGCCGCGCCGAACTGGCGGTCATCACCCTGGCGCCAGAGCCGCACACCCTGGTCAAAGCCACACCGGTGTGGGACGACCCGCTGGATTTCGTGGTGGCACCGGAGCATTCGCTGATCAGCAACGGCGCGGTGAATCTGGCGGACATTGCCGGTCATCCGGCGGTTTTCCCCGGCGGCAACACCTTTACCCACCATATTGTCCAACGCTTATTCGAGGCTCAGGGGCTGACGCCGAACATCGCCATGAGTACCAATTACCTGGAAACCATCAAAATGATGGTCTCCATCGGTCTGGCCTGGAGTGTTCTGCCGCGCACCATGCTTGATGAACAGGTCGCGCGCATACCTTTGCCGGGCATACAGCTCAGTCGCCAGCTAGGCTATATCGTGCACACCGAACGGACGCTGTCGAACGCGGCAAGGGCTTTCATGGCCTTGCTGGATGCACAAATCGATCTGCCAGGGACTCCCGGCTAACTTGTGCTAGTTCTATAGAGCCGCTGTCCCTGTGCCTAACGCCACCATCCGCTCAAGGCCCGTTAACAATGCCGAAATCTGTTGACCGAATTCCGCCGATGCCGCGTATTCAGGCCATTGATCCACGACGTTCCGAGCAGAGCTGGGAGAGTGCGCCGCAATTGCTCGCTGCGCTCAATGGCGCCCGGCTCGGCGCCTGGTATTGGGACATCGAGCGCGGGCAGATCAGCTGGTCACGGGGCACCCAGGCGCTGTTCGGCTTCGATCCACGGCAACCGCTGCCGCAGGATCTGGAATACCTCGACCTGTTGCCGCCCGAAGACCGGGCCAAAACCGTTCGCGCCTTCCACGCAGTGATTGCCGGCGCGCCGCTGGAACAGGCGATGCACCACCGCATCCGCTGGCCTGACGGCAGCCTGCACTGGCTGGAGATCAGCGGCAGTCTGCTACCGGACAAACACGGCCGCCCCCGAATGATCGGGGTGATTCGCGAAATCACCCACCAGCGCCAACGCGAGCAGGCTCTGAGCAGTTCGGAGAAACGTTTTGCCACACTCTTTCATCTATGCCCGAACATGGTGCTGCTGACACGCCAGGAAGACGGCCTGATCACCGAGGCCAACCAGTATTTCGAAAGCCTGTTCGGCTGGCCGGTGCAGAGCGCCATTGGCCGCACTACCCTGGAACTGGGCTTGTGGGTGTACCCGGAACAACGCGCAGAACTGGTGAAAAAGACCAAGGCCAAAGGCGAACTGGTGAGCATGGAAGTGCAGTTCCGCGCCAGCAACGGACAGATTCATGACGGCATCCTCAGCGCGCAGAAGGTCGAACTCGAAGGCCAGCCCTACCTGCTCAGCACCTTTCTCGACACCACCGAACGCAAAGCCGCCGAACACGCCCTCAAAGACAGCCAGGAACGCCTCGATCTGGCGCTGGACTCGGCGCAGCTCGGCACCTGGGACTGGCACATCCCCAGCGGCATGCTCTACGGCTCGGCGCGCGCCGCGCAGCTGCACGGGCTGGAGCCGATCCCGTTTCACGAGTCGTTCGAAGAATTTTTCGAAGGTGTACCCGGCGAAGAGCGCGACAGCATGCGCGATGCCTATCGCAGCCTGCGCGAAGGCCCGGCCGGCAACTATCAACTGACTTATCGCGTGCAACTGCCGGACGGCAGCTCGCGCTATCTGGAAAGCCGCGCCCGCCTCTACCGCGATGACAACGGCGCGCCGCTGCGCATGGCCGGGACGTTGCTGGACATCACCGATCAGGTCGAGCGCGAGCAACGCCTGGTGGCTTCGGAAGAGAAATTCGCCACGTTGTTCCAGGTCAGCCCCGACCCGATCTGCGTGACCCGACAGGACAGCGGCGAATTCATCGAAATCAATAACAGCTTCACCCAGACCTTCGGCTGGAGCGCCGCCGATGTGATCGGCCGCACCGCCGAAGACATCGGCCTGTGGGACGCTTCGGCGAAGAGCCTGCAACGCATCGAACGGGTGATCCGCGAACAGGGCCTGAGCAACGTCGCGATCATCGTCCAGCACAAGGACGGCCAGTCGCTGACCTGCGTGATTTCCAGTCGGCAGATCAGCGTCGGTGACCAGCCATGCATCGTCACCACCCTGCGCGACATCACCCAACAGCAGCGCTCCGAAGCCGCACTCAAGGCCAGCGAAGAGAAATTCGCCAAGGCGTTTCACTCCAGCCCCGATGCGATCACCATCACCGAGCGCGACACCGGACGCTACCTGGAGGTCAACGACGGTTTCTGCCGCCTCACCGGCTATCGGGCCGACGAGGTGGTGGGCAAAACCGTGTACCAGATCGGCATCTGGGCCGAGGAAAAACAACGCTCGGCGCTGCTCGCCGAACTGCAGATCAAGGGCCGCGTGCACCATCAGGAAATGCTCGGGCGCAACAAGCGCGGCGAGTTGCTGACCGTCGAAGTGTCGATCGAACCGATCACCCTCAACGAAACTGCGTGCCTGCTGTTGACGGCCCGGGACGTCAGCCTGCTGAAAAACGCCGAAGCGCAGATCCGTCATCTGGCCTATCACGACCCGCTGACCAACCTGCCCAACCGCGCCTTGCTGATGGATCGCCTGAGCCAGCAGATCGCCCTGCTCAAACGGCACAATCTGCGCGGGGCGCTACTGTTCCTCGACCTCGATCACTTCAAGCACATCAACGACTCGCTGGGTCACCCGGTCGGCGACACGGTGCTGAAAATCATCACCGCGCGGCTCGAAGCCAGCGTGCGCATGGAAGACACCGTTGCGCGTCTGGGTGGCGATGAATTCGTGGTACTGCTCAGTGGTCTGGAGGGCACGCGCAACGAGGTCAGCGCACAGGTGCGGGAACTGGCCGATACCCTCCGCGAACTGCTGTCGGAACCGATGTTCCTCGACGGCCAGCGCCTGCAAGTGACGCCGAGCATCGGCGTGGCGCTGATCCCCGACCACGGCTCGACCCCGACCGACCTGCTCAAACGCGCCGACATCGCGCTGTACCGGGCCAAGGATTCCGGGCGCAACACCACGCAGATGTACCACAACACCATGCAGAAAGCGGCCAGCGAACGGCTGCGCATGGAGACCGATCTGCGTCTGGCGCTGTCCCGGGGCGAATTCAACGTGCACTACCAGCCGCAGGTCGACGCGCAGGACAACCGTATCATCGGCGCCGAAGCCCTGGTGCGCTGGAACCACCCGGAACTCGGCGCGCAATCGCCCACCGAATTCATCAAGGTGCTGGAGGACAGCGGCCTGATTCTGGAGGTCGGCACCTGGATCCTCGACGAGGCTTGCAAGGCATTCAAACAATTGATCGCCTTGAAACTGGTCGACCCGCTCAATTTCAGCCTGTGCGTGAACATCAGCCCGCGGCAGTTCCGCCAGAACGACTTCGTCGAACGCATCGAACACAGCATGAGCAGCCATGGCCTGCCCTGCTCACTGCTGAAACTGGAGATCACCGAAGGCATCGTCATCCAGAACCTGGACGACACCATCAGCAAGATGCGCCGCCTGAAAAAACTCGGCGTGAGTTTCGCCATGGACGACTTCGGCACCGGTTATTCATCGCTGACCTACCTCAAGCGCCTGCCCGTGGACACCTTGAAAATCGATCAGTCGTTCGTCCGCGATGCGACCACCGACCCTAACGACGCCGAGATCATCCGCGCCATCGTCGCCATGGCTCGCAGTCTGGAGCTGGAGGTGATTGCCGAAGGCGTGGAAACACCGGAACAACTGGTGTTTTTGCAGGGGCTCGGCTGCCATTTGTATCAGGGTTATCTGCACAGTCGGCCGGTGGCGCTGGAGGAACTGAAAACGATGCTGGCGAGACGCGTGCAGCTTGCAACAGATCAATAATTGTCAGGATTTGCGACAACCTGTAGGGTCGCGTTTTTTGCGCCGTTTCGAGATCGATCATGCAGGATGCATCCCTTCCCCGCCCAGCCCTGCTGGGCATTGACCTTGGCACCACCAACAGCTTGATCGCCGTCTGGCAGGACGGTCAGGCCCGCTTGATTCCCAACGCCCTCGGCGAAGTGCTGACCCCGTCAGTGGTCAGCCTCGATGACGACGACACGATTCTGGTGGGCAAAGCTGCCCGCGCCCGCCTGACCACACATCCCGAGCGCACAGCGGCTGCGTTCAAGCGCTTCATGGGCAGCGACAGGCAGATCGAACTCGCAAGTCGCCACTTCAGCCCGCAAGAGTTGTCGGCGCTGGTGCTCGGCTCGCTCAAACAGGACGCCGAAGCCTTTCTCGGCCACCCGGTCTCTGAAGCGGTGATTTCGGTGCCGGCGTATTTCAGCGACGAGCAACGCAAACGCACGCTGTTTGCCGCCGAACTGGCGGGCCTCTCGGTGACACGCCTGATCAACGAACCGACCGCTGCCGCGATGGCCTACGGGCTGCACGAGCAAAAGTTCGAACGCACACTGATCTTCGATCTGGGCGGCGGTACGTTCGACGTCACGGTGCTGGAATACGCACTGCCGCTGATCGAAGTTCACGCCTCCACCGGTGACAACTTTCTCGGCGGCGAAGACTTCACTGCCGCGCTGTTGCAGGCCTGCCTGAAACACTGGCAACTGACCCCATCGTTGATCGACGCGCAAAGCATGGCCAGCCTTTGCGATGCGCTGGAACAGCTCAAGTGCAAACTCGGTGAAGGCACCCAACAACTGAGCTGGCGTCATGCCGACCGGTCATTTGAATGGTCGCTGGACGAAGCCGCCGCCGTGAAGATCTGGGAGCCACTGCTCGCCCGCCTGCGCGCCCCCATCGAACAGGCCCTGCGCGATGCGCGCCTGAAACCAAGAGATCTCGACAACCTGGTGCTGGTGGGTGGTGCAACGCGGATGCCGGCGGTGCAGCAAATGGTCGCCACGCTGTTCGGACGCCTGCCGTATCGGCATCTTGATCCGGATACAATTGTTGCGCTGGGGGCAGCGACGCAAGCGGCGTGCAAGGCGCGCGATGGGGCGGTGGAAGAACTGATCCTGACCGATGTCTGCCCGTACACGCTGGGAATTTCGACCATGCGTGGCGAAGGCATCAAAGGGGCTTTCTCGCCCATCATCGAGCGCAACACCATCATCCCGACCTCAAGGGTGGAGCGTTACCATACGACCTCTTCCCGACAGGAAGTCATCCGTATCGCGGTCTATCAGGGCGAACGTCCGTGGGTGCGCGACAACATTTTCATCGATGCCTTCGATGTCACGCTGACGCCCAGCGATCATATCCAGGCGCTGGATGTACGGTTCAGTTATGACATCAACGGTTTGCTCGAAGTTGACGTCACCCTGCTGGAGACGGGCGAACGCCACAGCCACAGCATCGACCGCAGCCCGACCGGGCTCGACGCGCAATCGCGCCAAGCCAGTCATGAACGCTTGAGTTCGCTGAAAATTCATCCCCGCGACACCCTTCCCAACCGGACCCTGCTGGCTCGACTGGAACGTGCGTGGACGCAAAGTCTGGGGGAAGAGCGCCAGCGTATCGCCGACTGGCTGGAGAGCTTCACCACGGTACTGGGCGGCCAGCGATCGGACGAAATCGCCGGCCACCGCTCACAACTCAACAAGGTACTGGATGAGTTGCGCCTCTAACCGATCAGTCGCCGCAATGTCGCTTGCAAACCACCGGACAGCGTGTCTTCACCACCACTGTCCGGTGGCACGCCGTAGCGATTGGGCAGCTTCTCCCCGGGAAAACCGAACAGTATCAGCGGCAGGAACGGCAGCACCGGCGACAGCATCACAAGAATCAGCAACATCGGAATGCCCCTGCCCATGTCATGCAAACGGCGCAGGACTGCAGCGAGCAGAAACGCCAGACCCAGCAGCAACACGATGATTCCCGACACAGGCGTTCCGCTGAGCAACGCCGCCACAGGCGTCACCAGCAACGCGCCAATCACCTGCCAGATAAACGCCCCGCGCCCCAGCCGGGTACCCAGACGCCAGAACGCAGTGGCGGGGGTTGGACGAGTTTCCGCCTTGGCCAGCAACAAACGCTCTGACCACGACAGCAACGCACTGAATGCGAAGCGCAGACCGAGTCCATTTTCCGGGTCATCTTTGGCCCGCTGCATGCGCAACAGGGTTTTCTGCCTCGGTACACCCAGATTGCCAAAACGCACCAGATCCTTCAGCACATCCAGCGCCAGGTAAAAGGCGTCGCCAACACCCTCCTCCGCCACCGCCTCACGCGGAGGATGAACGGGCTCCCCCTTGATCAGACTGTGACGGAAGCCGTCGAACCAGTCCTGAGGGTTGACCACCTCAGTGATACTTTCCAGCAGGTATTTGCGCTGTTGCGCATTGAGCAACGGATCGTGATACAGGACACCGCCCAAGAGCATGCGCCCGAGCAAATCCTCGTTGAAGCTAGCGATGTCGCTGCGCATGCACTCGAACAAACGGTCATTGCTCAACAGCCGAGTGCTGTCGAGCGCTTCTTGAACACTGAACAACTTGCGCGCGAGCAGCGAATGCACGGGATCCGCCGCTTGCAGCCAGCCGAGCAGGCCACTGGCGCTGCCCTGTTCGCGATTCAAGCGACAGAGCAGCGGCTGCAAACGTGCCAAGGGGTGTTCACGCGCAATGTTCATTGCGTCGATGCAGTGTGCCGATTGCGCGGCCAACCAACGCGTCGGCTCGTCGAGCGTGGCCAGCAGGTACATCGCCTGACGATGCCATTCCCAGACATCACAATGGCTATCGATTGCCGGAAGCAGCATGCCTTGCGCCGCCAATTGCGCTTGCAACTTAAGCATTTCAAGCCATTCGTCTCGTTTGTCGAGACTGAACGCTTCGGCCAGCCGCGCCAGCGATCGGGCGTCGTAAGCTCGCAAACGGCGCATCCACAGCAGGCTGAGCGCCTGCGGTTCGCCCTTTTCCAGCTCCGGTGGCAGCGTCGATGGCGAGTCGCTGGCCAGAAACGCTTCCAGGGCCAGGGGGATCGGCGCCCGGGTCAACCAGCAAATCTGCTGATCGGCTTGATACTGAAAGCCTTCCAGCACCAGTTGATCAAGTACATCCGACGGCTCGGGCGCCTCCATGATGCGTCGCAGCAATGGCACATCACCACGGTGCAAAGCCCAGGCGTGTTGGTAGAGCGTTTGCAGCGGACGGTCATCACTGTCAATGATCATCCACGCCAGCAACGGCAATTCGTCACCGCTGATGCGCCACTCAACGAAGGCATCGGCGATGCCTTGCAAGTCGAGCTGCCTGGCCCGGAACCAGCGCCCGAGTGTTTCCGGGCGCTGCGATGGACTGCCGTATTCCTGGGTGACATCGCTCAGATCATCGGACCAGTCGCGGAAGTTCTCCAGACGATCAAACGCCTGAATCAGCAGGGGCAAGCGTTGAGGCTGGTGACGCGCGCACAGCTCCAGCAGCCAGGTCGCAGCTTTCGGATGCTGATGTTCGCGCCACAGCTGTACCCACGCCTGCAGTGCCAACTCTTCCATTCCCAACGCACTGCGCTGACATGCCAACAGATACAGCCAGTCAACATCTTGAGGCGCAAGCCGATGCTGCTCACTGACGATATCGAGAAAGTCTTTACTGGCGATGCCGGCCTGACTGAACTGTATTGCCAGACGTTGCAACAAGCCATCATCAGCAGGCAGCGGAATACAGGTGTGAAGGCTGGCGAAATAACGGTAGTCATCCAGCGAAGCTTCTCGGTGCAGGTGATTCAGGGTGCGCACATACCAGAGTGTTTCCAGCTGCGCGGCAGCGGGCCAATGGCTCATCAAGGAGGTGTCGAACGGATCCGCCGCGTCGATACGCTGCAAAAACTCGTCGACATGCCGGGCGTTGTCAAAGTCCAGATCCAGCATGCGGCTTGCCCAGCCCAGGCGCTGGGCCAACAAACGGGCGCAGACATGGGAAATCGGGCCGGCGTCGAGCAACTCGCGCAACAATGGCCAACAAACTTCGTCCAGCACTTCCAGCGGCAGACGATCCAGCTCAAGGTTGAATGCCTGCCAGGCCGCTGGGTGGAACCGACGTGTTGAATCAAGCAGCAATGCGTCAAAGTCCGCCATCGTCTGATCGGCAGGACTTGCCTCATCGTCGGCCGGCTCATCCGGCTCGGCAGCTTCCTCACGGGCAAAGCGTAAAGCCAGCTCATAGGCTTCACGCAGCGCCTGAAAACCTTCAGGATCGGTTTCCGGGTGGTGTTGCGGCAAGCGCGCGCGATAGGCGCCGCGAATGGCGTCGTTGTCTTTGGTGGGCTCGATACCCAAGCGAATCCAGCAACTCATGACCAGTCGAACTCCCCTAGCGAGTCAGGCCGTTCGGGTAGCTGCAAGGGCATGTCCCATGGCAACTCTGCGAACAGCGCGCGAGCGTCACGATCAAGCTTTCTGATGACTACGGTGGTGCCTATGTAGTCGCCTTGCCGGTCATATTCGTGATTCAGCTCTTCGTCCTTGTTGCCGAGGCAATGCCAGAAGGCTTTACCAACGACAAAGCCATTCAGGTAGCTCGTCCAACTGTCGTAGTAGTACCGCGCGCGTGCCGCCATGCGACCGTGCAGCCAAAGGCTTTCGGTGAGATCTATCCAGCCGTGCAGCACCGCAGAACGCAGCAGAAAACCCATGCGGCCAATGTCCCAGGCACGGATGCCACCGGAACCGCACTCGCCAAATGTGCGACTGGCCAATTCGTAGAAAGCCCGCTGGCGGGTGTCGAGTGTTTCGAGCAAGGCTTGCCATTCGGACGGCAAACACCGCTCCCACTGCCGATAGGCTTCGTTCAACTGCGTAGCGTGGCCGGTGTCGGCAGTACTCAGCATGTCCAACAGTTGCTGGCGCGTCGTAATGCCCCAACCACCTTCGACATCGACATGTTTGAGATCAAAGCAATAGGTGGGTGCGGTGTAATCGGCGTCGGGATTGAGGGCGACCAAAGGCGCAGAAAGCGCATATAGCCAGCGCTGTTCCAATTCGTCCATGAACAAAGGCTCCGGGGCCAGCGGGATTAGGGAGTGCCGGCCTTGATGGCGCGGATTGTAAAGAGCTGCAACAGCAGCGGCAAACGTTGCGTCCGCTTTCTTTGCACGCACAAAAAAGGCCCCGACGTATCGGGGCCTTCATTCAGCGGCTCAGCGCCTGTTCAGACATTTTGTGTCTGCAAGTGAATCAGTGTTGCAGAGCCGGCTTCTGCGCCCCGTTGATCGGGATGCGCTTGGCTTTCGCCTCTTCCGGGATCACTCGCAGCAGGTCGATGCTCAGCAGACCGTTGCTCAGATCCGCAGCCTTGATCTCGATGTGATCGGCCAGACGGAAGGACAGCTTGAAAGCACGCTGGGCAATGCCCTGATGCAGGAAGGTCACGCCTTCGTTGGCATCACGCTTGCCGCCACTGATGGTCAGCACACCCTTCTCGACTTGCAGCTCCAGGTCTTCTTCCTGGAAACCGGCTGCCGCTACGACTATACGGTATTGATCGTCACCGTGTTTTTCCACGTTGTAGGGTGGATAGGTGCTGCCTGGCTCGTTGCGCAGGGCGGTTTCGAACAGGTCGTTGAAACGGTCGAAACCCACCGAGGAACGGAACAGTGGCGCGAGGGAAAAAGCAGTACTCATGGTTCAAATCTCCTGAAAACAAATCAGCAAGTTTTTGTGTCTCCGCGACCCGAATTCGGCATCGCGTACCCCTTAGATAGGGACCGCTGAAATGTTTTCAAGAGATTATTTGCAGATTTTTTTCACGCCGCTTCGGCGACCGGCAGGCCCAGCAAACGCGAGACCTGGTCCGGTTCTGTCTCGCGACGCAGCACGGTAAACAGCTCGGTGGCTTCGGGATAGTTGCGCGTCAGCATCGCCAGCCACTGCTTTAAACGACCCGGCGATTGCCGTGCGGTCATCTGCGCCTTGGCCTGCAGCCAGAAGTCCTGAATCAGCGGCAACAGCTCGGCCCAGGTCATCTCGACCACGTCTTCACCGGCACGCGCGGCAGCGATCTGTTTAGCCAGATCGGGGCGCGAGACCAGGCCGCGTCCGAGCATGATGTCTTCCACGCCGCTGATTTCGCGGCAACGCCGCCAGTCCTCGACGCTCCAGATGTCGCCGTTGGCGAACACCGGCACCTTGACCACGTCCTGCACCCGCGGAATCCACTCCCAGTGCGCCGGCGGCTTGTAGCCATCGACCTTGGTCCGGGCGTGAACCACGATGTGTTCGGCGCCGCCCTCAGCCAGCGCAGTCGCGCAGACCAGCGAGCCGTCCGGGCTGTCGAAGCCCAGGCGCATCTTCGCGGTGACCGGAATGTGCGCAGGCACTGCACGGCGCACATGCTCGACGATGCTGTTGAGCAGCTCGGGCTCCTTGAGCAGCACCGCCCCGCCCCGGGACTTGTTGACGGTCTTGGCCGGGCAGCCGAAGTTCAGGTCGATCACTTCGGAGCCTAGCTCGCAGGCCAGCGCCGCGTTTTCCGCCAGGCACACCGGATCGGAACCCAGCAATTGCACGCGCAGCGGCACGCCGGAACGGGTGCGGGCACCGTTGAGCAGCTCCGGGCCGAACTTGTGGAAGTAGGCCGGGGTGAGCAACTGATCGTTGACCCGAATGAATTCGGTCACGCACCAGTCGATGCCGCCAACGCGGGTCAGCACGTCGCGCAGGATGTCGTCGACCAACCCCTCCATGGGCGCCAGGGCAATTTGCATGGGGAAAACACTACTCAAGGAAAAAACGTGCGGCAGTTTACTGGATTACGAGAAAAACCACAGATCCCTGTAGGAGCTGCCGAAGGTTCGGGCCGCGTTCGGACGATCTTTTGATCTTGTTTTTTTACAATCAAAGTCAAAAGATCGCAGCCTCCGGCAGCTCCTACAGGGATCGGGTCAGGCTAAGGCCAGGATCGCCGGGCCGTAGCCTTCGATGAACTCCGCCGGCATGCGCTTGGGCTTGCCGCTGGACAGCTCGATACAGACGAAGGTGGTCTGGGCGCGCAACAGAGTGGCATTGTCGCTGGGGCGAATCAGCTGAAAATGCCGGGTCATTTTCAGGCGCTGGTCCCAATCGACGATCCAGGTCGCCAACTGCAGTTCATCGCCCTCGTAGGCGGCCGCCAGGTAATCGATTTCGTGACGCACCACCGCCATCGCCCGATCCAGGCGTCGGTACTCGACCAGATCCAGCCCCAGCCGCTGCGAGTGACGCCAGGCACAGCGTTCGAGCCAGGTCACGTACACCGCGTTGTTTGCGTGGCCCAGCCCGTCGATGTCCTCGGCGCCTACTTGCAGATCAATGGTGAACGGCGTTGCCCGATCCCAGCCCATGCCCCACTCCCGGTCAGATTATTTCAACCGGAGCAGTGTAACGGATGCTCAGGCCGATTGCCGTGCCTGAAGGCTGCGCCCCGCCAACAGTGATAACACGCCATCAACCACCCGAGGGTCGGCCAGCACGCGCTGGTGGCCACCGCTTTCCAGGCGCAACAAGCGACTGTCGAACCATGACTCGTGAATCAATTGTGATTCCTTGACCGAAACGAAGGTGTCGTCTTCGGCATGTACGATCAGGCCGGGCATATCCAGTTGATAGTGCGCGACATCCAGGGTCGCGGCGCGCATGCCGACGTCCTGCTCGACCTGCCGAATGAACGCGGAACGCGCCCTCGGCGGCATGCCGACGTAGCGGGCGAAACCACGTAGCACGCCGAGAATCCGTGCCGGAGCCGCGATGCTGACGAGGGTTTCGGTGCGCAAGCCCAACTGCACCGCAAGCATGGCACTGGCACCACCCATGGAGTGGCCGATCACGGCTTGCAACGGCGGCAGTTCGGCGGCGGCCTCAAGCATGGCGCGAGCGAACAGCACCACGTTGGCTTCACGCCCCGGAGAGCGGCCGTGAGCCGGACCATCCAGCGCGACGACGGTGTACCCTGCCTCGACCAGCGCGGTGATCAGCGCCGCAAACTGGGTGGGCCGCCCTTCCCAGCCGTGCATCAACAGCACCGCAGGTCCCTGCCCCCAGCGCAGCGCCGACAGGCCGAAGCGCAGGGTGATTCGTTCGGAGCTCGCCAGCAGCGGCAACTCCCAATCACGCAGCGGCAGCGCGCGCGGCGTCATGAACGCCAGGCGCATTTTGCTCGCCACTCGTTTCGGTGCAATCCAGCCCAAGGTGCCATTAACGCCGCGAACCCACTTCAACGTGTTCATCGCTCTCTCCTCAGGCGTATTGCCTTCAGGTCAACGCACCGCCGACTTGGCAGCGCGCAGCAATCGATCGGATAAATCGCCCGGGCCCAGCGCTCTTGCCAGCGCCAGACCACCCACCATCAACGCCACATCGGCCAACGCTTTGTCGGTGTCCTCGGGGCTGGACGCCAACTGCGCAATCATCAGTTCCAGGTGTTCGTTCAGCGCGATTCGGAACGACTCCGGCAAGCGCCCCAGCTCGCCAATAGAGGCTGGAATCGGACACGCCGCCTCACTGGAATCACGGTGCTTGCGCGACAGGTAGAACGCAGCGACCAGGGCGCGGCGCTCTTCACCGGTGAGCTGCGAGTCCATATCGGCAATCAGGTCGCGTCGACGGCCGAGCAATTGCTTGAACGCCTCGAGCATCATCGCGTCCTTGCTTTCGAAGTGCGCATAGAAACCACCGACGGTCAGGCCGGCGGCGCCCATCACTTCGCCCACGCTCGGGTCTGCCGGACCGCGCTGAATCAGCGCAGCGCTGGCAGCCTTGAGGATGCGTTCGCGGGTTTGAGCTTTTTTATCGTTCATCGTTGCCTCCGAATATTACGACTAGAATATTATTCGCATAATAATATTCTGCAAGTCGAGGATATGACCGCTGGTCTGAAGCACAGTGTAAGGAAAATGGAGAGTTGGCCAAACGCCAGACAAACAAAAGGGCCATTCAATAATTGAATGACCCTTATAAATCCCGCAGAGCGGGTAATCGTGGCGTCCCCTAGGGGACTCGAACCCCTGTTACCGCCGTGAAAGGGCGGTGTCCTAGGCCACTAGACGAAGGGGACGCAAACCCTTCTACAACTGATCAGTGCTGAGTGCTGATCGCTTCAAGGTCGGTGTGGCCAGACCTTGAAGTGTAAATTGGTGGAGCTAAGCGGGATCGAACCGCTGACCTCCTGCATGCCATGCAGGCGCTCTCCCAGCTGAGCTATAGCCCCGGATTTTTCGCCTCGCGGCGGAGCGACATCTTGCAACATCACTTCTGTAAAACTGGCGTCCCCTAGGGGACTCGAACCCCTGTTACCGCCGTGAAAGGGCGGTGTCCTAGGCCACTAGACGAAGGGGACGCAAACCCTTCTATACAACTGATCAACGCTGAGTGTTGATCGCTTCGGAGCCGGTGTGGCCAGGCTTCGAAGTGTAAATTGGTGGAGCTAGACGGGATCGAACCGTCGACCTCTTGCATGCCATGCAAGCGCTCTCCCAGCTGAGCTATAGCCCCTCATCGTTGATGTCATCGCTGAGGACGGGGCGAATCTTAAGGGCGTATCGAAAGCCTGTCAAACTTATTTTTGAAAAATTTCAAAGTTTTTTGTCGGCATAACAATCACTTACCGCCCTCCCCCCGAAAATCCGGGAGGTTTACGCGCACCGCCGACCTGTAGGAGCTGCCGCAGGCTGCGATCTTTTGACGTTGCTGTTTAAAGATCAAGATCAAAAGATCGCAGCCTTCGGCAGCTCCTACAGAGGGAGCCAAGCGTTTAGGCGATAGCGCCCAGCAGCTTTTCCCATTCTTTGTTTTCTTTCTTCGACACGCCGCCCAGCAGGTCAATCGCCTGGCGCAGACGGAAACGGGTCAGGTCGGGGCCGAGGATTTCCATCGCATCGAGCACCGACACCGAGCTTGCCTGACCAGTGATCGCGGCAAACATCAGCGGCATCGCGTCACGCAGTTTCAGCTCGAGGGATTCGACCACCGCCTGAATCGTTGCGGTGATGGTGTCCTTCTCCCACTGACGCAGGCTTTCGAGTTTCCACAGGATCAACTGCATCAACTGGCGAACCTGATCGCCGGAAAGCTTCTTCGACTCGAACAGCTTGGCGTCCGGGTTCACGCCACCGGCAAAGAAGAAGCCGCCCAGCGGTGCAACCTGGCTGAAGGTTTCCACGCGCCCCTGAACCAGCGGCGCGATCTTCATCATGTATTCGGCGTTGAACGCCCACTTCTGCACGCGCGCGGCGAACTCTTCCACCGGCAGATCGCGCAGCCACTGGCCGTTGAGCCACGACAGTTTCTCGATGTCGAAGATCGGCCCGCCGAGCGATACACGCTTGAGATCGAAGTTATCGACCATTTCCTGCAGCGAGAACTTCTCGCGCTCGTCCGGCATCGACCAGCCCATGCGGCCCAGGTAGTTGAGCATCGCTTCGGGCATGAAGCCCATGCGCTCGTAGAAGGTCACCGAGGTCGGGTTCTTGCGCTTGGACAGCTTGCTCTTGTCCGGGTTACGCAGCAGCGGCATGTAGCACAGCTCCGGTTGTTCCCAGCCAAAGTACTCGTACAGCAGAATCAGTTTCGGCGCCGATGGCAGCCATTCTTCGCCGCGCAGGACGTGGGTGATGCCCATCAGGTGGTCGTCGACCACGTTGGCGAGGAAGTACGTCGGCAGGCCGTCGGTCTTCATCAGCACTTGCATGTCCATGCGATCCCACGGGATCTCGACGTCGCCACGCAGCATGTCCGGCACCACGCACACGCCTTCGGTCGGCACCTTCATGCGGATCACGTGCGGCTCGCCGGCGGCCAGACGGCGCGCGACTTCTTCCTTGGACAAAAGCAGCGCGCGGCCGTCGTAGCGCGGGGTTTCACCGCGCGCCATTTGCTCGGCGCGCATCTGGTCCAGCTCTTCTGCGGTGCAGAAGCATGGGAATGCGTGGCCCATGTCGACCAGTTGCTGGCAGTATTTCTGGTAGATGTCACCGCGTTCGCTCTGGCGATACGGGCCGTGCGGGCCGCCGACGTCCGGGCCTTCGCTCCAGTCGATACCCAGCCAGCGCAGGGCGTCGAAGATCTGCTGTTCGGACTCGCGGGTCGAACGCAACTGGTCAGTGTCTTCGATGCGCAGGATGAACTCACCGCCATGCTGCTTGGCAAAGCAGTAGTTGAACAATGCGATGTAAGCGGTACCTACGTGGGGGTCCCCGGTAGGCGATGGCGCGATGCGAGTGCGGACGGTGGTCATGGCATGTCTCGAAAAGAATGAAAAGCAAAACAATCAAGCGGCGAATGGTAACAGGCGACACCCGCCCCGCTCCAGCAGGCAGGGCATTTAAGCCAAGTTTGCGGCTGGAACGCCCATACAGCGTGACGAATGGCCGAATATCAGCCGTTGGCATTTACCGTTTATCGGCTTCGTGCCAGATTCGCCTCCTGATAACTTTCCTTACAATTCCTCGACTACAGTTTGCCCATGCCTGCCCAACTCAAGCGTCGCCTGTTGATTTTCCTGCTGCTGGTTCTGTTGATTGCCGGGGGCTTCTTCGCCCATTGGTTTTTCAAGGGACGCTTTTATGAAAGCACCGACAACGCCTATGTCCAGGGCGAAATCACCCGTGTGTCGAGCCAATTGAGCGCGCGCATCGACGAAGTGCTGGTGCAAGACAATCAACACGTGGAAAAAGGCCAGTTGCTGGTGCGCCTCGAACCCAATGATTTTCGTCTGGCCGTCGATCGCGCCAATGCTGCCCTCGCCACCCGCGAAGCCGAGCGCCTGCAGGCGCAGAGCAAACTGACCCAGCAAGCCAGCCTGATCGCCGCCAGTGACGCACAAGTGGCAACCACCCAGGCCACGCTCGGCCGCTCGCAGATCGACTTGTCGCGCGCCGAAACCCTGCGCAAACCCGGTTACGTCTCCGAAGAACGGGTGACCACCCTCTCCGCCGACACCCACATCGCCCGTTCGCAAGTGGCCAAGGCCCAGGCTGATGCGCAGAGTCAGCGCCAGCAGGTCAATGCACTCGCCGCCGAGATCAAACGCCTCGACGCGCAGATCGCCAACGCCCGCGCCGACCTCGCTCAGGCCGAACTCAACCTGACCCGCAGCGAGATTCACGCTCCGATCAGCGGCCTGGTCGGCCAACGCGCCGCGCGCAACGGTCAGGTGGTGCAGGCCGGCGCCTATCTGCTGTCGATCGTCCCGGACGAAGACATCTGGGTGCAGGCCAACTTCAAGGAAACCCAGATCGGCCACATGCAGCCCGGACAAAAAGCCGAGCTGACCTTCGACGCCTACAGCGACACACCGATCGAAGCCCGGGTCGACAGTCTGTTCGCCGCTTCCGGTGCGCAGTTCAGCCTGCTGCCGCCGGACAACGCCACCGGCAACTTCACCAAAGTCGTGCAACGGATTCCGGTGAAGCTGACGTTCAAGGCCGACAACCCGCTGCACGGCAAGATCCGTCCGGGCATGTCGGTCACCGCCACCGTGAACATCAAAGACGCCCCGGACAATGGCCGGTGATCAACTGATCCGCCCCGCCGGCGAACCCACCCGGCGGGACTGGATCGCAGTGATGAGCGTGATGCTCGGCGCCTTTATGGCGGTGCTCGACATCCAGATCACCAACTCTTCGCTCAAGGACATTCAGGGCGCGCTGTCGGCGACGCTGGAAGAAGGCTCCTGGATTTCCACCTCGTACCTGGTGGCGGAAATCATCATGATCCCGCTGACCGCGTGGCTGGTGCAGTTGCTCTCGGCGCGGCGGCTGGCGGTGTGGGTGTCGCTGGGCTTTCTGGTGTCCTCGCTGTTGTGCTCGATGGCCTGGAGCCTGGAAAGCATGATCGTGTTTCGCGCCATGCAGGGCTTCACCGGCGGCGCGCTGATCCCGCTGGCGTTCACCCTGACCCTGATCAAACTTCCGGAACACCACCGCGCCAAAGGCATGGCAATGTTCGCCATGACCGCGACCTTCGCCCCCTCCATCGGCCCGACCCTCGGCGGCTGGCTCACGGAAAACTGGGGCTGGGAATACATCTTCTACATCAACATCCCGCCGGGGCTGATCATGATCGCCGGGCTGATGTATGGCCTGGAGAAGAAAGAAGCGCACTGGGAACTGCTGAAAAGCACCGACTACACCGGCATCCTCACCCTCGGTGTCGGCCTCGGTTGCCTGCAGGTGTTTCTCGAAGAAGGCCATCGCAAGGACTGGCTCGAATCGAACCTGATCGTGACCCTGGGCAGCATCGCCCTGCTGAGTTTGATCACCTTCGTCATCGTGCAAATTTCCAAACCCAATCCGCTGATCAACCTCGGCATTCTGCGCAATCGCAACTTCGGCTTGTCGAGCATCTCCAGCCTGGGCATGGGCGTCGGGCTATATGGCTCGATTTATCTGCTGCCGCTGTACCTGGCGCAGATCCAGAACTACAACGCCCTGCAGATCGGCGAAGTGATCATGTGGATGGGCGTGCCGCAGCTGTTCCTGATTCCGCTGGTGCCGAAGCTGATGAAGTTCGTTTCGCCAAAGTGGCTGTGCACCCTGGGTTTCGGACTGTTCGGGCTGGCGAGCTTTTCTTCGGGAGTGCTCAACCCGGATTTCGCCGGGCCGCAGTTCAATCAGATCCAGATCATCCGCGCCCTCGGTCAGCCGCTGATCATGGTGACCATTTCACTGATCGCCACGGCGTACATCCTGCCGCAGGACGCGGGGTCGGCGTCGAGCCTGTTCAATATTCTGCGCAACCTCGGCGGCGCGATCGGCATTGCCCTGCTCGCCACGCTGCTGGATGCACGCACCAAGACTTACTTCGATTATTTGCGCGAAGCCGTTGTGCCGACCAATCCGCAGGTGGCCGAGCGCCTGGCGTCGATGAGCGACAGGTTTGGCAGCGATACGGCGGCGCTGGGCAAGTTGAGCGAGATCGTGCATCAGCAGGCGCTGATCATGGCCTACAACGATGCGTTTCACTTTGTCGGGATTGCGCTGGGGGTCAGCATGCTGGCGATTTTGTTGACCAGGAAATTGCCGGAAGGGCTGAAGGCTGGGGAAGCCCATTGATTTGAAAATCAGTCCTTGTAGGAGCTGCCGAAGGTTCGGGCCGCGTGCGGACGGTCTTTTGATTTTGATTAAAAACAAGATCAAAAGATCGTCCGCACGCGGCCCGAACCTTCGGCAGCTCCTACAGGGGTTGGCGGTGTTCAGCCACTTTTCAAACTGCCAAAAGCCGCTCACGCAGTTTGGCAATCTCGTCACGCATCTGCGCCGCCGCTTCAAACTCCAGATCCCGCGCCAGCTGATACATCTTCTCTTCCAGCGCGCGAATGCGTTTGGTGATTTCGCTCGGCGAACGCAGTTCGGCTTCGTACTTGGCGTTTTCTTCGGCGGCCTTGGCCATGCCCTTGCGCTTCTTGCTGCGCGAACCCGGCACGGTGGCGCCTTCCATGATGTCGGCGACGTCCTTGAACACACCTTTGGGGGTGATGCCGTTGGCGAGGTTGAAGGCGATCTGCTTGTCGCGACGCCGCTCGGTTTCGCCGATCGCCCGCTCCATCGAACCGGTGATGCGGTCGGCGTAGAGAATCGCCCGGCCATTGAGGTTACGCGCTGCGCGGCCGATGGTCTGGATCAGCGAACGCTCGGAACGCAGGAAGCCTTCCTTGTCCGCGTCGAGGATCGCCACCAGCGACACCTCAGGCATGTCCAGACCTTCGCGCAACAGGTTGATCCCCACCAGCACGTCGAAGGTGCCGAGGCGCAGGTCGCGGATGATTTCGACCCGCTCGACGGTGTCGATGTCCGAGTGCAGATAACGCACGCGCACGCCGTGGTCGGCGAGGTAATCGGTCAGGTCTTCGGCCATGCGCTTGGTCAGCGTGGTGACCAGCACCCGCTCCTCCACTGCCACGCGTTTGGAGATTTCCGAGAGCAGGTCATCGACCTGGGTCAGCGCCGGACGCACTTCGACTTGCGGGTCGACCAGGCCGGTCGGACGCACCACTTGCTCGACCACTCGGCCCGCGTGCTCGGCCTCGTAGTTGCCCGGTGTTGCCGAGACGAAAATCGTCTGCGGGCTCACCCCTTCCCACTCGTCAAAGCGCATCGGCCGGTTGTCCAGTGCCGATGGCAGACGGAAACCGTATTCCACCAGCGTCTCTTTACGCGAGCGGTCGCCCTTATACATCGCGCCGACTTGCGGCACGCTGACGTGGGATTCGTCGATCACCAGCAAAGCGTCGGCCGGCAGGTAATCGTAGAGGGTTGGCGGCGCGGCACCGGCCGGGCGTCCGGACAGGTAGCGCGAGTAGTTTTCGATGCCGTTGCAGTAACCCAGCTCGAGGATCATTTCCAGGTCGAAACGGGTGCGCTGCTCCAGACGCTGGGCTTCCACCAGCTTGTTGTTGCTGCGCAGGTATTCGAGGCGCTCCTGCAACTCGACCTTGATCCCCTCGATGGCGTCGAGCAGGGTCTCGCGCGGCGTCACGTAGTGGCTCTTCGGATAAAAGGTGAAGCGTGGCATCTTGCGGATGACTTCGCCGGTCAGTGGGTCGAACGCGGAAATGCTCTCGACTTCGTCATCGAACAGCTCGATGCGGATTGCTTCCAGATCCGATTCCGCCGGATAAATGTCGATCACGTCGCCGCGCACACGGAACGTCGCCCGGGCAAAATCCATGTCGTTGCGGGTGTATTGCAGGTCAGCCAGACGCCGCAGCAAGGCACGCTGATCGAGTTTGTCGCCGCGATCGACGTGCAGCACCATCTTCAGATAGGTTTCCGGGCTGCCCAGACCGTAGATGCACGACACCGTGGTGACGATGATCGCGTCCTTGCGTTCGAGCAAGGCCTTGGTCGCGGACAGACGCATCTGCTCGATGTGGTCGTTGATCGACGCGTCCTTCTCGATGAAGGTGTCGGACGACGGCACATAGGCCTCGGGCTGGTAGTAATCGTAGTAGGACACGAAGTATTCGACGGCGTTGTTCGGGAAGAACGCCTTGAACTCGCCGTACAGCTGCGCGGCCAGGGTTTTGTTCGGCGCCAGCACCAGCGTCGGGCGCTGCACCTGAGCGATAACGTTGGCGATGCTGAAGGTCTTGCCCGAGCCGGTCACACCGAGCAGCGTCTGGTGCGCCAGCCCGGCTTCGATGCCCTCTACCATCTGGCGGATGGCTTCCGGCTGATCGCCGGCGGGCTCGAAGCGGGTGACTAGCTGGAATTCGGACATACACACCTCTGGGATCGCGGCGTTCCGAGCAAAGCGGAGCACCACGGGGACGACCGCAAACGACCGATGTCGCGCAAGAAAAAACCTGGATTGTGCTCAATGTGGAGTCGATTGCCTCGGCTTTCAAGGCAAACGTCCTACATCCGCTAAAGTCTCCGACAAGGCCAATCGACTAACGGTCAAGAAATAATCGGAAAAACTTACCCGAAAAGCCGATTCGCCTGTCGCCATTGTTCAGTGATGGCCTCTATACTAGCTCCCCGTTTGTGCACCGCTCTAGTGCATTCGGCTGGAGCGCGACACGTCCCTCCACTCTCCATTCAGAGCCGCCGTAATAATGAGCCTGTTCTCCGCTGTCGAAATGGCACCCCGCGATCCAATCCTGGGCCTCAACGAAGCATTCAACGCCGATACCCGGACCACCAAGGTCAACCTGGGCGTCGGTGTGTACTGCAACGAAGAGGGGCGAATTCCCCTGCTGCGCGCCGTGATCGAAGCCGAAACCATTCGCGCTGCTCAGCACGCTTCCCGTGGCTACCTGCCGATCGACGGCATCGCGGCCTACGACCAGGCGGTGCAGAAGCTGCTGTTCGGTAACGACTCGCCGCTGATCGCTGCCGGTCGCATCGTCACCACTCAGGCCGTCGGCGGGACCGGCGCACTGAAAATCGGTGCCGACTTCCTCAAGCAACTGCTGCCGAACGCCGTTGTGGCAATCAGCGACCCGAGCTGGGAAAACCACCGCGCGCTGTTCGAAACCGCTGGCTTCCCGGTGCAAAACTACCGTTACTACGACGCCGCCACCCACGACGTGAACCGTGCCGGCATGCTCGACGACCTCAACGCCCTGCCGAACGGCTCGATCGTTGTGCTGCACGCCTGCTGCCACAACCCGACCGGCGTCGACCTGACCCCGGCCGACTGGAAAAACGTGCTGGACGTGGTCAAGGCCAAAGGTCATGTGCCGTTCCTCGACATGGCTTACCAGGGTTTCGGCGACGGCATCGACGAGGACGCCGCGGCTGTGCGGCTGTTCGCTGAATCGGGCCTGACCTTCTTCGTATCGAGCTCGTTCTCCAAGTCGTTCTCGCTGTACGGCGAGCGCGTTGGCGCCCTGTCGATCGTCAGCGAGTCGAAAGAAGAAAGCGCGCGCGTGCTGTCGCAGGTCAAACGCGTGATCCGCACCAACTACTCCAACCCGCCGACCCATGGCGCCAGCGTTGTCGCCGCTGTGTTGAACAGCCCGGAACTGCGTGCTCAGTGGGAAGCCGAACTGGCAGAAATGCGTCTGCGCATTCGCGGCATGCGCGAGCAAATGGTTGCCCTGCTGGCCGAAAAAGCCCCGCAGCGTGACTTCAGCTTCGTTGGCCGTCAGCGCGGCATGTTCTCCTACTCCGGCCTGACCACCGAACAGGTGCATCGCCTGCGCAACGAGTTCGGCATCTACGCCCTGGACACCGGCCGCATCTGCGTGGCTGCGCTGAACCAGAGCAACATCAAAGCGGTAACGGATGCGATCGTTCAGGTCATCTGATTTCGCTTTGCAATGAAAAACGGGAAGCCTTGGGGCTTCCCGTTTTTTATTTGTCCGAATGAACGCCGCTTAACCTCTAGACTGCACCTGAATCCCATTGGAGGAGTGAGCCGGCTCGCGACAGCGGAGTGTCGGGCAATGATGCTTCGGCGGACGAGACGCTATCGCGAGCAGGCGCACTCCTACAGGTATGTGTACACCTTAGAATTTTGTGAGAACCCCTATGAAAAACGACAACCTGCGCGCCGACCGAGACGATCTGGATGACTTCATCCCTCGCACCACGGCCAAGCGCGACAAAAGCCTGGTGCGGCAAGTCGCCGCCGGGGTGTTTCTCGGCGGCCTGGCCCTGTGGCTGGTGCAACTGGCCGCCACGGCGGCTTACACCAAGCTGATGCTTGGCACGATTACCTTCGGCGGTTAAGCCAGTTCGGTCGCACGCTGACTGGCCGCATCGTCATAAGCGACGTACAGCGATTCGGCGATCTGGCTTTTGATCGCCTTGGTGCTTTCCAGGCCCAGCACAAACCCTTCGGCCTTGCCGCCAGCGCGGTTCAATTCTTCCGCGGTGCTGGCCTGGGTGATGGCATCGAAGAGTTTTTCGGCGTGCGGGCCGACGCCTTTGGGCAGGCTGATTTGCGCGACGCTCATGCGAGCACCTCGCGTGAACGGGAAACAAGAACGGGTTGATTCATGGCGCGTACCTTTTCGGCGAATGGCCGGCAGCGCGTGTGACCACTTCCGGGCAGCCATGGTAGACCTGTGAGGCGGTTCTGGTAATCGCCAATCACTGACAAATCACCGTCCGTCCTGATAAAACCGGAAAGTTTATAGTCGATGCTTGACTTCTCTTTTTGAATCAGTAACATACGCACCAATTCCGCAATAGCTCAGTTGGTAGAGCAAATGACTGTTAATCATTGGGTCCCTGGTTCGAGTCCAGGTTGTGGAGCCAAATAGCAAAGCCCCTGAATCGAAAGATTCAGGGGCTTTTTTGTGGGCGTTGGAAAAGTCAAAAGATCGCAGCCTGCGGCAGCTCCTACAGGTTGAAATGCATTCCTCTGTAGGAGCTGCCGCAGGCTGCGATCTTTTGATCTTCAAATGAAAAGGGCCGATCAGTCTCGTACTGATCGGCCCTTTTTCATTCACGAGCAACGATCAGACGTGCTCGCTGCTCTTCGCATGAGGCTTCGGCGCACCGTGACCATGGTCATGATCCGAATCGACCTCGATCACCGGCACTTCGTTGCCGTCGCAATCGTGCAGCTTGCCATCGCTGAAATAATCGCCTTCACGCAGCGCCGCCAGGTCGCGATAGCGCAGGGTCCGCTCCTCCGCCGCGGCAAACACCGACTGCTGATCCGAGTTACCGGCGGTGAAGTGGTTGAAGGTCAGGTTCAGCACGATCGCCATGATCGCCGACGAGCTGATGCCCGAGTGGAAAATGGTCGCGAACCAGCTTGGGAAATGATCGTAGAAGTTCGGCGCGGCAATCGGGATCATGCCGAAGCCGATCGAAGTCGCAACGATGATCAGGTTGACGTTGTTGCGGTAATCCACCTTCGACAGCGTGCGGATCCCGCTCGCCGCTACCGTACCGAACAGCACGATACCGGCACCGCCCAGCACCGAGGTCGGCACTGCAGCGATCACCCGGCCCATGAACGGCAGCAGACCGAGAATCACCAGGAAGATACCGCCGGTAGCCACCACATAACGGCTCTTGATCCCGGTCACCGCCACCAGCCCGACGTTCTGGGCGAACGCGCTCTGGGTGAACGAACCGAAGATCGGCGCAAACATGCTCGACAGCATGTCCGCGCGCAAACCGTTGCCCAGACGCTTGGAATCGACTTTGGTGCCGATGATTTCACCGACCGCCAGAATGTCCGCCGAGGTTTCCACCAGGGTCACCATGACCACGATGCACATCGACAGGATGGCGGCGAAGTGGAAGGTCGGCATGCCGAAGTGGAACGGCGTCGGGAAGCCGAACATCGGCCCTTGCGTGACACTGGAGAAGTCGGCCATACCAAGGAACACTGCCAGCACCGTGCCGATCACCATGGCCAACAGGATCGACAGACGCGAGATGGTCGAACTGCCGACCTTGCTCAGCAGCAACACCAGCACCAGCGTTATCGCCGCCAGACCGATGTTCTGCATGCTGCCGAAGTCCGGCGCATGGCTGTTGCCACCCATGGCCCAGCGCGCGGCCACCGGCATCAGCGTCAGGCCGATGGTGGTGATCACGATGCCGGTGACCAATGGCGGGAAGAACTTGGTGATTCGTGAGAACACCGGCGTGATCAGCAAGCCGATCAAAGACGCGGCAATCACCGCGCCCAGCACCGACTGGAAGCCGCCCTCCCCGCCACTGCTGACGATTGCGACCATGGTCGCCACACCGGAGAACGACACGCCCTGCACCAGCGGCAACTGACAGCCAAAAAACGGTAGACCCAGGGTTTGCAGCAGTGTCGCCAGCCCCCCCGCAAACAATGAAGCAGCAATCAACAAACCAATGTCCGCCGGCGACAGCCCGGCCGCCTGGCCGATGATCAGTGGCACCGCAACGATACCGCCGTACATGGTCAGAACATGTTGCAGGCCGTAAGCCATATTCGCGCCGACCCCGAGATTTTCGTCCTCGGGCCGTTGGTGTGAAACATGGGGCGTTTTCATGTGGGGGGTTCCCTGGTTTTTGTTATGCGCACACTGTATTCAATACTTGTGACAAATGTCCATAGAGTTGTATACAACTTGCTAGTCACATAATGAATAGGTAGCCACCCAACCTTCTATCCCCGCCACCACCATCGCTCACAAATCCGGCAACACATCCCCTCCTTCCCCCGGTTTTTATCGCACTAGGCTGAAGTGTTCATGGCGACCAGCGGTGCACCGGCGCTCTTTTTTATACATATAAAGTATGCATAATGAAGTCATTCCAGATTCAGTTCGACAAAAGCAAGAACGCAGCCAACAAACTCAAGCACAGGGGCGTCAGCCTTGCCGAGACCGAGCCGGTCTTTCACGACGAACGCGCCCTGACGATCGAGGACAACGACCATGACGAACAGCGCTGGATCATCCTCGGTCTCGATGGCAAAGGGCGTTTGCTGGTGGTTGCTTACAGTTATCGCGAAGCCAATGTCGTTCGAATCATTTCTGCACGTGTCGCCACACCGAGCGAACGTTGCGCTTACTTTCTGGAGGCTTGACCGATGAAAGACGAATACGACTTCTCGCAGGGCAAACGCGGGGCCCTGGCGCCCAACAAGGGCAAGACCCGTATCACCATCATGCTCGATGACGCCGTCATCGAAGCCGCCCGCACCGTGGCAGAAAACGAAGGGTTCGGTTATCAGACCGTGATCAACAACACCCTGCGCCATGCCCTGCTGGATGCCGAGAACAAACCGCAGCAGGCCGACTTGCCCCGCGCCGGGCAATTCAAGCAGGGGATTACCGCCGCCGACCTCAAGAGTCTGGAAAAAAAGCTGTCAGCGGCGGTCGGGGAAATCCGGCGGGTACTGGAGCCGGAAGCCAAGCCCTGAAATCAGGCGGGCACGAGCATCCGCGCCAGCGACTGACGCACATGCGGCTGATCAGGCAGACGCAGGTCGAATTCCTGCTCCAGCACTGCAATCAGTTCATCGACATCCGCCACCTCGCGCCGCTCACTGTCGCCCCCCATGCGATGAATCGCGAAGCTGCCGTTGTTCAGCGTGCGGCGCCAGCCATCGCCGGTACGCGCAACCATCAGGCGCCTGGCAAACGGTGATTCGGGGTGGGTCGAGACGTACCAGTTGCCGAGGGTGTAATCGATGTCTTCCTGGCGTTGCAGGTCAAACAGGTACATCGAGCGCCACTCGCCCGCGACATGGGCGCGCAGCATGTAGCCATCTGCCTGCTTCTCGATGCGATAGGACTCGTGCGGTGTCGGCTGTTCAGCCTCGGTATCGAGCAGCAGCGGCGCAGTTGGCACCATGCCGCCGAAGCCGACATCAGTGATGTAGCGCTCGCCGTCAATGACCACCAGGCTCAGGCGATGGGTGCGCGCCGCCCACGTGCCTTCGGGTTGCGCCAGCACCACGCGCCCCGAAATGCCACGCGCCTCGAAGCCCAGCTCCAGCAACAACGTCAGAAACAGATTGTTCAGCTCATAGCAGTAACCGCCACGGCCACCGTGGAGGACTTTTTGCTCGACCGACGCCAGATCGATCAGCACCGGTGCGCCGGTGATCGTCGACAGATTCTCGAAAGCAAAGACCCCGGTATGACGCAACTGCAATTGCCGCAGGGTCTCCAGGGTCGGTGCCGGTGGGGCATCGAACCCCAGGCGTTGCAGGTACAACGTCGGATTCGCCAGACGTGGCTCGCTCATTGCTCAGTCCTTTTGCATGTGACGCGGATCGCTGCGCCGATGGCCGACATGTATACGGGATTGCCCCTGGACTCCGACAATTGATTTCGCCAATCACCGCTACCGACGCTTGCGCGAACCGATGCGAATCCAGGTCGGTGCATGGTCGCTGGCGTGCGGCTCGTTGCGCACCCACGCGTCTACCCCGGCCTCGTGCAGATACGGGCTGAGTGCCGGGTTGAGCAGCAGATGATCGATGCGCAGGCCAGAGTTGGTTTGCCAGTGCTGACGGAAGTAATCCCAAAACGTGTAGAGGCGATCCTCGGGATACAGGTGGCGCAGCGAATCGGTCCAGCCCTGATCCAGCAACCGTTGATAACACTCACGGCTCTCGGGTTGCAGCAACGCATCCTTGAGCCAGGAGCGGGTGTTGTAGATGTCCATGTCGGTGGGCACCACGTTGTAATCACCGGCCAGCACCACCGGATGATCACTGCTTTGCAGGTCTTTTGCGTAGCGGATCAAGCGCTCGAACCAGGCCAGTTTGTAATCGAATTTCGGCCCCGGCTGCGGGTTGCCGTTGGGCAGGTACAGGCACCCGACCAGCACACCGTGCACCGCCGCCTCCAGATAGCGGCTGTGTTTGTCCTCGGGATCGCCCGGCAGACCGCGGCGGCTTTCCAGCGGTTGCGCATCGCGAGCGAGGATCGCCACCCCGTTCCATGACGCCTGCCCGTGCCAGATCGCGCCGTAACCCGCCGCCTCCAGTTCGGCGGCCGGGAAGGCACTGTCGACTGACTTGAGCTCCTGCAGGCAAGCGATGTCCGGCTGCTCGCGCTTGAGCCACTCCAGCAGGTTCGGCAGCCGCGCACGCAGGCCGTTGACGTTGAAGGTGGCGATCCGCAGGTTTTTCATGGTCCAGACTCCGGCGAATGGGGTGTGAAAATTGTGACCCTGTGGCGGCGACGGTGGTTGCATCGGATCATCCCGTGGTGGCGGACAACGCTGGACGTCGGAAACCGCTTGTCAGCCAATCGGCACCAACGACCACCGGTGTCAGACCAACGTCAGGTAACCGCCCCCTTCTGGAGACGTACCATGACTACGCGCCCACTCACCTCCTTGTTGCTCGCCGGCCTGCTCGCCACCGTCTCGGGTGCCACCTTCGCAGCGAACGACAGCGCCGGCACTTCCGGCACCAACCCCGACGTCAACAAAAGCACGCCCAAGCCACCGGACAATACCCCGGGCGCGCCTGCCGGCAGTAACAGTACTGGCAGTCCCGGTTCTGGCAACGGCACCGGTGTCAATGGCGGCGCCATGGGTTCGGGCTCGGGTGCTGGCGGCGGCACAGGCGCGGCCGGTGGCGGAACAGGTGGTGCAGGCGGTGGCTCGGGCAGCTGAATGAACCGGCGTGACGGTTGGTAGTAAGCCATGAACCGGTGGCGAAGGCGCTTGTTCCCCCCTCGCCACTGTGGATGCATGGATGCTTCAGCGATCCGACCGCATCAACTCGGCAACACTGGACTCCAGCGACAACACCGCCGCGCGATTACGCCCGGCATTTTTCGCCTGATACAGCGCTGCGTCGGCATGCTGGATGAACTCTTCCAGGCTGTCATTACCGCTGGGGATAAACGAATAGCAACCCAGACTGACCGTCAGATACCCGGTCGGCGAGCCGCTATGGGTGATGCACTTGTCCATCACACTGCGGCGGATCTGCCCGGCAATCGACAGGGTGCCGTTGATGTCGGTATCCGGCAGCAGCACCGCGAATTCCTCACCACCGTAACGCACCGCCAGGTCAGCCTTGCGCTGGCAGCAATTCTTCAACACTTGGGCCACCTGAATCAGGCAATGATCCCCTGCCACATGGCCGTAGGCATCGTTGTAGCGCTTGAAGAAATCGATATCGAGCATGATCAACCCGACCGGACTCGACTGCCGCGCACCGCGGGCAAATTCGATTTCCAGCGAACGCTCGAACAAGCGCCGGTTCGCCAGCCCGGTCAGGCTGTCGTGGGTGGCGATCTCCTCCAGCGCCCGTTGCGCCTTGCGCAGGTTCTTCTCGATGCGCTCGCCTTGACGCACCTGATGAATGAACACCCAGCCAAATAATCCCACGCCCAGAATCACCAGCGCGACGATCACGCTAGCCTGAAAGGCCCGTTCATACCAACCCTTGAGAATCGTGTCGCGCGACGAAGCCGCGGCGACCACCAGCGGATACATCCCCAACTGCCGATAGCCGTACAAACGCACCACACCATCGACCACCGATCTGATCGTCGCAGTGCCGGCCGGGGCTTCGGGCAGCAGTTTCGAGTAAATCCTGCCTTGCGCCAGCGATGAACCGATCAGGCTGTCGTCGAACGGCCGCCGCGCCAGCAAAGTGCCATCCTTCAGTCCGAGAAACATGATGCCGTTGTCATCGAGGCTGAAGCTTTTGAAGAACCGGTCGAAGTACGCCATCTTGATCCCGGCCATCAGCACGCCTTGAAAATGACCGTCGCGGTCGTTGATGCGTTTCGAGATCGGGATGATCCACTCGCCATTTTCGCGGCTGCGAATCGCCCGGCCGATGTGCGCCACGGTGGAAGCGTTCTGCAGGTGAAACTTGAAGTACTCGCGATCAGCCACGCTGTTGCCACGGGGCAGGTCCGGGTACGAAGTAATCACCCACTGGCCATCGCGGTCGAACAGGAACATGCCGTCCAACTGCTGCAGCTGCTGCACTCGGCGTGCGAAGGTTTTTTGCAGGCGAGGCCGTTGCGCGGCGCCGTAACCATCGTTCTCGACCCAGTCGACCAGACTGGTGAGCACCAGGTCCGCCGCCAGAAACGTGTCTTCGGCCTGCTGCGCCATGGCCCGGGTCAGGTTGGAAGAGGCTATCTGCGCGGTCGCCAGATCCTGGCGTCGCGTCTGCTCCAACTGCAAGTAGAGCAAGCCGGACAGGCACAGGCACACCGCAACGATAAACAGCGCTGCCGCCTTGCGCAGCGGCAGGCGTTTTAGCGTGCCGGGGGGTTGAAGCGGGTCGTGAATGGGGATTGTCAAAAACGTGTCCTGGGCAGGTACGACAGGGGCCGCAGCCCGAAACCCTTATTTTTTTGTGAGCGTAGCCCACCGGGGTGCGCACGGCAAACCCGCCGCGCCAACTCACGCCCGCCCAGTTGTATCGGCGCACAGGGCAATTGGATGAACTCCGCGCGTCGATTTATTTTCAGTTGTCGTTTGACGCGTGATCAGCGCCAATTATCAGGCAAGCGACTCTTTGCCGGAACACTCGAATTCACCAAAACCCTGTGGCAAGGGAGCTTGCTCCCTCGCCACAGATTCAGTGTTTGTCTTTGCTATTTTGCGTCACATCAACGCGACGGCGGCACCCGAATATCCCCGGCCCGGCACTGCGTCTTCACGCCCTTGCCGCACGCGCCAAACTGCAGATCCTTGCCCATGCACACCCGTACTTCCGAGAGTTCCGGGCCGCTGCAGATCACTGCGATGCCATTGGCCGGGATGCCCGGGTTGGCCTTGCGGAACAGGTCGGCGATTTCCTGGGCTTCGAAGTAGTACGAGCTGCTGAACGGTTGCAGCGCTTGCGGGATGTTCACCGCGCCGACAGCTTTGTCTGCCTCATCCAGATAACCCATCGCGCCCAGACCGCTGCAGGTGCCGTGCTTGGACCATTCGTGATCGAGCAGCTTTTTGGTCGGGAACAGCGTCAGGCCCTTGCTGGTTTCCGCCGCCGACAGCGTGGTCAGCGGTGGGCAGGATTCCGGCCAGCCGCCGTTGGCGTATTGCGGCCACAAGCCGTGCAGCACGAAGCCGTAGCCCTTGCCGGAACATTGCACGTCATCTTTGTGGGTGAGGCAGAACGTCGGCGACCAGGACAACGTCAGCAGGTAGTAATCGAACTGCCCCGCCACCGCTTCCGTTTGCACCTTGCTGGCGTTCGACTGACGCGCCGAACTCAGGCCGATGCTACCGGCCGTCAGCGCGATCAGCGCCAGAATTGTAAACAGCTTTTTCATGTACCCGCTCCTTGGGACGCCTGCGTCCGTGGTTTTCGATCCTGACCAGACTTGGCCAGCGCCGATTTCGACATGCTTGTGTTGCAAGCGCATGACGCAAGGCAACGCCGTACGCCGTTGAAAGGTCTACGATTAACAGGCAGACATCAAACCAAGGGATCCGAAATGAGTAAAGCAGACGAACTGGCCGCCAAGCTCAAGCAAACCCGGCACATCCATGCGGATGCCGCGCTGGAGATCGATTGCTGGCCGACGCAGGTCTATGACCTGTACCACCGCATCGAGGCCTGGCTGCAGCCAGTCACTGAAGTCGGCCTGAAAATCCGCCGCAATCCGACCCACGTTTGCGAAAGCTCACCCGATGGCGAAAGCCACGACTACGCGATCGACCAACTGGTGATAGATGCCAACCAACAAACCCTGACATTTGATCCCATCGCGCGGTTTACCGAGGACGGCGCCGGACGCGTGCAGATCACCCTGCCGGACCGCAACACCTATCTGCTGCGCACCGTCGATGAACACCACGAAAGCCATTGGTGGTTGCAGACGGTTGAGACCGGTCAGGAGCTGGATGCGATTGCGCTGACCGAGAACAACCTGTTGCAGGTGGTGCAGGAAGGCCTTGGCCTGTAACCCCACGGTCACTGCCGCCGTGTTGAACAAAACTCGACGATCACCTGCGATACCGAATCGAGCAGTTGCGGATCGGCATGCGGCGCGACGAACAAGCGGATTTGGGCGTCCGGCAACGCTGGCAAGCCCTGCTCCGCTCCCAGCGCGGCCAGACCGTGCCCCAGTTGACTGACCGGCATGGGGGCCACGGCAAATCCGGAGGCTGCCGCAGCGCGCAACCCGGCGGTGCTGGAGCACAGCATCGCGGTACGTTGCGCAATACCGGCTTGAGCCAACCTCACCAACGCCGCTTCGCGATACGGACACGGCTCGGGAAACAGTGCCAACGGTAAGGGCATCGGCAGTGGCGTGAACGGTTGTGCCGCCCATGCCCACACCAACGGCTCTTGCCAAAGCAGGCGCCCCGCATCACTGGCTTCACACAACGAACCGACGACCATGTCCAGTTCGCCCTGATGCATCTGGCTCAGCAACGTCCCTGGAATATTGACCTGAACATCGATTTCCATTCCTGGATGCTGCGCCGCGCAATCCTGCAACGCGCGCAACAACCGCGCCTCGACAAAATCCTCGGAAACGCCAATGCGAACCCGGCCTTGAAATGGCGTACGCGTGAGCTGCATCCAGGCATCGCGGTTCAACGCCAGAATCGCCCGCGCATAGGCCATCAGACGTTCACCGTCAGGGGTCAGTTGCTGGGAGCGAGTGGTGCGTTTGAGCAGCGGTTTGCCGACTTGCTCCTCCAGCCGCCGAAGATGACCACTAACGGCAGACTGGGTGAGATGGAGCTTTTCAGCGGCACGGCTGAAACCCTCCTCATCGACAACCGTGACAAAGGTCCTGAGCAACAAGGCGTCAAACATAGTTAGATACGTGATCAATGATTGGTTTGTTCACGATTTATAGTTTGAACCTAGCTATGTTGCAATGCCTCGCACTCATCAACCGCATGCCGAGGCCAAACGTGACCACCCTTCTGCACATCGAATGCTCACCCCGTAAACAACGCTCCGCATCACGGCAAGTCGCCCGCAGCTTCATCGAGCGCTATCAACTGCATCACCCCCAGATGCACATCGAAACGCTGGACCTGTGGGGGATACAGCTTCCAGAGTTCGGCGAACATGCGATGAACGCCAAATACGCCGGCCTCAGTGGTACGCCCCTGACACCCGCACAGCAATCGGCCTGGAATGAACTCAAGCACCTCGCGGCTTACCTGTACCGCGCCGACGTGATAGTGCTGTCGGTGCCCCTGTGGAACTTCAGCATCCCGTACAAGCTCAAGCACTTCATTGATCTGGTTTCGCAGAAAGACATTCTGTTCAACTTCGATCCTCAGCATGGCCTGAAAGGTTTGCTGAAAGACAAAATCGCTGTGGCCGCCTATGCCTGCGGGATGGACTTCTCTGCGCAATCAGCCACCCCAGTCGAGCGCTTCGACTTTCAGAAACCGTATGTGGCCGCCTGGCTCGGCTACATTGGCATCAGCGTGGTACATGAGTTGAGCGTCGAGAAGACGATTCTCGGCGAAGACATCGATCGTGACGCGCGGCTTGCGGCCTCACAGCAGGCGCGGGAACTGGCGGATCATCTCGCCGGCTGAACCTGTCAAAACTGTAATCCCCCTCTCAGCCAACTGAAAGCCAGCGCTGGTTAGTCTCCCCGTCATGTGTCAAACGGGGACTTCCAGCGCATGCCTTCCAACACTTCAAGACGCACCTTCGTCAAAGGCCTTGCCGCCAGCGGCCTGCTCGGTGGCCTCGGCTTATGGCGCGCGCCGGTCTGGGCGCTGAGCGGGCCGGGGCAGATCAACGAGCTGAGTGGCAGCGACTTCGAACTGTTCATCGGCGAAACCCCGGTCAACTTCACCGGCAGCCCGCGCACCGCCATGACCATCAATGGCAGCCTGCCCGGCCCGCTGCTGCGCTGGCGCGAAGGCGACACAGTGACGTTGCGGGTGCGCAACCGGCTCAAGGACAGTACTTCGATTCACTGGCACGGCATCCTCCTGCCGGCCAACATGGACGGCGTGCCGGGCCTGAGTTTTCACGGCATCGAACCGGGTGGTGTGTACGTCTACCAGTTCAAGGTGCGGCAGCACGGCACCTACTGGTATCACAGCCATTCCGGGTTGCAGGAACAGGCCGGGGTCTACGGGCCGCTGGTGATCGACGCCAAAGAACCGGAGCCGTTCCAGTACGACCGCGACTACGTGGTGATGCTCAGCGACTGGACTGACGAAGCCCCGGCCAGCCTGATGAAGACCCTGAAAAAGCAGTCCGACTACTACAACTACCACAAGCGCACCGTCGGCGACTTCATCGACGACGTCAGCGAAAAAGGCTGGGGCGCCACCGTCGCCGACCGCACGATGTGGGCGCAAATGAAGATGAACCCCACCGACATCGCCGACGTCAGTGGCGCCACCTACACCTTCCTGATCAACGGCCACGCTCCCGACACGAACTGGACCGGGCTGTTTCGCTCCGGTGAAAAACTGCGTCTGCGGCTGATCAACGGCTCGGCCATGACCTACTTCGACGTGCGCATTCCCGGGCTGAAAATGACCGTGGTCGCGGCGGACGGTTTGCACGTCAAACCGGTCAGTGTCGATGAGCTGCGCATCGCAGTGGCAGAAACCTACGACGTGATCGTCGAACCCGTCGCCGAGGCTTACACCCTGTTCGCCCAGGCCATGGACCGCACCGGTTACGCCCGCGCCACCCTCGCCACCCGCGCCGGTCTGGCAGCGCCGGTGCCTGCGCTGGATCCACGCCCGTTGGTGACCATGGACGACATGGGCATGGGTGGCATGGATCACGGCTCGATGGACATGAGCGCCATGGCGGGCATGGATCACTCGGCCATGGGCCCGATGCAATCGCACCCCGACAGCGAAAAAGACAACCCGCTGGTGGACATGCAAGCCATGAGCACCGCCCCCAAACTCAACGACCCTGGCCTGGGTCTGCGCAACAACGGTCGCCGCGTGCTGACCTACGCCGACCTGCGCAGCACCTTCGAAGACCCGGATGGCCGCGACCCCGGCCGCACGATTGAGCTGCACCTGACCGGGCATATGGAGAAATTCGCCTGGTCGTTCAACGGCATCAAGTTCTCCGACGCCGAGCCGCTGCGCCTCAAGTACGGCGAGCGCATTCGTCTGGTGCTGGTCAACGACACGATGATGACCCACCCCATTCACCTGCACGGCATGTGGAGCGATCTGGAAGACGAGAACGGCGACTTCCAGGTGCGCAAACACACCCTCGACATGCCCCCCGGCACTCGCCGCAGCTACCGGGTGACGGCCGATGCATTGGGCCGCTGGGCCTATCACTGCCATCTGCTCTATCACATGGAAATGGGCATGTTCCGCGAAGTTCGGGTGGAAGAATGAAGGGGCCGATCATGACTCGAATCACCGCGTTTTCTCTGGTGCTTGTCGGCACGTCGGCCATGGCCGCCAACGACATGCAAGGCATGGATCACAGCCAGATGCCCGGCATGGATCATTCGATGCAAAGCATGGACGACGGCATGATGCAGCCCGCCGCGCCGAGCGAAAGCCGCACGCCGATCCCGGCGCTGACCGACGCCGATCGCGCCGCCGTGTTCGTCAGCCCCGGTGGCCATCAGGTGCACGACAGCGCGATCAACAGCTACTTCCTCGCCGACAAACTCGAATGGCAGAACGCCGACGACGGCAGCGCTTTGGCCTGGGATCTGTCCGGTTGGATCGGCGGCGACATCGATCGCCTGTGGCTGCGCTCCGAAGGCGAACGCAGCAACGGCAAGACCGAGGACGCCGAGATCCAGGCCCTGTGGGGCCACGCGATTTCGCCATGGTGGGACGTGGTCAGTGGCGTGCGCCAGGACTTCAAACCGGGCGCGCCACAAACCTGGGCGGCGTTCGGTTTGCAGGGCATGGCGCTGTACAACTTCGAGGCCAAGGCCACGGCGTTTCTCGGCGAGGGCGGACAAAGCGCGCTGCGGCTGGAAGGCGACTACGACATTCTGCTGACCAACCGGCTGATCCTGCAGCCCACCGCCGAACTCAACGTCTACGGCAAAAACGACCCGCAACGGGGCCTCGGCTCCGGCCTATCGAACACTGAAGCCGGCCTGCGCCTGCGCTATGAAATCCGCCGTGAATTTGCGCCCTACATCGGCGTGACATGGAACCGCACCTACGGCAACACCGCCGATTACGCCCGCGAAGAAGGCGCGGATCGCAGCGAAGCACGGCTCGTGCTCGGCGTGCGGATGTGGTTCTGAATCCCATTAGAAAACAACCCAGAGGTCTTGCATGCGCACGTTGAATATCACCCTTGTACTCGCCAGCGGATTGCTCTTGAGCACCCTCGCCCAGGCCCACCCGAAACTGCTGTCGTCGACCCCGGCCGAAGGCGCTGACGGTGCGGCGCCCGGCAAGATCGAACTGCACTTTTCCGAGAACCTGCTGACCCAGTTTTCCGGCGCCAAACTGGTGATGACCGAGATGCCCGGCATGGCCCATTCGCCGATGCCGATGAAGGCCAAAGTCAGCGCCGGAGGTGACCCGAAAACCATGCTCGTCACCCCGCTCGCGCCGTTACCCGCCGGCACCTACAAAGTCGAGTGGCGCGCGGTGTCGTCCGATACGCACCCGATCACCGGCAACGTCACGTTCAAAGTGAAGTGAGCGATGGCTGAACTGATCAACATCCTCCTGCGTCTGGCGTTGTATGGGGATTTGCTGCTGTTGTTCGGGGTGGCGTTGTTTGCGTTGTACAGCGGTCACGCCAGCCTGCGGTTTAGCCCCCTGTTGCGCGGGTTGGCGTTGCTCGGCGCGCTGCTGTCGGTGGCGGGCCTGGTATTGATGACCCGCGCCATGAGCGGCGAAACGGAGTTCGCCGCGCTGTGGCCGCACCTGCAAATGATGTTGCTGGAAACGGAGGTCGGGCTGGCGTGGGCGCTGCGCATGCTGGCACTGATGGTGGTGTTGATCAGACCGGGTTGGGCGATCGCATCGATTGCCGGCGCGGTCGCCCTCGCCTCCCTTGCCTGGAGCGGACACGGAGCGATGGATGAGGGATCGCTGCGGTTCTGGCATTTCCTCAGCGACATCCTCCATCTGCTGGCGGCGGGTGCATGGTTGGGGGCGATGCTGGCGCTGGTGTTGCTCGCGCGCGGCCGTGTGGATGAAGCGCGGATTCGCCTGTTGACTCATGCGGTGAAACGCTTCGAATGGGTCGGCGCGGCGATTGTGCTGACGCTGTCGATCACCGGCGTGGTGAATTACCTGTTCATCGTCGGCCCGAGGCTGGATGACGTGCTGCTCGGCGCCTACGGGATGTTGCTGGCGATCAAGGTTTTGCTGTTTGCCGGGATGCTGGTGCTGGCCGCGTTGAATCGCTTTCATCTTGGGCCTGCGCTGGAACGATCGATACGCGACGGACAGCACGTCATCGCGGCAAATGCGCTCAGACGCAGCGTGCTGCTGGAGCTGGGCATGGCCCTGCTGATCGTGGCGTTGGTGGCGTGGCTCGGCACGTTGAGTCCGGACGCGGGATGACACCCGGGAGGGCCTTTCACTACACTGGCTCACCTTCCCTTTCAGAAGCCCGATCTCCATGACAATTCTAAAAAGCACCCTGATCCTTTGCGGCGCACTGACCTTGGCCGCGGGCGTTCGAGCCCAGGAAACCTCTTCGCACCTCGACAGCATCCAGCAACAAGGCCAGCTGCGCGTCTGCACCACCGGCGACTACAAGCCCTACACCTTCAAGCGCACCGACGGCGTTTTCGAAGGCATCGACATCGCCATGGCGCGCTCGCTGGCCGACAGCCTCGGGGTCAAAGTCGAATGGGTGCAGACCACTTGGAAAACCCTGATGCCGGACATGCAGGCCGGCAGGTGCGACATCGGCATGGGCGGCATCTCGGTGACGCTGGAGCGGCAGAAAAAAGCCTACTTCAGCAACACCCTCGACAGCGACGGCAAGATCCCGCTGGTGCGCTGCGCCGATCAGGCCAAGTACCAGACCATCGAGCAGATCAACCAGCCCAACGTGCGCCTAGTGGAACCCGCCGGCGGCACCAACGAAGCCTTCGTCCACGCCTTCCTGCCCAAAGCGCAACTGGCCCTGCACGACAACGTGACGATCTTCCAGCAACTGCTCGACAACAAGGCTGACGTGATGATCACCGACGCCTCGGAAGCCTTGTACCAGCAGAAACTCAAACCGGGGCTGTGCGCAGTGAATCCGCACCAATACATGCAGTACGGCGAGAAGGCGTACCTGCTGCCGCGCGATGACATCAGCTGGAAACTGTACGTCGATCAGTGGCTGCATCTGAACAAAGTCACCGGCAGTTATCAGAAGGTGATCGGTGAGTGGCTGGCTGTGCCGCAGTAAGTCTCTGCACCGGCACTCAACGGCGTAAGGTGACTTATCCGCTCAACCCGAATTCATTACGACGTCACCGTATCGGTTGAGCTGTACTGTTGAAACCGCACATCACTCTTTATTGCTATCGAGGCGCCCCATGAATGTCGACTGGCTCAATTTCACTCCCTGGTCGTCCCTGGCCGGTGGCGCGCTGATCGGGCTGGCTGCCAGCCTGTTCGTGGTCGGCAATGGCCGTATCGCCGGCATCAGCGGCTTGATCGGCAGCCTGCTGCAACGCAACAGTGAAGGCGCCAGCGAAAAAGCCCTGTTCCTGCTGGGCCTGCTGGTTGCGCCGCTGCTCTGGGCATTGTTCAGCGCGTTGCCGCCGATCGAGTTCCAGAACGGCTGGCTCGGGCTGAGCGTCGCGGGGTTATTGGTGGGGCTGGGCACACGCTACGGTTCCGGTTGCACCAGTGGCCATGGCGTTTGCGGCATATCGCGCCTTTCGCCGCGCTCGATGATCGCCACCGCCTGCTTCATGCTCAGCGGATTCGTCACGGTGTTTATCCTGCGCCATCTGCTGGGAGCCTGAACATGATCAGATTGAATGCATTCGTGGCGGGCCTGCTGTTCGGCCTCGGCTTGCTTCTGGCGGGTATGGCCAATCCAACGAAAGTCCTGGCATTTCTGGATGTGGCCGGGGCTTGGGATCCGTCGCTGGCACTGGTCATGGTCGGCGCCATTGCCATCGCCTTCGGCCCCTTGACCTGGGCGCGCCGGCAGCGCCAATCGCTATTGGGCAAGCCCATGCAAATACCCACCAAACGAGAACTGGATCGGCGCCTGATCGGCGGCAGTCTGTTGTTCGGTGTCGGTTGGGGAATAGCCGGTATCTGCCCCGGCCCGGCAGTGACCATCCTGCTGACGGGTCACTGGCAAGCGATCGTATTCGTGTTGGCGATGTTGGCCGGCATGTGGCTGTTCACGCTATTGGAAGCCCAACGCAAGCCTTAATCGCCGTAAAACCGCTTATTCAGTCGTCGTGCAGCATGCCAGAGCTGTACTGGTTCAGACTGCTGCCAATACTGTTGCCACCAAACTTCAGGGTCGTCGCATTACTGCGCCCCTCCGGCGACTGGCAATCGGCAGAAAAACAACTGGTGGTGGTCAACCCACCGCCGCCCGAACAGGCACTCAATACCGAGACAGCTGCAGCGATCAACAGCACTTTGACGACATTGGTGCGCATGGTACGGCTCCCCTGGGGATGATCTTGTCCCGGCATCGTAAGCCTTCGCCGCGCGTGGCAAGATGAAACTTTGCGGATCGACAGCACGGGTTCAGCTTCATGGGACACTCACCCACTCCTTGCGAGTTGTACAAAATCAGGGCCGCCCTGTCAGACATCTTTGTCGACACAGGAGTGGATTACCCCTACATCGCTGAGCAAATCAAAGGCTACGAGCCGGAACTGATCAAAAACATCCTCTACTCGGAAGTCGCCGTCGTCTGCGCCGACAACCTGGAATGCGTACTTCCCCCGATCTGGACAGGCTTCGAACCTGACTCGCTGAACCGGGAGATCGAGCAAATGCTGCTTGCAAACAGGACCAGCAGGATTCGGCGGCAACTTCATAAGCTACATACCGCCTGGCTGCGCTTCAGCTATCGCGACGTCTGGAAAGAACTGTCAGCCCACCTCAAACAATCGAGCTGATACACCCCTCCGTGGCACCGGCCTGACCGCTCGCCACAGAGGCACCACACCTTAGCCCTTCAACTCAACGTTATCCAACGCCTGATTCACCGCCAACTCCCCCAACATCACCACCTGCGCAATACCCAGCAGCGTCTTGCGGTGCGAGATATCCAGCAACGCGGCGAAATCGTTGAGCATGGTGGTGGCAGAACCCAGGGATTCACTGGCGTTGGCGAGCAGGGATTCGGTGTCGTACGCCGGGTTGGCGAGGAACATGGGTTGGGCGGTATTGGCGCTGGCCATGATCTGGCTGGCCGGGGTGAGGTAGTGATCGAGGGCGCGCTCGGCGGCTTCGTGGAGTTTGCGGGGGTCGAGGGATTCGTAGGGGGATGCGGGGTCGGTTTCTGGAGGATTCGGTGTTGGTTTGAACATGGTGTAACTCCTGACGGATAAACGAAAAGGAGCCATCACTCTCGCTACCAAACGAAGGGTGGAGGCCATACGCAGGTTGGTAGACCGGTCGTCAGGAACCCCGGCGCATCCGAAGACGCCCCGCGCATGACCACCATAAAACGAAGACGAGAAACGCCCTCGCAAGACAGTAGTCTTGTGCTTCTGACGGAGACGGGCTACCAAACCCGATCACTGGTTTTCAGTGACGTAGAGACGATAGAACCCGTGAGCTAGAGGCACAAGCCGGCGGATTCTGTCTTAGGTGTAGGGGATGGTGCAAGGTGGTGTAGGTCAGAGGCAGTGCCGACAACCACATTTTAAACATGCTGGATCTCAACCGTTTAAATTGAAGGCGCTGTACCAAGGCACGGGTCGAAACAAGTCTGATAAAGTCGGCACCGGTTCATTCGTTGACAGGGAGTCAAACATGGCAAAGCCAGCCGCACGCATCACCGATCCCACCAGTTGCCCAATGCCTGGGCACGGCCCCAAAGCCATCGCCTCCGGTTCCCCCGACGTATTCTTCGACGGACTTGCAGCCGCCCGAAAAGGCGACACTTGCACTTGTGGCAGTGCATTGGCATCAGCGGTTTCAGGGACAGTTTTCATAAACGGCAAAAACGCCGCGCTTGTCGGCACCACTGGTACGCATGGAGACGTTGTGATTGGTGGATCGGGAACAGTGATCATCGGTGACTCCCATACACCAGCTGCTTTTACAGCCCCTACCCCGATCATCGTTCACCCTGGTTGGATCAGCTTCAATATTCCAGGGGAGGAGTCATATCAGGGCATGAGTTGCACCGCACACTTTGACGACGGATCTACCCTATCAGGCGTTTTTGATAACACTAACACTGTGAAATTTCTCAATATCCCCGGGAAAATCTGTCACAAGCTTGAATTCGGTACACAAGAGGAATCGGCCGCTGGTTCGATCTTCGATACGTTATTCAACGCTTCTTTGAAATAAGGATTTTTTCATGACTGAACCATTGCTCGTCACGGGAAGCTACGTTGTCCAGAAAGCACACGCGCTCGAAAATTCGCCCTTGGATATGGCTATTGCGGGAATGGAAGGTGCTGCTACAAGATTTTCTGTTGACGCTATATCGGATGCAAAAGTACGCACCAACTACATGAACAACATCAAACGTATGTCAGTGGAAACAAAAGCCGAAGTCGCTGCTGGAAGGCTCAGTGCTAAAGAAGGAGCAGCGTTTTGCCAAGAGATGCGAAACAGAATCTTGCTAGAGCATCGAAAATATACTTCGGCACAAGGCGTGGCCTTTGCCGAGAGAAAAAAGAGACTTCCTCCAACGCTTCAGGAAACACTAGATAAATACGCACTAAAAACCGCAAAAGTGGAGTACAGCAAACTTACTCCGGAACAAAAAAGCAAAGTTTACTATGAGATTCTTGACTCAGCAGGTCGGGACAATGCACCGGTAAGTAGGGGAACCAAGAAATTAAGAATTATGGGAAAAGTCGGTTTATTGGTCACCGCCACCTTCGCCGTTTATGAAATTATGAATGCTGACAACAAAGTGAAGGAAACAGCCAGACAAGGAATCATCATCGGCGGTGGTGCTGCGGGTGGTGGGTTGGCGGGTTTGGGCGTTTCCGCATTTTGCGGGCCTGGTGCCATTGCATGTGCTGTAGCAATCGTCTTGGCAGGCAGTATCGCAGGAGGCATTGCTGGTAGCGTTGTTGCTGATACCTTTGATGAAGAGTTGGAGGAATTTTCCAAATGGGACACTCTATGACAAAGCAACAAAGAGCGGATATTCGCTGGGCATTGTCAGACGCATTCGTTGATAACGAAGTCGACTATGCTGCGATCGCGCGGCAGACAGAAGAGTTTGATAGAGACGAAATCAAACGAATTTTGTTTGAAGAGGTAGCGCCTGTTTGTCACTCCAACCTTGAAAGCACACTTCCTACAATATGGCTTTGTTTCAATAGAGCAGAATTAGAAGACAACATTGAAAAAATGTTGGGGGCAAAAAAAAACAGCTGGTTTAAAAGAAAAGCCAACACCTTACTGGTGACGTGGCTGAAGAGCAGATACAAATACATCTGGATAGAAATAGAAAATCAGTACCAAAACATCAGCCAATAACAAACGTCGCAGTGAAGACGATTGCGTCATCCTTTTTTTCTTGAGCTATACTCAAACGTGAAAAACACATAACTGAGCCAAAATATAATTACTTCAAGGACCGATACATGAAAGAAAAAATAATCGCAATCTTTCTTGCATGTTTACTACTCGCTGCTTGTTCTGACCCAAAGCAGGCCAAACTTCCTGCCGACGTCAGTAAATGGTCAGAGGACAAAAGGCTAATGGAAGCTGTTGGTAAACTCGATGAAAGCGATAGAAAGCTGTTTGGCGGCTATGCTGCCCGGCAAGTGGTGGCCAGCACATTCGGCGGTAGCAAAGTTGTTGCAGATTCAACACTGGGTGATGCGCTGAAAACACAACAGGTCTGGATCGAAGCCAAAGCTGCCGAAGCGGAAAAACAAAAAGCCCTGGCTGAGCAAGTAAAACAGCAACAGCTTGTGGCACTGAAAGAAATGAACGGAACGCTTACAGCGTCTCTTCTCAAACTGAAATTGAATCCTGCCGACTATAAAAACAAGCAATACAGCGAATATTTTTCCATTGAAGTCGCACTTCACAACAATACGACTGAGGCCCTATCTGGCGTAAAGGGAACGGTTGTACTTAGTGATATGTTTGGCGATCCTATAAAAAGAATTGGCCTCACCAACGATATCCAGATCGACCCAGATCAAACGTATATCTATAGCGGGACAATGGATTACAACCAATTTCAGGCTGCCGATAAAAAGCTGGCTGCTTCCGATACTGAAAAAATGAAATTTGAATGGGTGCCAGACACTTACATTTTCACCAGTGGAAAAAAGCAAACCATGCCAAAGTGACACCAACAAAAAGGGGTGGGGGCAGATTAATTTGCAACTTAAAAATGCAGAATAAAATTAATCGCCCCCCATTTTTTGCCCCTTGTTCACGCCGACCAACATGGCTCAACAAATACAGGCCAGCAAAACCAATGTTAAACACTGGAATATTCATATTCGCCTTTTTTGCTTATTTTTTTATGACCTATCTTTTCAAGCTAGCGATTTACAAGTACTCAGAATTTAAAAAACCACCTCTCCCTGCCTGGAAAGAGGGTCAAGAATTAGCGCTAATCTTTAGTCCTGACTTGTGGTGGGCCTTCAGATTCAAAAACCGCATATACGACCCTGAGCCTGAAAAAATAAAAACACATTGCAAGAAATTCGTACAACGCAACAATGCATTCAACTTATACTTTAGCTTTTCCTTCGGCTTACTAACACTAATCATTGGCAGTTCTTTTCCCATATCGTATCTCGGACAGCTACTATTATGCCTTTCGATTATTCGATTTATCTCTAGAAGCTATGAAATTACTTATGCCTTTACAAAAGATGCCTTTCAAGATCCAGAAACAGCATCAGCTACAAACCTGAACAGTAAAGAACGAATCAAGCTTGCGATGAAAAGCTATATCGAGATCTATTTTTACTCAGCACCGGCATATCTAATTCTTACCAAAGGCTTCGATCCATGGGCCGCCATTAGCCTTTCACTCAACGTAGGGACTCTAACAAACGTGGGTCTTGCATTCTCTAACGTATGCAGTGGATTCGGAATAAACATTATATTTTTTCAAGTATTCACAACATTAAGCCTTATAATTTTCAGCTTGGCGATGTATTTGGCTCGCACTGAAAAAAATCAACATTAAACCCTCTTAACTTTATAATAACCATAAAATCAAGCCCCAAAAAGTGGCAGCTTTATTTTCAGCGTAAAAACATCAAATAAAAAACCAACATATGGTGACAGATTTATTTATCACTTAAAAAATAAATCTGTCCCCTTTTGATGCCTTTTGATGAAGCACATTCGATCAAAAAAATTGACGATTCATGTATAACACCGCAACCAAAAAATACACCTGTCAATTTTCTCACCAAACAATTTCATGTACACTTGATCGGAGACTTTATTTTTTGAAATCATTTTGATATCATTTGAAAAAATATGTATTCATATCGGACTTGATACATGTCATCAAATATCGAACAAAAAATCAGACAGAGCATTGTTAATGCAGAAATCGATCGTGAAGCCGACAAAAAAATCGAGAAATGGCTTGTTTACCTAAGCAGAATACTAAATAAATCAAAGTTTGAAATTGGAAACTATCTAGCAAGACTGATAGTAAAGCTTAGCAAATACAACCTTCCTCTAACTATACTTTGCTCTGTAGCATTCAGCTATATCGCTCTCAGCGAAGACGTCAGAGCGGCAACACGACGTATCGTACCCGCCCCCATTCGATTGTATTTTATTGAAAAATACAGTGTCACAGAAATAACTCTTGCTTTGGCAATAGCAACAATAGTTATTGCAGCCTGGCTACTTTGCTCCACATCGCTTAGCGACATCATATTAAAAAGACAAAACAAACGCCTTTCCAAAGAGCTTGACTTGCTCAAGCAAGTGCACAACAGCAAATCCATAGACTGCACAGATCTCTTTAGCAAATATCTTTACTCAATGTATAGAAAATATGGGTACGACATTACAGAGCGCATAAGTCTCTACATACTTGAACTTGACCACTTCCGATGTATCGGGAGATACTCCGACAACCAGAAGCAGACGGAACTGCCGAAAAAAATGTACCCCAAGGAGCTAGGATTAATAGGACAGGCTTGGGTGGAAGGTAAGTCATCCGCAGAAAACCTCCCTGATCCAAAAACAAACATGGACGACTGGATCGCGTCAAACAATGAACTTGGCGTCACGATTTCTGAGAACACCCTTCGCGCCCTTGGAATGAAAAGCAGATCTCTTCATTGCCTTAGAATAAAAAACAGCAAAAGCACATCTGTAGCTGTAATCGTATTTGAGTCGACCAAAACCAGTTTGCCAAACTCGATAGAAAAGGATTTTGGAAAAAATGAGTCTAGAACCATAGCAAATCTGCTGGACGCACTTAGGCCTCATATGGTTAGCCTTGAAATCGCAAATCGGGCAGGATTCTAAAATGACAAGCACTTTAATAAACATTATCAATTTTATACTTTCGGAGCAAACCGACCGCTCTGGAATATCCATTTCGAAACTTACAAAAATCATTTACCTAATCGATTGGCGATCGTCAATCACAATCGGACGACAGATTACGGATTTACAATGGCACTCCAACATCCATGGCCCCTACACAAAAACCATACTTGACGAGTCAAAGAAAGAAAAAAACATAATAATCACAACAACAACCAACGAACTAGGGAATAAAAAAACCTTTCTTACTTTAGAATACCCACGAAAACTTGAATTAAATCGTGACATTATTGACACTATAAACTTTGTACTTGACGCCACTAAAAACAAAATAAACCGCGACTTAAAAAAACTTGTAGACTCCACATACCCAATAGTCTCAAGCGAAAAATACAGTGAACTAGACCTTGCCCAGAAAGCTATGGAATACAAAAATTATTTAGTCAGCACACAAAAATACCGAAGCAACCTCAACAAACCAGAAGACAAATAATTATGCACTCACTTACACATCAATACTTTACAAACCGAAGGTCGCTTGGTGCATAGCCTTTAGATGATTGACTCTACTAGCCATGAACCTGCAGAACTGATTTGTGAAAATGTGAAAACGGGGACTAATTTACTTTCGCCCCTTTTCACACTGCATCCCGTTAACACACCAGTCAGACGCCCCCAAGCCCCACCTCCCCATTCCTGATAAACTCCCACCTCCCACCTCCCACCTCCCAGCCCCACCCATTCCAGAACCGCCAATGTCCCCAATCACCGCCACACCCGCCCCACTCTCCCGCCGCTTCTCCGTCGCCCCGATGATGGATTGGACTGACCGCCATTGCCGTTTCTTCCTACGCCTCCTGTCGAAGAACGCCCTGCTCTACACCGAAATGGTCACCACCGGCGCGCTCCTCAACGGCGATCACGAACGCTTCCTCCGTCACAACGAAGCCGAGCACCCGCTCGCGTTGCAGTTGGGCGGTAGCGTTCCATTGGACTTGGCAGCCTGCGCCCGCATGGCCCAGGACCACGGTTACGACGAGGTAAACCTAAACGTGGGCTGCCCGAGTGATCGGGTGCAGAACAATATGATCGGTGCGTGCCTGATGGGGCATCCGCAGTTGGTGGCGGATTGTGTGAAGGCGATGCGTGATGCGGTGTCGATTCCGGTGACGGTGAAGCATCGGATCGGGATCAATGGGCGGGACAGTTACGCCGAGTTGTGTGATTTCGTCGGTACGGTGCGGGATGCCGGGTGTACCAGTTTTACCGTGCATGCGCGGATTGCGATTCTGGAGGGGTTGTCGCCGAAGGAGAATCGCGACATTCCGCCGTTGCGTTATGACGTGGCGGCGCAGTTAAAGGCGGATTTTCCGGAGCTGGAGATTGTGCTGAACGGTGGGATCAAGACGATGGAGGCCTGCCATGAGCATTTGCAGACCTTTGACGGTGTGATGCTGGGACGTGAGGCTTATCACAATCCGTATTTGCTGGCGGAGGTGGATCAGCAGTTGTTCGGCAGCAGCGCGCCGGTGATCAGCCGGGCCGAGGCGCTGGCGCAGTTGCGGCCTTATATTGCCGAGCATTTGCAGGCCGGCGGCGCGATGCATCACATCACGCGGCATGTGTTGGGGCTGGGCACCGGGTTCCCGGGGGCGCGTAAATTCCGCCAGTTGTTGTCGGTGGATATTCACAAGGCCAAGGATCCGCTGGCGCTGCTGGATCAGGCGGCCGAGTTGCTTGCAGGCCGTTGATTGATGGTTTGAATGTGCGGGCAACGAATGAGCGTTGCCCGGAGTTTTGTTGTACTGACAGGATGTCTTTTGTTTATGCCCGCGTTTAATTTCACTGGTTTCAAACGCTACACCCTTCTTTCCTTGGTCTGCGTCACGTCCAATGTTTACGCGCACTGCGACGGTCTCTGCATCGGACGTACCGATACGCCGTGGGAGGCCACTCAGTTGTCCGGCTTTACCTTGGCGTCCTTATTGCTCGCGCCGTTTTCTGCCAGCCAGGAAACCACTGAGAGCCACAAACGCGTTTACTCCGCCGAAGAGCTGGAGGATGCGCGTCTCTACCTCGCCAGCGATGGCATGCTGCAAGCCGCGTATTTCACCTCGGCCTTGCAGCGCTACCGTCAGAACTCGCCCGACTCGGCGTTGAGCGACCTCGCCGTTGCGACGTTGATCAGCAGCCAGTGATCACGCCGCCGCTGCCGTCCAGTTCACCCAGCCAAACACCCATGTCGCCAGAATCAACAAGCCAAACGCGATCCGGTACCAGGCGAACGCGGCGTAGCTGTGGTTGGCGATGAATTTGAGCAGGCCGCGCACGGCGATCATGGCGAAGATGAAGGCGATGACGAAACCGAGAGCGAACACCGGCAGATCACCGGCCTGGAACAGGTCGCGGTACTTGTAGCCGGAGTACACCGCGGCGCCGACCATGGTCGGCATGGCGAGGAAGAACGAGAACTCTGTGGCGGCTTTCCGGGACAAGCCGAACAATAAACCGCCGATGATGGTCGAGCCGGAGCGCGACGTGCCGGGGATCATCGCCAGGCATTGCACCAAGCCGATCTTCAACGCGTCTGACCAGCGCATGTCGTCGACATGCTCGACGCTCACCACGTGGCGGCGCTGTTCGGCCCACAACATGACGATGCCGCCCACCACCAACGCCATGGCCACGGTGATCGGGTTAAACAGGTATTGATGGATTTTGTCAGCAAACAGCACGCCGAGGACCACCGCCGGCAGGAAGGCGATCAGCAGGTTGAGGGTGAAACGTTGCGCATTGCGTTGGGTGGGCAGGCCTTTGACGATGTCGAAGATCTTCGGGCGAAACTCCCAGACCACGGCCAGAATCGCCCCTAGCTGAATAATGATGTTGAACGCCATGGCGCGTTCGCCGCCGAAGTCCAGCAGGTCGGCGACGATGATCTGGTGGCCGGTACTGGAGATCGGCAAGAACTCGGTCAGGCCTTCCACTGCGCCTAAAATCAACACCTGGATAAAGGTCCAGAAATCCATTAATCCTCCGTCAGAGCGCTCTTGATGAGCGACCGGTCAACTGCATTCAGGAATTGAGTATCTGAAGTTAAACAATCGGTATAACGCGACACCCATTGCCTGATCAGGCGACGGAGAATATGTCTTATCAAAAGACACACTCAAGCCATGTTAATAAACGTCCGCGTACGAACTACTCGGAAAATATTTAGGTATTTAGTAGAAAAAAGTTCGATCCGGCAATAAAGTGTGATCGAGCTCACACTCTCCTACCACAGCAGACAGTGGCAATTAGACATGAACAAAGCCGTGGCCATAGATTCAAAATAGTGGCACAATTTCATATTGCCACCATGTAACGACTAGTTCACAGCCCCGAGAAAATCAACTAAAAGCTTGAAAAGCTTAATTATTGTTAGAAAACTCGGGAGCCACGTCTAAAAATCGCGTGAATGTTACCAATTGTCAGTCACAGATGAGAACCGGTGCTTTAACATCCCGATGTCAGCACCTAATTCGAGTCAATGCATGATGCTCTCAGGGAACTTGGCGACTAGAAGTCCTCGCCCGACAAACGACGATCCCGGTGTACTCACTCTGGGCCGTACCCGTGGCGTGGCCGAACATTTTAGAGCGCTGGTCGCAAAGCACGTACGCACTGATATGGCACTTGAGGCCAGTTCGTACCCTAGTTCATATAAGCACAATGAACTTTCTGGCTCATATCGAGCCATCTTCATCGTTATCGACAGTCCGCAAGCCTTGGAAGACAATCTTGCACTGATCGAGAACCTGCGCACCGACAACTTGAAGCCGATCATTTGCGCGGTCATCACCGGCCGCGGCGCCTTCAACAAGATCAAGTACTTTCTGGCCGGTGCCGATTTTTGTATCAAACTCAATACTCTATCCGACGAGGGCGCGGAGTTGCTCGGTGAGTTCTTCAACAGCGAAGAATGGCAGCGGGATATCAATCTCACGCTCGACCCGACGCGCATCTGCCTGCTGGGCACCAGCAAGAAACTCGACATCTCGTTTGCCGAGATGAAGATCCTGGAAGCCTTTGCGCAGACCAGCAATCACATTCTCAGCCATGATGAAATCGCCAGCATCATGGGGCTCAATACCAATTTCTACGACCCGAGAGCGCTGGAAAAATCGATCAGCCGCTTGCGAGGAAAAATCAAGGACATGTATGGTACCAATGCGATTCAGAGTATCCGCGGTCATGGATATCGCCTGATGCGAGGTCTGATATCGACTGCCTGAATCTCGGGCAGCCATTCTCTTTGCATACTTACGAAGGATCGTCCTATGCAACCATACGGCTCCAGTTGTATTACACACCTAATTATAATCAAGCAATTGAATGAGCACGGCCACACCAAACCATAACAATAAACATCACAACATAGCAGCAGAACGAGTGGAACTTATCGAGGGCCATTTTGGGCCCAGACCCTGCCTGTCGATTACTTCCGAGGAAGTCATTGCTCGCCTGCCGATTTATCTTTTTGCCCATTTTGGTGCACATTTTAGGAGAGAGACATGGAAACGAGTACAACCCTCCCAAGAAAATATTTTGTCGTCGTGACCCACAGTACAACGTCGCAGCGTGAACTTGAGAGCATTCTGTCCAGCGAGCGCTTCAATTCGTTTGGCACGTCTCAGGCACAAATGTTTATTGAAGGTGCTACTTCACCCTCTTTCGCCCCCATGCTGATGGAGTTCTCTTACCCAAGCGGCACCCGGAAAAACGTCGGCCGCACGATTGAACACGACACCCAGCGCATACTGACCAACCTCGAATCGGAATGGCTGGCCGCGCAATCGGCATATCCGTTTTACAAAATCCCGACGATGAACGTAGACACCGGCAACCAGACCTCAGCCAATGAAGGCGATGCAACCTGCAGCGAGACCTGGCACCTGGACAACGATCAAGGCGCACTGGTCAAGGAAGGCGTCGAAATCAGTCTTACCGGGCTTGAAACCGCGCTGGTCAGGAAGATGCTCAATCACGAAGAACGCGTGGTCAGTCGAGATGACCTGATCCTCAGCATCGGCCGCGAGCCGGAGCAGTATCGTGGCCTTGAGATGTGCCTGAGTCGCCTGCAGGACAAGTTCAAAAGCGCCAGTAATGGTGAGCGTCTGTTTCGCGCCGTAAGAAACCGCGGTTATTGCCTCATCCAGGAAATCGTTGCGTAAATACCGCCGATCTCTGCGGACAAAACAAACAGAAAACAGTGCGATTACAAAAACAACAAGAGCACTCTGTTTGACTTCACCTCCCTGGTAAAATAAAACTCCCTGCCTCCACCCCTCCTACAGTAACAAACACAACATCATTTATTCACCCCCTCCTCCACGACCTTTTCTAACAGCCTTGTATTTGATTATTTAAAAGTTGGCATTGTGCCACCTTGTTAGAACTCGTCAGACACCCTCTCCGGCAATAACTTAGTCTATTGATTGACGACAGTTCGACCTATCGACGTTGTTACCTCAGGACACTCGTCCAATAACAACAACAAGCCTACTTAGCAACTCGGACTTCAACTGTCGAAACCTGAATGGACGTATTTCTGGGGATATCTCATGGAACTTTCTCTACGGATCAATCGAAATAACGGCCTCAAGGGACTTACCTTCTGGGGCCAATGGGCGCTGGCGCAGAGTTTCATTGTTGCGCTGTTGTTCATACTCGCTGAACGGCATACCGGAACCGTCGAGTTCTATTACCGCATGTGCGCGACACTCGCGGTGCTGGCCTCGGTTCCGGCGTACACGTTCAGCGGTGTGTATCGCAAACAGGACAATTACCTGACGGGCCTGGGGCGTCTGTTCATGGGCTGGTCCATGACCATGGTCGCGCTGGCCTGCATCGCGTTCGTCTGCAAGGCCGACGAGGTGTTCTCCCGTGAAGTGACGCTGAGCTGGGCGGTTTACGGCTTCCTGGGTCAGGCGTTGCTGTACGCGCCGCTGCATGCCTTTTCCAAGTACTACCAGCGTTCCCGCACCAGCGCGCAGAAGACGCTGATCGTCGGTACGGGTGAGCTGGCACTGGGTCTGGCGAAGAAGATCAGCCAGGTGGAAAACCTGCCGCTGGTAGGTTTGGTCAGCAATGGAACAACGGCGGATCTGGATTCGGATGCACCGCGCGTGGTCGGCGATCAGGAAGATCTGCTGCAACTGATCAAAGACCATGACATCCGCCGCTTGTACATCACCCTGCCGCTGGCGGAAGCCGCGAAAATCGAAGCGATGTACGTCGATTTGCTCGGTGCTAACGTTGATGTGGTGTGGGTGCCGGACTTGAACAGTCTGACCCTGCTCAATCACTCGGTGAAGGTGGTGGACGGTCTGCCGGCGATCTGCCTCAATGAAAGCCCGCTGACCAGCCGCCCTACCGCTGCGCTGAGCAAAAGTCTGGTGGAAAAAGGCGTGGCACTGCTGGCGATCATTCTACTGAGCCCGCTACTGCTGCTGATTGCGCTGGCGGTGAAGATCAACTCGCCCGGCCCGGTGTTCTTCAAGCAGGATCGCCACGGCTGGAACGGCAAGGTGATTCAGGTCTGGAAGTTCCGCTCGATGCGCGTGCACGATGACCGCGAAGTGATCCAGGCCAGCCGCCATGACTCGCGCATTACCGCAGTCGGGCGCTTCATCCGCCGCACCTCGCTGGACGAACTGCCGCAGTTGTTCAACGTGCTGCAGGGGCAAATGGCCCTGGTCGGCCCACGCCCACACGCGGTGGCGCACAACAACTACTACTCGGGGAAAATCCTCGCCTACATGGCCCGCCACCGAATCAAACCGGGCATCACCGGGCTGGCGCAAATCAGCGGCTGCCGTGGCGAGACCGACACCATCGACAAGATGCAGCGTCGCGTCGAGATGGACCTGCATTACATCAACAACTGGTCGTTGTGGCTGGATCTGAAGATCCTGGTGAAAACGCCGTTTACGTTGTTGTCGAAGGATATTTATTGATGGGTGAGTGGTAGATCAGGCTATGCCACAAGGGGACGAAAGTCCCCTTTTTTGTGGGCGGGATTTGGGGAGGCCAGCGGATTGATGTTGGATGGGCCGACGCTATCGCGAGCAGGCTCACTCCTACAGGGGATATGTGGATGGATCGAGGTTGGTGGTTTGCCGCTGAGCCATTGTAGGAGTGAGCCTGCTCGCGAAAGCGGTGGGTCAGGCGCCATGGATGTTGGATGGGCCGACGCCTTCGCGAGCAGGCTCACTCCTACAGGGGATTTCGGTATGGTTTGGGGTTGGTGGTTCGCCGCAGGACCAATTGTAGGAGTGAGCCTGCTCGCGAAAGCGGTAGGTCAGGCGCCAGGGATATTGGCTGGACCGACGCCTTCGCGAGCAGGTTCACTCCTGCATGAACCGAGGGGTTTACTCGGTAATCTTCGAGAAGTTGCGGTAGAACATGTCGCCCTCGCGGCTGTCGGTCATCGAGTGCAGCTGGAAGCTGCGATTGAGCCTCGCGCCGCCATCACGGGTCAGTGGGGCCCAGACGAGGTTGGCGCGACGCATGGTCGACATGCTCATCATTTCGTCAAACGGGATCGACAGGTAGAGACCCTTGTCGAAACTACCCTCCCCGTACTCCGCGCTGCCGGCGGTGGTGATCGTCGCCCAGGCGCCGAAGCGCACGCCGTTGAAGAACTCGCGGGAGATGTCGAGTGTGCCGCCCCAGTCGCCTGCCAGGTATCGACCGACGCTGACCGCGGCCAACGTGTCGTATGGCAGGTCGGTATAACCGGTGACGTGGCCGGTCCAGACCGAGTAATCGCGCAGGCCGAAACCCTGGTCGAATTCACGCTGGCGCACGTAGTTCAGATCCGCCCCCACCGACCAGCGCTCACCGGTCGGACGGAACAGCACCTCGCCGCCGACACCGGCAAACATCGACTCCAGATACCCGCCATAGACCATGCCATACAGGTCTTTGTCCAACTGCTCGGCGTGACTGACCTGGAACAACGGCATGGTCACTTCCGAGGTGGTCAGGTACTGACGCAAATCGGTGCGCACACGTGGCAGGCCGCTCGGCGCATCGTAGGTGAACCTGTCGAAGTTGTTCACCAGGTTGGCACTGAGCAGGCCGTTCCACCAGGTGTTGCGATTGAAGCGGTATTCGGCGTCCGCATCGGCACTGAACTGATAGAGCAAACCATCAGGGCCGCCAACGTTTTGCTTGAAGCCCAGGCCGACGCCATAGTTGAAATGCTGCGGCGCTTCGGTGTAGAGGGTTTTCTCGTTGTGCGGCATCGCCGGATTGATCTCGGTGGTGCGGTGCAACGACTCCAGCGGCTCCTCGTTGTTGATCACTTCGCGGAAGGTCTGGCGTGGCACGCTGGTCTCCTCCAGCGGCAGGTCGTAACGCTTGTTGACCACGGTGAACCAGTTGATGTCGTCGTTCACACTGTTGTCGAGAATCCGGCTCGCGCGGCCAACGGCCTTGGACGAATGAAAGTAACGCTGCTGCTCGCCGTACACGATCAGTTCGGAATCGCGCTGGCTGATGCGCTCGACCTTGTACCCGGCATTTTGCTGCAGGCGTTGCGAGACATCGGCCCAGTTGACCTGATCCATCGGCGTACCCGGCGCCTTCGCCGGCAGCGGCTCAGGCGTTGGGTCGTAGGTCTTGGCCGGCGCCTTGCGGCTGACGAAATTGGTGTGGAACGTGATGCCGAACATCGCCGTGTTGCCACGCTCCCACGCCGCGCTGACGTCGACCGAATCGGTGACCTTGAACACCGCGCCGAGGTTGATCGGCGAGTCCTGCTCGATCACGTTGTCCTTCGGTTCGTGCTTGTAGTCGTTGCCTTCGTATTCGAGTTTCAGGCTGAGCCGATCCCACGGCGTCTGATAGCTCACGCCACCGAAGAACGACGGCTTGCCGCGAAAGTACGAGCCAGAGTTGACGTCACCGGTACCCTCAAGGGCCGGCCGGGTATCAAAGCGATCACTGACGTAGCCCAACGGGTTGTCGATGTCGCCGCGATTGCCCAGATAACCCCAGGCAATGCCGGCGCTGAAATCGAAATTGTCGTAGCGTTTGTTGGCGACAAAAAATTCACTGGAGAACAAGCCGGTACCGCCGATGTCTCGGAAGCCCAGCGCGACTTCCGGCGCCCAGTGGCTTTCCTGCCAGAGCCGGACTTTGGCGTCGACCGCCTTGTCCTTATAGCTCTGGCTGCCGCTCAGCGCCTCGGAGCCGTAAGGCCGGTTAGTGATGGCGGTGTAGCGGAACGAACCTTCGAGCCAGTCCAGCGGCTGCAGCGACACGCTGTAGCGGCTGTAAGGCTCGGTGCGGTTGGCGTTGACGCTCAGCTCGCCAGCCGGGGCCATGCGCGCCGTCGGCGTCTGCAACAGGCCGGTGCCACCGAAATCATTTTGAGTAATGCGCGGCTCGGCATGCACCAGGCCGCACGGCAATAACAACACAGCTGCAAAACGTAACTTCAACGAACCACCTCAGCCAGCTGCGTGGCAATCAATTCGGCCAACTGCTGATTCAGTTCAGGAAGAGGCGGATCAAGATCATCGTTTTTCACCGGCACCAGAATCTTGCTGCCGGCCACGGGAAAGTGCCCGCTCTCGCGATTCCAGTGCGCAGTACCCACGCGCCGGACCGCACCATTGGGCTGAATCAGCCACAGGTAATCGGCCTCGGCATCGTCCAGCGGCGCACAGATGTCCAGGTACTCGCGCGCCTCCAGCAATGGCTGATATGGCACGTGGCAGGTGTCGGCCACCGCGCCCAGCACTTGCACCTCGTCGACCCGCGTCGGATAGATCAGGCGATCGCCATCGTCGAGACGAATGTTGCGCGCAAAACCGACTTCCACCGCGACCGGGTCCAGATCCGCGACCTGGCGCCCGGTAACCGGCATCTGCTGCACCTGCTCGGCCAGACGCAATGCCAGCGCCGCACGGTCGGGGCGGTCGAACAACGAAGCCATCCGGTGCAGCACATCCAGATCGAACAACACCCCGGCCTTGAGCCGCGCCTGTTCCTCCAGCAACGACTGGCGCAGCAACACGCCGGCCAGCCAGTAACCTTCGGCATTCGGTTGCGCCACGCTGATCACATCGAGCAAGCGCCCGCCCGGCGGCAACTCGACCGGCCCCGGGTTGGCGACATCGCCGCTGACGGTGACCGCTGCCTGACTGACGCCGCTGATCAACAGCAGACACGCCGAGAACATCCGCAAGCGCTTCACGGCAGATGCCTGTGATCAGGGGTCAGTTGCACGATGCGCACACGCAGTTGCGAGGTCAGTTGTTGCTCGCTCTGCACGATGAAACCGTCCACCGGGTCGACCCAATAATGGTTGGTCGCCCGCAGGCCGATGGCCGGGACGTCGATCTGCTCGTCGACACGCAGCACGGTGTATTCCTTGTCGAGAATGTCCAGGGTTTGCGTGGACCGGCGCACGAAGCGGCTGTTGACGATCAAGCCGACTTCCTGGCCCTTGTAGAGGTCGATCCAGCGTCGGCTGGTGAAACCATCCGCGACACGGTGCAGGCCTTGTTTGAACGGCGCGTTGTCGGACAGCCGCGTGCCGTCCAGATCGCCCTCCACGCCCAGGCCAATCGTGCGCACGGCGAGGCCATCGCGCAGCAGCAACACCTGCTTGCCGGAGGCGACCCAGAACTGCAGGTCTTCACGCTCGCGCACCAGCGCCAGCACCCCGGAGCCGGACGGCGTGGTCAGTTTGATTTGCGGGTACTTGACCTCGGCCACCTCGGCCGCGCTCACGTCCAGTTCATCCGGGCCGAGCACCGCCGATTTGAGGTTGCGCACCGAGGCGGTCATCAGCGGGTTACAGCCACACAACATCAAGGCCGCCATCAGGCAGACGCCAACTTTCAAGGTTTTCACAGTCGGCCTTATTTGCTGTTGTTACTGAATTCGCTCCAGTTCTTCGCAGCGGAAGCACCGGTCCCGACAATCGATGCCGACGGCACCAGTTGGCTGATGAAGCGGTTCCAGCGCGTCACGTTGGCCGGGCCGACATAGACCACATCCTGCGGGCGTACCTCGAAATGCGAAGCGAGCGCCATGGCGGTCGGCGACTGGGCTTCCAGTTGATAGATCTTCGCTGGCTCGACATCGAGGTTTTCCACCCCGCGAATGACGTACACCGCATTGCCGCTGGAGGTGGTCTGGCTCAGGCCACCGACCGAACCGAGCACATCGGACAGGTTCATGGTCGCGGTCTTGAAGCTCAGCGCACGGGGCTGATTGACTTCCCCCATGACGTAGATGCGCTTGTTGTCGTTGTACGGCAGGTACAGCTGGTCGCCCCCCTTGAGGTAGACATACTGCAGCTCGGAATCCTGCTGGTTGAGCGAATCCAGATTGAGCGGATACACCCGGCCATTGCGGGTCAGCAGCAGGCCGGACAAATCGGCATTGTTGGTGTCGATACCGGCCGATCCGAGGGCTTCGACCACGCTCAGCGGGTTGGTGGAAATCGGCTGTGGACCGGCCTTGGCCACGGCCCCCGAGACCACCACTTTCTGACTGGCGAAACGCAGCACCGCGACATCCACCTGCGGCTCGGCGATGAACGCCGACAGACGCGTTTCGATGTCCGCCCGCAGTTGCTGGATGGTTTTGCCGGCGGCCTGCACTTCCTTGATGAACGGGTAGTACAGCGTGCCATCGGAGCGCACCAGACGACCGTTGGCGTCGATCTGCTGTTGTGCCCCCGATGGCGCGGTCAGCTCCGGGTGATCCCAGACTGTGATGTACAGCACGTCGTTGCTGCCGATGCGGTATTCGGCTGGCGTTGCCAACAGTTCCGCCGGCACCGACTGACGCTTTTGCGTGGCGCGCGTCGTCGAGATCAGCTTGGGCGTGATCGGGATCAGCTCGACCCGACTGCTTTCACTGGCGCCCTGGCGCGTGATGTCACTGGTGCTCAGGTATTGGCCCGGGGAAAACATGCAACCTTGCAAAGCGATACTTGCCAACAGCAAAAGAGAAAAACTACGAGTCATAATGGCACTACGCTATTCAAGGCAAATCTAAAAATAAAGTCACCCGACTTGCGTCGGGCGACCCTGTACAGCACTAACAAATGTTCCTGTTAGTTGTGCGTGCCGGTGGTGCCGGTGGTACCGGTGGTGCCAGTGGTACCGCCGTTGGCACTTCCGCCGCTGTTGGACGCTGCGACTGCACTGGCGACCATTGCCGTACTGGCTGCGGGCGCTGTAGAAGCCGCGACACTGCCAGATACATTGGTCACCGCAGTAAGCGGCGCTTCAGCGGCGGACGCCCAGTTGCTCAACATCGTCAACAGGGCAATCGCCATCACTTTTTTCATATCAACTCCTTTCTAACATTCGGCCTGTTAAAAACCGGCCTGTGTTAGAGGTGGTAGCGTTCAAGTCCGCGAAAAGTGCGAACAAGATCCGTTGTTCTTTCACAGTCTTACCCAACTGATAAAAGTCGAACGGCAGGTTTATATCTACGGACTTGCAAAAGGCATTTCCAGCGTATTTTCCCGACGTTATCTAACACCTGACCGAAACTAACATTCAGTATTAGAACGACATCATTCGAGATAACCGCGCGGATGGTTCGATTGCCAGCGCCAGGTATCGGTGACCATGTCCTGCAAATTGCGCGTGGCTTTCCAGCCGAGTTCCTTTGCCGCTTTCGAGGCATCGGCCCAGCTCTCGGCAATATCACCACTGCGACGCGGCATCATCCGATACGGCACCGGCTGTCCACAGGCCTGCTCGAAGGCGTGGAGCACTTGCAGCACGCTGTAGCCATCGCCGGTGCCGAGGTTCCAGGTATGAATGCCGGTGCGCTCCGAGATGGACTGCAACGCCTTCAAGTGCCCGTCCGCCAGATCGACCACGTGGATGTAATCGCGCACGCCGGTGCCATCGACCGTTGGGTAATCGTTGCCGAAAATCGACAACTCTTGCAGGCTGCCGACCGCCACCTGACTGATGTAAGGCACCAGGTTATTGGGGATGCCGTTGGGGTCTTCGCCCATGTGCCCGCTGTGGTGGGCGCCGATCGGGTTGAAGTAGCGCAGCAAGGCGATGCTCCAGCGCGGCTCGGCCTGACTCAGGTCACGCAGCACGTTCTCGACGATCAGCTTGGACTGGCCGTAAGGGTTGGTCGGATTGCCGGTGGGGAAATCCTCGCGAATCGGCATTTGCTCAGGCTCGCCATAGACCGTGGCCGACGAGCTGAACACCAGACGGAACACCCCCGCCGCCGCCATCGCCTGACACAGATTAATGCTGCCGCTGACGTTGGTCTCGTAGTATTCGAGCGGCTTGCGCACGCTCTCGCCAACGGCCTTGAGCCCGGCAAAATGCAGAACGGCATCGATGTTGTGCTCGCGGAAAATCCGGTCGAGCAGTGCCCGGTCACAGACATCGCCGCGGATCATCCAGGCACTCTTGCCACAGATGCCTTCAACGGCATGCAACGCTGCTTCGCTGCTGTTGCAAAGATTATCCAGTACAACAACTTCATAACCTGCTTCAAGCAGCGCAAGTGTGGTGTGCGAGCCGATATAGCCAGCGCCACCCGTTACCAGAATCTTCATAGCGCGGTCCGTCATTGGATAAGTGACAAGTAGCGTGTCAAGTCCCTTTTATTCATTCTGTGGCGCACCACACAAAGAAGGGCGACAACAGCCTCAAACAAAATTAGTTCAACCACTGGCAATAAATATTTTTGCGGGTCAAACTGTATTGCCTGGTACTTATTAGCACTCCAAGTACACTCATCACTATCAACAGATACCGACTAAAAATAACTAATAACACTGTTACCGACATCTCATAACATTGTCATGTTTTACCCCGCCTGCTAATTGCCACTCACCGCCTGAGTCAGGTATTAAAGCAGTCGTTCAATAATGATTGAAACTTGCACGTCCTTTATGAGGGCGCGCACCCGTTGCCTGTGTTCCATGACTGTTCAGGATACTTTTATGATTCGTAAATGTTTGTTTCCCGCCGCCGGTTACGGCACGCGTTTCTTGCCGGCCACCAAAGCCATGCCGAAAGAAATGCTGCCGATCGTCAACAAGCCGTTGATCGAATACGCCGTCGAGGAAGCACGGGACGCCGGCCTGCAACACATGGCCATCGTCACCGGTCGGGGCAAGCGTGCGCTGGAAGACCACTTCGACATCAGCTACGAACTCGAACACCAGATCCGCGGCACCGAGAAAGAGAAGTTCCTCGCCGGCACCCGCGAACTGATCGACACCTGCACCTTCTCCTACACCCGTCAGGTGGAAATGAAGGGCCTGGGCCACGCGATTCTCAGCGGCCGTCCGCTGATCGGCGACGAACCTTTCGCCGTGGTGCTGGCCGATGACCTGTGCCTGAACCTTGAGGGGGACGGCGTACTGACGCAGATGATCCAGCTGTACAAGAAATTCCGCTGCTCGATCGTCGCCATCCAGGAAGTCCCGGCCGACCAGACTCACAAGTACGGGGTGATCGCCGGCGAGCTGATTTCCGATGGCATCTACCGGGTCAACCACATGGTGGAAAAACCGGCGCCGCAGGACGCTCCGTCGAACCTGGCGATCATCGGCCGCTACATCCTCACCCCGGACATCTTCGACCTGATCGCCGACACCCAACCGGGCAAGGGCGGCGAAATCCAGATCACCGACGCGCTGATGAAACAGGCGCAGAACGGCTGCGTGCTGGCCTATAAGTTCAAGGGCATGCGCTTTGACTGCGGCGACGCCGAGGGTTACTTGCAGGCGACCAATTTCTGCTACGACAACGTGTACCTCAAGGGCCGCTGAGACGGTTCCCCGCCCACTTCTCTACTCAGGAGACCAGCATGAACATGGCACAACATTCAGCGGACATAGAACGGGAGGTGGGCAACCTCGGGGTGGTGAGCTGGCTGTCACGCCATCAGCCGTTGCCCAGCGCCAACGAGTCGTGGCTGGGCAGCATTCTGCTGGTGGAGCGCATCGGCATGTTTCCCTCGTCCGGCGACATCCGCCGGACGCTGGCGGATCCCTATCCCCTGCTCGCCCACCTGAAACTACGCTACGCCGAGCAGGCGCTGGAAATGGACGACCGTGACGGCCTGAAAGTGATTTTCAGCGACTGGCGATTCCGTGTGCGTCTGTGCTGCAACGAGCCGGCGATCATCATCAATGTGGAGACTCGTTGCGCTACGCAGTTGATGCCGCAGAAGCTCGCAGAGCTGCTGAGCCAGATCGAGCAATTCGAATAAACACACTCCCTGTAGGAGCTGCGGTACGCTGCGATCTTTTGATCTTGATCTTGATCTTGAAAACAAAATCAAAAGATCGCAGCGTACCGCAGCTCCTACAGGGGTTTTGTCGTGTCGCAACTGTCCGCATTGATGCCACTGACGATCCAGCGATAGAAATAATCGGCAATCACCTTGCCGCCCGTGGCCGGCTTTGGATGAATCTTGTCCGGGCCGATCATCGCGGCGGCATAACGTTTGACGTCAGGGCCAAACGCGCATTGCAGGTTGGCGTAACCCAGGTGTTGCGCCTGGGCCCACGGCTGTAGCACCTGGGCATACGCCGACATCGGATAAGCACTGGAACGTGTAGTGTCCTGGCGCATGATCAGGTTGATGCTCGCCGCCGGTTGAATCTCGCGGATCATCGCCACCAGGCCCTGAACGTTGTGCAGATACTGTTCGGGTTTGACGCCGAAGCCCTGGTCGTTGCCGCCGAGCATGATCAGGTAAATATCGGCGGGAATCTTCGACACGGCGGCTTTCCACTGCACCTGCCATTGCGGATCCTGGTGATAGAAGTCTGCAGATGCCGCGCCCGATGCCGCCAGTTTCGATACCCGCACGCCGTTTTGATCGTTGCTCATCCACAGGCCAAACAACGTCGGCGCGCCCTTCACGACCTCCAGTTTGAATGACCAGTCTGCCGCTGCAGAGAGACCTGCAAGCGGCACTTCCTGAACGCCTTCCCCCTTGAGCGTCAACGGTTTCCAGTCTTGCGCGGGTGTCCAGCGGTAGCGAATCTCTGCGGACTCGCCGTTGCCCAGGTAGAGCAATTTCGCCTGGGTGACGGCGGTGTCGATGGTCGGTGTCGGATTGGCGTCGATCTGCAGCCAGGCGCCGGGCTTGCCGGTCACCGTGCGGCTGTCGGGGCTGGCCTGACCGAGGCCGGACACCTGCCAGTCGCCAGCGAAATACTTTTTGCTGCTGCGGGTGTATTTGAAATGCGTGCCGCCCAGCGCCGCACCATGGTTGAAGCCGACATAACCTGGGCCGGCAAAACCGACCTCCCCGGCCACGCGCTGCACCAGTTTGTTCAGGTAGAAATCCTGCCCGGCGCTGTAGCTGTCACCGATCACCGAGACCGACAACACCTTGCCGGCCTTGCCTTCGCGCCACTGCGCAAAACGCTCGCGGGCATCGCCCACCTCAACCACCGTCGCCGCAACGGGTTGAGCGTCATTCACTGCCAACATGCTTTATTTCCTTCAGTCTGGAATGGCCCCTTCGCGAGCAAGCCCGCTTCCACACTGGATCGGTGCCGTACACCAATTCCCTGTAGGAGCTGTCGAGTGAAACGAGGCTGCGATCTTTTGATCTTTAACATCAAAATCAAAAGATCGCAGCGTGCCGCAGCGCCTACAGGTGATTGGTATCCACCACTGAACCCTGTAGGAGCGAGCCTGCTCGCGAAGCTTTTCAACTATTGGCTGGCACCGGAGCAATGCTCGCCGCCAGTTTCTTCTTCGCCGCACGCTCGCCCAGGAACAGCACCGAAGTGACATTGAAGCGACTGAAAATCATCGACAGCACCACCGGCCCCAGCAAGCCAAAGGTCAAGCCCCCCAGCACCAGCAGGCTCTCGTCCTTCACCCCGAGACGCCCCAGGACAAACCGCGAAGTCGCCGCGAACAGCACATGAAACAAAAAGATCGCGTAAGAGTAGCCACCCAGCCAGGTCAGCCACTTCGAACGCATGTCACTCGACAGCAAGGCGATGCAGGACACACACCCCACGGTCAACCCGATCAGGCTGCGACGATCGACAATCAACTCGCGATCAATCGCTGCCACGTACAGCAGCGTCAGTGAAATCAACACAAACACCAGCGGCCCGATTACCTTGAACCGCTGCTTCAACGCCTCGACATTTTCCTGCCCGATCATCCCCGCCACGAAAAACGGCAGCAGATAAATCGCGCCATTGATGCCGAACGCATCGAACTTGAACGGCGGCAGCAGAAACACCCCAGCGGCGAACGCGAACAGCCAATACAAGCGCGTCATCGAACGCAACATCCCGCGCCATTCCAGCAGGCCGACGAACATGAAAATGATGAACACCGCCTGTAAGAACCAGAAGTGGTTGATCGGCACCCAGAACGACAACAACGCATCGATCACCCCGACGTCCTTGTTCACCCCCGGCCCCACCGCCTGCAACACCGAGAACGGCACGCCGACGCAAAACAGCGGCACGATCAGCCGCCGCACCTTGCCGCTGAAGAACGCGGAAAAGTCATTGCCGCGAATTTTGTAGATGGAATAGATGTAGCCGGAAATAAAGGTGAACAGCGGCATGCGCACGTACACCATGGAGTCGGCGATCACCCGGAACGGCGAGCCGATATCGATTTTCAGCCCCCCGCCCAACGGGCCGATGACGTGATAGAGCACCAGCAGCAGGCACGCCAGGCCGCGCAGGGTTTCGATCTCCAAGGACTTTTTCTTGCTCGACATACAGCACCCGCCTCAATTCAGAACTCTTGATTCAACCCGCACCGGTTTGTTCGCGCGCAACATCAGACCCAGGCCGACAAACAGCACCGGCACCACCATGGAAAAGTGCCGGGCGAAGGAGCCGAAGTCCGGTTCGAACAACCCTTGAACCAGCAGAAACGCCAGCGGAATCGCGATCAGTTCCTTGGGTTTGGTCTCGATCGGCGCGCCTTTGTAATCCGTGGAGGTGATGACTTTGAACAGCAGCAGCGCGGTCATGATCATCAGCGCGACGAAGATCACCTGCCCCGGCCCCGACAACAGAATCAGCTCCACCGGGAACGACAGCCGGAAGAAGATGATCATCGAGTCCAGCGCCTGCGAGACGAAATCACTGCCACTGAGCCACGACACGATCAGCGATTTCGAGCCCTCCTCGCCCGCCGTGCGCAACTCGTTGTTGCTCGCGCGGATCGACGACACCGGAAACCCCAGCGCCAGCTGAATCGCCGTGGCCACCGCCAGGTAAAACAGGAACAGCATCAGGAAGAAGGTGAAGCGCGACACGTACTTTTTCATCACGCAGACGCCGACCCAGGACAGCGAAAACAGAATCCAGTAAGGCCGGATCAGCACGCCGTAGATCACTGCCGAGAGGAAAAACCCGCCACGGTATTTGCGCGTCAACGCGCTGAACAAAATACTCAGCACCGCCACCGACACGATGATTTCCTTGGTCAGGTTTTCCAGAAAAAACGAACGCACCACACCCCACAGACACAGGGTGCCGAAGATCGCCAGCGGCATGCGCCGGAACACCACCACCGGAATCGCCGTGAGGAAGAAATTGCAGAACATCCCGTAGGCCCAGGCGTTGGTCAGGTTGATCCCGGTGGGCCGTAGCAGGAACGCCGAACACTCGTAGGAGGAGCGGTCCGGCGAGAACGGGTTCCAGAAATTGCAGTTGTCCGCCCGGGCGTAGGACGACCACAACGTCATCGCATCCGGCCCCGGATCACGCGGGATCAGCAGCGGCATCGCCACCGACAGAAACAGCCCGGTGAACAGAATCAGGAACGACAGCGAGGAATCGAGTTTGCGCCCGCGAAACTCGATGCACGGCAACTTCAACCCCATGCCAGTGCCCCTTTTGCACGGGTCGCCCGGGTCAACAGAGCAATCACGCCAAGCTGCACGACGATCGCGAAGACATTGCCCCACGCCGCGCCATAAATCGAATAGTGCTTGATCAGCAGGTAGCTGACCGGCACCGACACCAGCAGACAGATCGCCGCGCTGGCGAATGACACTCGACTGTTTTTCGAGGCGATCAAACCGCCCCAGACGATGTCGCCGATGGCCCGCAGGGCAAAGGAAAAGATCAGCACGCCGAGGATCGCGTTATCCGGACGCGGCACGCTGGTGGCGACGTAATCGAGCACCACGTTGAAGAACAGATAAATCAGCACGGCCACCGCCGCCGATACCACCAGCGAGCGCATCACCCATTGGTTGACGAACAACTGCCGGACCGTGAACGCCTGTTGATCAGCCTGAAAGCGCTTGGCGAGTACCGGAATGCCGACCACCGCCACCACGGCATAGGACAACGCCTGCAGGGTGTTCGCCGCCGACCACGCATACACGTATTTACCGAGGCTGGCGTAGGGTTCGAGATCGGCGATCAGAAAGCGCTCGGCGTACTGACTCAACGCGATCAGCCCCGTGCCGAAATAGAACGGCAGCCCGGCTTTCCATACGGTCGCTGTCGCCAGCGTCTCGCTGACGCGGCCCTTGTGCACGCTCACCACGATCAGGTAACCGGCGACGATCACCAAGACGTTGGCCGCGACCCACAGCCACAGCACACTGGCGATGCCGGACACCCGGTCGAGCATCATCCCGCCCACTGCCAGCAACGCCCACAACCCGGTCTTGATGAAAAACAGCAGCGCGCCCGCCGTGGCTTTCTGCGCGGAAAACACGAACGAGTTGATTTCGAACGACAGGTGTTCGGTCAGCAGCACCAGCGTCACGCATAGGATCAGCGCCGTGGTCGCCTCGACCTGCTGGAACAGTGAATAAATCCCCACCGTGACCAACGACAAAACCAGCCCGACCGCCAGGTACAGCAGCAGGACTTTGTCGACCACTCGCCGCGAGCTGCCGCCGACACTGATCAGCCGATTGATCTCGGAACTGAAACCGACGCTGTAGAACTTCGAGGCGATCAGCGAAGCCGCGACCACCACCCCGTAAAACCCCAGCGCTTCGTAGCCCAGGTAATGGGTGATGGCGAGCACCAGCAGAAACTTCGCGCCTAAAGCTCCGCCGCGCAGCAGCAGGCGAAATATCATCGAACGATCCCTTTGATGATCTCGTCCATGGCCACGGTTTTTGCCTCAATCTCGCGGCAGGTGTCGGTCAGGCGTTTGCCGAAATTCGACAGCGCGTTCGGCGCGTAAACGGTGTTGATGATGGTGTCGACATTGATGTCGCCGCCATTGATCACCCAGTCTTCCACGCCCATGTCCTGATAAGCGCCGAAGCCCTTGCGCTCATAGCTGATGTGGTACGCCGGGACCCCGGACAGCAGCGATTCGATGGCGCCGTGCAGGCGCACCGAGATCACCAGGTCCGGCTGATATTTGGCAATCGTGGCTTTCAACGACAGCAAGTCTTCAGTAATGCCCAGTTCGCGATAGAACGCACCGTCATCGTTGCCGCGAACGGCGCTCTGCACGGCGCACACCACTTTGCTTTTGTTCTTCAGGCGCTGCAGCAGCAACTTCAGGTTGGCGACGTAGGCGACCTTCTTGTCCTTGCTCCACTCCGGCGGCTTGCGCAACACCACGCACACAGTGGCCGGCGATGCGGCGCAGCGGGTGAACTTGGGTTGCTGGAGGATCTTGCCGGCCAACGACTGCACCGCCAGATCCGGCGCGCGGTAGACGTTTTCGCAGGCATCGAACATCGCCGAGGAGCGGTTATCGCGCACGAACACCGCGTCGGCGCTGGCGTAGTGCTCGACGATCTTGCGGCTCTCACCATGGAACGGGCCGATGCTTTGCGGCAGGTACACCGACGGCACCTTGCTGAGAATCGCCGTTTCCAGTTGCTTGGCGTGGCCGAGCTTCAGCTTGATGTGTTCGAAGGCACTTTTGGAGCGCATGTAGCCGCCACCCACACCGACGATCAGATCAGTCTTCTGCAACAGATCCGCCAGGCCGGCATACGACTGGTTGAGGAACACCGCCTGCTTGACCCGACCCAGGCCCTTGGCCGCCATCACTGGCGCGTCGAAACGCGGGTGCGGCAAGTAGGCGAAAGATTGCGGGTCGGACGCCACGACGTTGATCGAAGTGTCCTCGCCAAAGTTGCGCTGCACCAGCGCGATGGCCAGATCGACGAGCAGGCCGTCACCGGAGTTGGACGCACTGTAGCCATGCAAAATCGTTACGTTCATAAGCTGAGTTCTACTTAATAAGTGGGAGCGCAATACACGTCATAGGTCTGGCGAATCATCAGTGCAGCGCTGAAACGTTCGCGCACGATGTTCCGGCCTTCGCTGCCGAGGTCGAGCAACCGCGGCTTCTGGATTCGCGCCAGCACATCGGCCAGCGCCTGGTGGTCACCGGTGGGGAAGACATAGCCGGACACTTCATGGGTGACCAGTTCGGGCAGCGACGTGCAATTGCTGGCGATCACCGGCAACCCCATGGCCATGCCTTCCAGCGGCACCATGGCGAAACCTTCCCAGCGACTGGGGACGATCAGCGCGTCGGCCTGTTGATACAGCGCGTGCACTTCGGCAGGCGTGACCCACGGCAGGTACTCGACCGCGTCCATCTCCGGGCATTCAACCGTGTCCTCGTTGACCGCACTGCCGACCACCGTCAGTTTCAGATCGCTGCGCTGCACCTTGGCGAAGGCCTTGAGCAGCACGTCGAAGCCTTTCTGGTAGTCGAGGCGACCGACGAACAGCAAATGAATCGGCTCGGGACTATCAACCTTCGGCGCTTCGTCACGCTGATGGATGCCGTTGTAGATCAGCTTCATGCGCTTGCGCTGGATGCCGAAGCGCGCCGCCTTGTCCATCTCGTAACGGCTGACGCAGATGATCACGTCAGTGACCCGCTGCAGGACCCGTTCGATCCACGCGTAGAGCTTCTGCTTGATCGGCGAGCTTTCCATCAGGAACGAAAACGCGTGCGGGCAGTAGACGATTTTTGGTCGACGCCATGGTTTGAGCAGCACACACACGCAACGGCCGATCACCCCGGAAAAGGTGCTGTGCAAATGCACCACATCGGGTTTTTCCTTGAGCATCACCCGGGTCAGTTGCCAGGCGAAACGCAGCAGTGAGCGCACATCGCGGCCGCTGCGTTCGAACGTGCGAATCTGTCGTTCATCGATGCCGTGCAGCTCTTTTTGCTGATCGAGCGGCACCAGATAGACCAGCTCGTAATTCGAATCCTGACCTTCGGGGGAAGCCGAGATGGTGCGGATAACGGTGGCGACCCCACCTTTTATCGTTTCAGCCACGTGCAGTATTTTTTTCACAACCCACCCACTTCCTTGCCTGTAAGGACAATCGCTGACACTCAGGATTTGTCGGACGCGTATTCGTAGTTGTAATAACCGTAGCTACCGTTGCCGTAGGAGCTGGCTGTGCGCTTCTCGACGCCGTTGAACACCGCGCCCTTGAGCTCGATGCCGTTCTGGGCGAAGCGGCGAATGGTTATTTCAATCTCTTTGGCCGGGTTCACCGCAAACCGGGTGACGATCAGGCTGATGCCGGCTTCGCGCCCGACAATCGCGGCGTCGGTCACCGCCAGCAGCGGCGGCGTGTCGATGATCACCACGTCGTAGCGCTCACTCAGTTCGGCCAGCAGGTCGCGGAAGTTGACGTGCATCAACAGCTCGGAAGGATTGGGCGGAACCTGCCCACGGCTGATGAAGTGAAGGTTGTCGATTTCCACCGTATTGACGGCCTGCTCGATGCTGCAACGCTTGGCCAGCAGGTCCGACAGGCCATTGTCGATCGGCACATTGAGCGTCTTGTGCAGATGGCCCTTGCGCATGTCGGCGTCGATCAGCAAGACGCGCTGACCGCTTTGCGCCATGACGGCCGCGAGGTTGGACGAGACGAATGTCTTGCCGACCTGCGGGCTGGGGCCGGAGATCATGATGCGGTTGTTGGTCGAATCCAGTGCAGCGAAATGCAGACTGGTGCGCAGGCTGCGGATCGATTCGATGGACAGGTCGGTCGGATTGCGCAGAGCCAGCAGAGAGGCCGGCGTCTGCGCCGTGCTTTTGACCCGCACTTTCTTACTGTCCTCTTCGCGCTGCAAGACGCTATAGGGAATCGAGGCGTACACCGGCAACCCGAGCTGCTCGATGGCTTCCGGCCCTTCCAGGCCTTTGCTCAGGGATTTGCGCAGCAGCACCAGGGCCACACCGACAAAAGCACCGAGGAAGGTTGCGATCAACACAATCAGGGCTTTTTTCGGTTTGACCGGGCTGGTCAGGTCGACATCCGCCGGATCGACCAAACGCACGTTGCCCACCGCACCGGCGCGGACGATGTCCAGCTCCTGGGATTTGTTCAGCAACTGCGTGTAGATCTGCGAAGCCACTTCCACATCGCGGGTCAGGTTAAGCAGCTCCTGCTGCGTGGCCGGCAGATCGCCGACTTTGCCTTCCAGCGCCTTCTGCTGCTGGGTCAATTCACCGATCTGCGACATCAGGGCGCGATACGCCGGATGCTGCTTGGTGAATTTGCGATCGAGTTCCGCCTGCTGCATTTTCAACTCGGAAATCCGCGTTTCGAGCGCGACGGACTGACCGAGCACCGATTGGGTTTCCAGGGAAATATTCACGGTCTTGCCGTGGGTCTGGTAGGCGTTGAGCGCATCGCTGGCCTTGGCCAGATCACGTTTGACCTGCGGCAACTGGCTTTGCAGAAACGCCAGGCTCTGCGCCGCTTCCGCCGAAGTACGGCGCACGTTTTGGTCCACGTACAGCGCCGCGATCTTGTCGAGGATCTTCACCGCCTCGGCGGCGTCGGCACTGGCCAGCGCCAGACGGATAATCCCCGATTCCTTGCCCTGCTCGGAAATATCCAGCGCATCCTGGTAACCCTGAATGGTCACAATCCGTGGATTGCGCACCACTTCAAATCGGGTACCCGGGTTGGCCGACAACTGAGCGATCTGCCCCTCTACCCCGCCCTGCGCGAAGGCTTCGCCCGCGACGCCCTCGGCCAACAGGTTGTCGTTGTCATCGAACAACTGAAAGTGCTGTTGGTCGCCCGCCACCAGCGTGAGCTTCTTGCCCATCAGCTCTTTGGGCAGATTGAGCCGGGTGAACTCCAGACGCTGACCGCCCCAGGCGTAGCTGTTAAAGCCGAAACGCGGCGGCGCCACGCTGAACTCGGTTTCGCCGCGATAACGCCGGGCGAGAAAACCGCCGATGACCGGGAAGGTGTTGGGGGTGACGTCGATGTCCAGACGCAGGTCGTCGACGGTTTTGCCGATCACCGCGCGGGACTTGATGATGCCGATTTCGGTCACCGACGGCGATTGCCCGCCGAGCATGCTGCTGAGGTCGGAAAACCCGAGCATGTCATTCTTTTTCGGTTCGACCTGAACCAGCGCGTTCGCCAGGTACACCGGCGTCGCCAATACCGCATAGGCTACGCCGGCGGCCATGAAGGCACCGGTGAAGGCACCGATCAGCCATTTCTGGTCGATCAAACTGCCAAATATGCCGAGAAGATCAATAGTGTCTTGATCGTTATCACGGTTGGCGATTACTGACGGTAACTGCATAAGTCTGTTCTTACCATTCACTGATCTGAAGAATATTCATCAATGTCCGAGGCGCTGCGCCCACGAGCTAACAGCATCTTCAATCAATGCATGGGCATGAATAAAAGCGGCCTTACCTTGACGATACGGATCCTGTATTTCTCGTTCGCTCTGCCACTTGCCAAGAAGAAACACTTTGCCTCTGGCGTGAGAGGCAATCTTCAGCACCTGATTCACATGTTGTTTTTCCATGACCAGAATCAGGTCCGACTCATTGACAATATCAGCGGTCAATTGCCGCGCCGTGAAACCCTCGGCACTGTGGCCGCGGGCTTCCAGAACCTGGCGCGCCGACGCTTCCATGCCTTCACCAACCCGCGCCGCGAGGCCTGCGGAGGTCACCGAGATCGTTGAGGGAGTCAGCGCGTTACGCAGCAGAAGTTCTGCTGTCGGACTTCGGCAAATATTGCCAACGCACACAACCAGGATATTTCTGAACAAGGTTTACTTTCCTGTGTAATATCATTCTGCCAACATCCAGTGCGGTTATTAATGAACCCACTAGATCATCCTGCACTCAGAAATAGATTCGCCCTGTTAATACCAGCGTATTAAGTACCACAGCGCCAAAAGTCGCCCAAACGGAATTACCGGACTAAAAATAACTGTGATTTTCAGAGCCAGATTTCCTGACAAAAACTAACATTTACGCACTTAGTTCAATTGTCAGTTTCGAATCGGTTATCACCCGATACTTTTCGCCGTTGTCACTTCTCACCGGAGAACCGACATGAAATCAGCACCTCTCAAACGACTGGGCGCTTTGACCCTGTTGCTGCTGGCTGCAACCGGCCACAGTCACGCCAATGAACTGTTCCCGGCCCTTCCCGCCAATAAAACCGTTGGTGTTCAGGTCAAGGTTCAGACCTTCTCCGCCGCTGACGCCCAGCAGATCAAAGCCACCGGCTTCAGTTTCGTGCGCTTTGGCGTCTGGACCGACAGCCTGGCCAGCGCGACGTATCAAAAGCAGATCAGCGACGCCTTCGCCGTGGCCCGCGCCGCTGGCCTGCCGGTATTGATGACCCTGCGCGCGACCAAGCCGTTACCGACCAATGATCTGACGAGCGCCGGCGTCGCGTACGCCAACGCGCTGACCAGCCTGGCGACGACCTACGGTTCGCAACTGGTGGCGATTGAACTGTGGAACGAGCCGGACCTGGGCACCTACTGGCCGACCGGCAATTTCGACACAACGTTCGTGCCGTTCATGAGCGCGGCGTGCAAGACACTGCAGGACCAGCCTCCGGCCGCCCCGGTGATCGGCTTTGGCTTCGCCCGGCCACCCACCGCCGACTCGGCGTCCACGGTGGCCCTCAACCGGATCGTCAGTGAATACCCCAAATGTCTCAGCGCGATCTCCTATCATCCGTATGGCATGACGGGCACGCAGATCAGCAACGCTCAGGCGTTCATCCAGCAGAACTTCCATCTGCCGGGAGTGATCAGCGAATGGGGCATCTCGGCGCTCGCCTCAAACGGTGGGACCGAGGGTCAGGCGAGCAAAATCAGTGCGTTTGTCGCCGATATCAAAACCCGCAACATTGCACTGACCTCGATCTACGAATGGAAAAACAGCGACACGGGCAGCAACGACCGAGAGAAAAATTTCGGCCTGCAAACCTCCGACGGCCAGGCAAAACCAGCCGAATCCGCAGTCAGGACCCAGTTGAACCTGCAATAGCCCTCTCTCAACGCGCTCAAGGGGCGTTAGCCGTCAGTTGCTTTGAACCTGCGGCCGATTTTGGCATCGTATTCATCGATACCGCGTCCCGCCTTTCAAACAGCCGTTCTCAGGTTGTTGCCACCGGGGAACCCGTTACGCCTTGATGCCCTTGAGTGGCTGTCAGCGCTCGGGTAATGTCGTCAAACCCACAGGACAGAGCACACCCATGACTTCCAAGCTGGAACAACTCAAACAAATGACCACCGTGGTTGCCGACACCGGCGACTTCGAAGCGATCGCCCGGGTCAAGCCGGTAGACGCCACCACCAACCCTTCCCTGCTGCTTAAAGCCGCAGCCATCCCGGCTTACGCCGAACTGCTGAACGCGTGCGTCAGCGACTGCAAGGGCGACGTAGGCCTGGCCAGCGACCGTTTCGGCGTCGCCGTGGGCCAGGAAATCCTCAAAGTGATCCCGGGCCGTATCTCCACCGAAGTGGATGCGCGTCTGTCGTTCGACCAGGACGCCGTGCTCAAGCGTGCACACCGCCTGATCGAGCTGTACGACAAGGCCGGCATCGGCCGTGACCGCGTGCTGATCAAGATCGCGTCCACCTGGGAAGGCATCCGCGCGGCCGAGATTCTCGAGAAAGAAGGCATCCAGACCAACCTGACCCTGCTGTTCTCCTTTGCCCAGGCGGCCGCCTGCGCTGACGCCGGGGTGTTCCTGATCTCGCCGTTCGTGGGCCGCATCTACGACTGGTACAAGAAGGCCAACGGCAACGACTACACCGGCGCCGATGATCCGGGCGTACAGTCGGTCACCCGCATCTACAACTACTACAAGTCCAATGACTACAAGACCGTGGTCATGGGCGCCAGCTTCCGCAACCTGAACCAGATCGAGCAACTGGCCGGCTGCGACCGTCTGACCATCAGCCCGGACCTGATCGACAAGCTGGCGGCAGACACCGGCAAACTGGAGCGCAAACTCGCCCCGGGTCACGCCGGCGAAGCCCGCCTGAGCCTGAACGAAGCGCAGTTCCGCTGGTTGTCCAACGAAGACGCGATGGCCACCGAGAAACTGGCTGAGGGCATCCGTCAGTTCGCCCGAGACCAGGAGAAGCTCGAGGCGCTGTTGCAGGCCAAGCTGTGATTTGAGCGGTTGAAATGCAAAAAGGGCGAACCCGTTAAGGTTCGCCCTTTTTTATTGGTGCGATTCAGTGGCAAATGATGATTGATGGCAGGAGATGACCCTGTGGCGAGGGGGCTTGCCCCCGTTCGGCTGCGCAGCAGTCGCAAAGCCTGCAAACCAGTCTATCCACAGAAATTCAGTGACGTGGTTCAGGGCCGCTACGCAGCCCAACGGGGGCAAGCCCCCTCGCCACAGAGGCCACTCAGTGTCTTTCGAGGGCATTCACCAGATCATGAAAGGCTTCACGGTTGGAATCGTTCAGGCCCATGAGGATCTTGTGCGCTTCGAGCACCTTGATCCGCACCACTTCTTCAGACTGATCCTGATCCGGCAGGTCGTCCAGGCACTCGGGGCACGGCACCGGGTGGTTGACGATGTTGAACACCTGCTCGAAGCCCATCGACTGCAGCAGACGCGTGATGTCTTCGTGGGTGGTGACGACAGTCGGCAGCAGGCCGACCTTTTGCCGCGACAGGATCGACAGTTTGGCCAGCAGGCCCAGGGTGGTGCTGTCGATGCTACGGGTTTCGGTCAAATCGATCACGATCGCGTTGAAATTCAACGCGGTGAAGATTTTCTCAATAGTCGCATCCAACGCCGAACACAGGGTCAGGCGAACTTCACCGACGAACTTCAGGACGAAGGTGCCGTCCTGCTCGGCGAACTGGATTCTACCGGTACTCATTGAAGGTTCCTGCTCAACACCAACAGGGCGATATCATCCGGCATCTCCCCTAGCGTGGCCAATCCAAACACTTGCCGCAGACCATCCAGGCTGCCGCCCGCCGACTTCACCCGTTGCGGCAAAGCAGCTTCTTTTTCTTTGAGCGTAGGTTCTGGCAATAGATCCAGAATGCCGTCGGACATCAGCGTCAGGCTGAAAGTCGGTGGCAGCTCAAGCACGTGATCTTCGTAGGTGGCCTCGTTGAAAAGGCCTACCGGCAAACCGCGGCCTTCGAGGTAACGAACACTGTCAGGCGTGTACAACACAGGCAACGGCAGATGGCCGCCGATGCTATAGGTCAACAAACCGGTCTCCTCGTCGATGACTCCACCGACCATTGTGACGTGTTTGCCCAGCTTACAGCTGATCAGCCCCCGGTTGATATGACCAAGGACTTCCGAAGGCTTGAATTCCGGCAGGGTGCCGTTGCGCTTGGACTCGAACAGCAAGCGCGTGGTCATGAACTTCAGCAGCACGGTGACGAACGCTGAAGAAGCGCCATGGCCCGATACGTCGGCCAGGTAGAACGCCACCCGACGCTCGTCAACGCGGAAATAGTCGACAAAATCACCCGACAGGTACAACGACGGGATGATCTGATGTGCAAACTGGAACTCGTCGATGCGCCACGGGCTTTCCGGCAGCATGTTCATCTGCACCTGGCGACCGGCATTCTGGTCTTCCTGGAGCAGGTTCAGGCTGGCTTCGAGCTCGCGGTTGGCCTTCTCCAGCTTCTCGCGGTAGCGCTGGTTCTCCAGCAGCAGGCGCGCACGATCAAGCGCGCGACGCACCGAGTGCTCGAGCACGGCGAGGTCTTCGAGAGGCTTGATCAGGTAGTCCGCCGCACCCAGGCGCAGCGCCTCGACCGCGTCGTTCATCACGCCGGCACCCGAAACGACGATCATCGGCGTTTGCGGTGACCGCTCAGTGACCTGACGGATGAGTTCGAGACCGCCCATCTGCGGCATGCGCAGATCGCAGATGACCAAGTCGGGCTTGTCTTGCTCGAATACCTGAAGACCCTGTTGGCCGTTGCTGGCCTGCAGGACGCTGAAACCACTGTCTTCCAAATAGGCCGCGAGGCTCGCGCGTACTACTTCGTCATCATCGATTATCAGCAGCGTGGCACTGGTTTTTGGCATGTGGGCAAACGGCGCCAGAATTAGGTTGGCGTAGCAGGCGGGGCATCGGCCCGGCTCAGACTACTGGATTCGCTTTCTAGCCTCTCTGCTGCACCGCTTTCGAGCATTGGCCCGGAACGCGATTGCACCAGAGGTGCCCTTCTAAGGCGCAGACGGTACTCCCATCCGCGGGGCGTTTCAAGCATGCGCCGATGGTCGCTCGACGACTTTACTTGTCAAATCACCGAGAGTTATAAGAACAGCTCAAACCGTAACCCAATGGAAGGACAAAGCCATGAGTCAAACCGGTCGGGACTACAGCGAAAAGCGCGATTTCATCCGCATGCGGGTCGATGCCGATGTCGTGTTGATTCATGAGGGTGATGAGGTTGCAGCGGTGTGCATCGACCTCTCCAGCAGCGGCATGCAGGTCGAGGCACCCCGGCAGTTCGCGGTCGGCGACCGTTTGAGCGTGCGTATCGATTCCGATCATGCGGCCCTCAGCGGCCTGGAAGCCGAGACCGAAGTGGTCTGGGTCAAGGCGCAGGATGGCAACAACCAGAAGCTCGGTTTGAGCATTCTGAAGATGAAATAGCTGCACACAAAAAAGGCGACCCTGAGGTCGCCTTTCTGTTTTAACGGTCGCGATTAAAAATCGTCTTCGACCTGGCCATCCTTCACTTTGAACTCGCGGTTCTGCAAGTAAGCGTTGCGGATGAAGGTGTACTTGTCGCCACTGATCAGCTTCTCGCTCGACAGCAGGCTGGCGCGGGTATCGACGATGTTCAGCCCGAACACCGAGTTACGCACCGGCACGTCGTTCATGTAGCGGTACGGGCCGGTGTAGCTGTCGACGTACTTGGAAGGCGCGTCACGCAGGGTGCTTGGGCCCAGCAGCGGCAACATCACGTACGGACCGCTGCCGACGCCCCAGTAACCGAGGGTCTGGCCGAAGTCTTCGTCGCTGCGATGCAGGCCCATTTTGGTGCCGACGTCGAAGAAGCCCAGCAGGCCGAAAGTGGTGTTGAAGATGATCCGTGCGGTATCGACACCGGCCGCTGCAGGTTTGGCCTGCAGAATGTTGTTCGCCAGGTTGGTCACGTCACCGACGTTGCGGAACATGTTGTGAATGCCGTCTTCGAGGAACTGCGGCGTCACGTATTCATAGCCCTGGGCCAGTGGCTTGAGCGCGTAGGTGTCGACGAAGTCGTTGAACTGGAAGATCGGGCGGTTGACGCTTTCCCAAGGGTCTTCTTCCGTCGCGGCGTTGGCAGCGAACGGAACCAGCAAGACGCTGGCACATACACAAAGCTGAGCGAGAGGGTTGCTCCAGCGCATAGAAAAGCTCCTTGGATTTTACTGGCGCGGGCACCGTCGGCCCAGGCGTTAAGACCGCTAGTATAAGCGCAAAAGCCATTTTGGGCAGTCTACCCGTGAAGAGTCGTGTAGGAGAATTCCTGAAAGCCCCTTCACACGTTTGTCATCCAACTGTCACCGGTGTCCCCTAGCCTCATGACTATTTCAGGGACGTTTTCCATGTCACACGCTGAAGCCTTGCCTGTCGCCGCACCCGGTCTGACCGCCGTGCTGTTCGGACTCAGTGGTTGTCTGGTGGATTTCGGTGCCCGTACCCATCAACACGCCAGCGTGCTGCCCGAGCACGCAGACGTCACCCCCGGTGCCCTCGACAGCCTGCTCAGTTTGCAGCGCCAGCAGATTCCCTGTGCCTGGCTCGACGAGTTGCCCCCTGCCCTCGCGCAACCGCTGTCGGCCTCGCTGCCGGCGTGGATCAAACCGACGCAACATTCAGCAACAATCAATCCCTGGCCGGCGCCGAACGCCTGCTGGCAAGCGCTGATGGGCTTGAACGTCAGTCGTCTGGACGGCTGCGTACTGGTCAGCGGCGAGCCACGCTTGCTGCAATCGGGCCTCAACGCCGGGCTGTGGACCATTGGCCTGGCGTCCTGCGGTTCGCTGTGCGGCCTGTCGCCGAGCGAGTGGCAAGCCCTGAGCCAGAAGGAACGCGAACAGCGGCGTGGCAAGGCGACCATGCAGTTGTTCGGGCTGGGCGTGCATTCGGTGATCGATCATCTGGGTGAGCTCGACACCTGCCTGGCCGACATCAACCTGCGTCGCTTCAAAGGCGAAAAGCCCTGACCGGGATCATGCAGGTTGGAGCAGAGTGGATTAATCTAAAGGTCAGCCATAGACCTTTGGCGCGCGGCTGCGGTCAATGCCAGTGCCTCTTGATAAAAGGAACCCCACCATGCCCGCCCAAGAACTGCAAAAACAACTCGACACCCTGCGCGAGCAATTGGAGCAGAATCCGCCGCTGTCCGAAGCCGAGCGTGAAGATCTGCATGCGCTGATGGCGCAGATCGAATCGGAAATCAAACTGGAAAGCGCCACGCAGGACACCAGCATCGCCGATGGCGTGAACCTGGCGGTGGAACGCTTTGAAGTGGAACACCCAACTATTGCCGGCACCCTGCGCAATATCGTCAATGCGCTGGGCAGCATGGGTATCTGATTTCCCAAACACAAAAAGCCCTGTCAACGATGACAGGGCTTTTTCATTTCGGGACTGAAAAGATCGCAGCCTTCGGCAGCTCCTACACGGGATCGACGTACGACCTGTAGGAGCTGCCGCAGGCTGCGATCTTTTGATCTTACTGACGGACCAGACGGTGGTTCGGCAGTTGTACAGATTCAGTGCTGCGATACGGGTTGATGTCCAGTCCGCCGCGACGCACATACCGCGCAAATACCGTGAGTTTCTCCGGCTTCAGCAGACGCTGCAGGTCGAGGAAAATCCGCTCCACGCACTGTTCGTGAAAGTCCGAGTGCTGGCGGAAGCTGACGATGTACTCCAGCAGGCTGGCGTGATCCAGTGCCGCGCCGCGATATTCCACCACCACGCTACCCCAATCCGGCTGACTGGTCACCGGACAGTTGGATTTGAGCAGATGGCTGTGCACGCTCTCTTCGACAATGCGCGAATCATCGCAACGCAGCAGTTCGGGACGCGGATGCTCATAGTTGCTGACGCTGATGTCCAGATCGTCGATGCACACGCCCGGCAGAGCCACGACGCCTTCGCCTTCGACATCCTTCAAGCTGCGCACCCGCACGCCCACTGGCTTGCCGGCAGCAGCCGACAGGTCCTTGACCAGCGTCGCTTCCAGGCTGGCGATGTCGGCAAACGGCGTCTGGTTCAGCGAGTTCAGGTACAGCTTGAACGACTTGGACTCGATGATGTTCGGCGAATCGGCGGGAATACTGAATTCACCAATCGCCACCACCGGTTTGCCCGACGGCAGCAGCCACGACAATTCGAAGCAGTTCCAGAAATCCACACCTTTATACGGCAGGGTGTCGGCGGTCAGGCCCAGTTCGGCCCACTTCGCAGTGCGCGGGATCGGGAACAACAGGGACGGTGTGTACGTGGCGATGTATTCGCTGGACTTGCCCAGCGGCGAATGTTCGGCTGCGGGATGCATGGCGGAAACCTGACTGAAGAATCAGCGGATTCTATCAGCCTTTGCTCCCGCCTTTGAGTGCTTACTGACTGACAGTCAGTTTGCCGACCATGCCGGCCTGGTAATGCCCGGGAATATTGCAGGCGAACTCCAGGCTGGTGGCCTTGCTGAATGTCCAGGTCAGTTCGGCGGTTTTGCCCGGCTCGACCAGCACGCTGTTCGGGTCATCGTGCTTCATGTCGTGCCCCATGGCCGCGTGATCCATGCCCGCCATGTCGTGGGACATTTCTTTCATGCCGGTAGGCGTGAGCATGCCGCTTTGCTGCATCTGCAACATTTCCTGCTGGTGCCTGGCATGCATTGCCGCGTCACCGAGGTTGAATTCATGCAGCAACTGGCCTTTATTCACCAACACAAAGCGAACGGTCTCACCGGCCTTGACCTGAATCGCCTTGGGGTCGAACGACATGTCGTTCAGCACCACTTCGATGCTGCGGGTGGCCTTGGCGGCCGGTGCCGGTTGGCCGAAGTCGTAGGTGTACGCGGGTGCGGCCCAGACAGGTGAACTCAGCGCCAGCAAACAGGCGACGACGGTCAGAGGGGTGCGCAAAAACATAGTCATACTCCAACAAGATAAGGTTCAGCCTGTGGGAAACTCTAGCCCGTCTGCGCTGGCAGCTACCTGACAGGCAGATTACAACTTTGTCAGGTTGGCGCTTGTCGCCAGCGCTCACGGTATAAAGCTTTCGTTTCCCAAACCTGAATCAACCCGAGCCGCCCATGAAACTGCTGATCGTCGAAGACCAACCGAAAACCGGCCACTACCTGCGCCAGGGCCTGACCGAGGCCGGGTTCAACACGGAACTGGTGGCCGACGGTAACAGCGGTCAGCAACTGGCCTTGAGCGGTGATTATGCGCTGCTGATCCTCGACGTAATGCTGCCCGGACGCAGTGGCTGGCAGATCCTGCAAGCGGTGCGCAGCGCCGGCCTCGACACGCCGGTACTGTTTCTGACCGCCAAGGACGCCGTGGAGGACCGGGTGCACGGCCTCGAACTCGGCGCCGACGACTATCTGGTCAAACCGTTCGCCTTCTCCGAACTGCTGGCCCGGGTGCGCAGCCTGTTGCGGCGAGGCAGCGCGACGCCGCAGGAAACCAGCCTGCAACTGGCTGACCTGCGCCTGGACCTGATTCGCCGCCGGGTCGAACGCAGCGGCCAGCGCATCGACCTGACCGCCAAGGAGTTCGCCCTGCTGGAAATGCTCCTGCGCCGTCAGGGTGAAGTGCTGCCGAAATCGCTGATTGCCTCGCAGGTCTGGGACATGAACTTCGACAGCGACACCAACGTGATCGAGGTGGCGATCCGCCGTTTGCGCCTGAAGATCGACGATGATTTCCCCAACAAACTGATCCACACCGTGCGCGGCATGGGTTACGTGCTTGAAGAGCGTCCGGCGTGATGCGTCGTCTGTCCCTGAGCTCTCGCCTGGCCTTGCTGTTCGCCGCTTGCACCGCCGTGGTCTCGCTGTTTGCCGGGGTGCTGTTCAGCCGCGCCAGCGAAGCGCACTTCGTCGAGCTCGACCAGCAACTGCTGGACGGCAAGCTGATCGGCCTGCGCCGGGCCTTGCAGGATGTTCAACCCGGTCAACGTGAGGCGCGGCTGGCCGATGAATTGAGCCGCCAGGCTGATCTGGCGCTGCGCATTACGGGCAGTGACGGCCAACGCTGGTACGACAGTTCGACGCAGATCCCCACGGATTTGCCGAAACAATCCGGCCTGGTGACCGTGAGCCAGGCAGGCACTGATTATCGGGTGCTCAACGCCCCGCTCTACCCGGACAAAACCGACTCGCCGCAATTGACGCTGTTGCTGGACATCACCCACCACCAACACTTCCTGCAACGCATGCAGCATCTGATCTGGCTGACCGTCGGGCTGTCGGCGCTGGCCACTGCGCTGCTCGGCGCCTGGGCCGCGCGCAGCGGTTTGCGTCCGCTGCGGCGCATGAGTGCGATCGCCCGTGGGATTTCCGCACAATCACTCAATGCCCGACTGCCGGAAGCGCAAATGCCGCCAGAACTTGCGGAAATGGCCCACAGCTTCAACGCCATGCTCGGACGCCTCGACGACTCGTTTCAACGGCTGTCGGCGTTCTCGGCCGACATCGCCCATGAACTGCGCACACCGCTGTCGAACCTGCTGACTCACACTCAGGTCACCCTCACCCGCCCGCGTCCGATCGAAGACTATCGCGAAGCCCTGCACAGCAACCTCGAAGAGCTGCAATGGATGGCACAACTGGTCAACGACATGCTGTACCTGGCCAAGGCTGACCATGGCTTGCTGATGCCCAAGCGTGAGGCGCTGGAACTGGCGGATGAGAGCGATGTGTTGCTGGAGTTTTTCGCGCCATTGGCCGAGGACGCCGGAGTGACGCTGAGTCGCGAAGGCCACGCGCGCATCGAGGGCGATCGCAGCATGCTGCGTCGGGCCTTGTCGAATCTGCTGGATAACGCGCTGCGCTTTACCCCGGCGGCTGGCAGCGTGCGCCTGTCCATCGTCGATCAGCCGCACGCCGTGCAGGTGTCGGTCGAGAACAGTGGTGACGGAATTTCAGCCGACCTGTTGCCGCGGCTGTTTGACCGGTTTTATCGGGCGGATCCGGCGCGGCAGGAAGGCAGTAGTGAACATGCGGGGCTGGGGTTGGCGATTACGCAATCGATCGTCCGGGCGCATGGTGGGCAGATTCGTTGCGAATCGGCTGCGGGGTGGACGCGGTTTGTGATTGAGTTGCCCAAGGGGGAATGAGACCGTTCATTGCGGGCCCATCGCGAGCGGGCTCACTCCTACAGGGAAATGCATTCCAACTGTAGGAGTGAGCCTGCTCGCGATGGCGGTAATAGAGCTTACGAATATCTCAAGGCGTGAGCCGGTTCGATTTTCGCCGCCCGCAAGGCCGGATACACCGTCGCCAGGAAGCTCAGAATAAAGCCCGCCGAGCAGATCAACAGCACATCCCCGCCCTGCAATTCCGAGGGCAGGTTGCTGACGAAATACACGTCGGAACTGAAGATGTGCTGCCCGGTAACGCGCTCGACCCAGCCGACCATCTCACTGACGTTCAGCGCGGCAATCACGCCCAACACACCGCCAATAATGGTGCCGACAATGCCGATCACCGTGCCCTGCACCATGAAGATCGCCATGATCTGCCGTGGCGTGGCGCCGATGGTGCGCAGGATCGCGATGTCCGCGCCCTTGTCGTTCACGACCATGATCAGCGTGGCGATGATGTTGAACGCCGCCACCGCAACGATCATCAGCAACAGCAGGCCGATCATGGTTTTTTCCATTTTCATCGCGCTGAACAGGCTGCCCTGGGTGTGGGTCCAGTCGTCAGCCTTGAAGTCGGCGCCCAGGCCTGCGGCGATGTCCGAGGAGACTTTCGGCGCGGCGTACAGGTCCTTGACCGCCAGGCGCACGCTTTGCACCTGATTCGGCTGCCAGTGCTGCATGGTCGCCGCATCGGCCACGTGGATCAGGCCCATGGAACCGTCCAGCTCGGCACCGACCTTGAACACACCGACCACGTTCAGGCGCTGCATGCGCGGGGTGATGCCACCCGGTGCGGTGCTGACTTCCGGCACGATCAGGGTGATCTTGTCACCGACGTTGAGGCGGAAGCGGCGCGCGGTGATTTCACCGATCACCACGCCGAATTCACCCGGTTTCAGGTCATCGAGACGACCCTGCACGATGTGCTGGGCGACGATCGACACCTTGCCTTCCTGAGCCGGGTCGACGCCACTGATCTGAATCGGCTGCATCAAGCCCTTGTAGGACAGCATGCCTTCCATCTCGGTGAACGGCACGGCGGCAGTCACTTCAGGATTTTTCAGCGCGGCGGCGGCTACCGGCTGCCAGTCATCAATCGGCTTTACGCCGACGATGGTCGCGTGCGGCACCATGCCGAGGATGCGCGAGCTCATCTCGCGCTGGAAGCCGTTCATCACCGACAGCACCACGATCATCGCCAGCACGCCGAGGGCGAGCCCGATCATTGAGGTCATCGAAATGAACGAAACAAAGCGATTGCGGCGCTTGGCGCGGGTATAGCGCGTGCCGATAAAGATCGATAACGGTCTGAACATTCGCTGGGGCACCGTATAAAAATAAAAGACCCGATGCCTTTACAGGCACCGGGTTTCGGTCGGTCAGATGGCGGTCAGGCAACCTTCCTGCAATTGCAGGACGCGGTCCATCTGGCGGGCCAGGTTCATGTCGTGAGTCACCACCAGGAACGCCGTGCGCATCGAGGTGCTGAGTTCCAGCATCAAATCCTGAATGCCTTCGGCGGTGTGGGAGTCAAGGTTGCCGGTGGGCTCGTCGAGCATCACCAGGCCTGGATTGTTCACCAGCGCCCGGGCGATCGCCACACGCTGGCGTTCGCCACCGGACAGTTCCGCCGGTTTGTGCTCCAGACGATGGCCCAGCCCCACGCGCTCCAGTAACGCCGTCGCGCGCTGACGCGCTTCTGGGATCGCGGTCTTGCCGATCAGCAGTGGCATGCAGACGTTTTCCAGCGCGGTGAACTCCGGCAGCAAATGGTGGAACTGGTACACGAACCCGAGGGCACGGTTACGCAGCAGGCCACGCTTCTTCTCGCTCAGGGCCGACAGTTCTTCACCGTCGAGCCAGACGCTGCCTTCGGTTGGCGTGTCGAGGCCGCCCAACAGGTTGAGCAAGGTACTTTTGCCCGAACCGGACTTGCCGACGATCGCCACACGCTCGCCTGGGTGCAACTCCAGTTGCAGACCGGCCAACACTTGCACCGACTCCGGGCCTTCCTCGTAGGATTTGCCCAGGTTGCGGCAGCTCAAGATTGCTTTATCACTCATGCCCGACTCACTCATAACGTAGCGCCTCCGCCGGCTGGGTGCGCGCGGCACGCCAGGCGGGATACAGGGTGGCGAGGAAACTCAGGACCAACGCAGCGGCGCAGACCATGACCACGTCCTGGCTCTGCACCTGCGACGGCAGGTAATCGATGAAGTACACGTCGGCGTTGAGGAACTTGTGACCGATCAGCCCTTCCAGTGCCGAAATCGCGGCGCTGACATTGAGCGCGGCGAAAATCCCGACCACGGCACCAATCGCCGTACCGACCACGCCGATCACCGTGCCTTGCACCATGAACGTACGCATGATCGTCCCCGGCGTGGCGCCGAGGGTGCGCAGAATGGCGATGTCGCCCTTCTTGTCGTTCACCACCATCACCAGCGTGGAAATGATGTTGAACGCGGCCACCGCAACGATCAGCAGCAACAGCAGCCCGATCATGGCTTTTTCCATGCGGATCGCCTGATACAGGTTGCCGTGGGTACGGGTCCAGTCGCGGGCATAGTAATGGTCTTCGCCAAGCTGCTGGGCGATGGTCCAGGCCACACGCGGCGCCTGGAACAGATCATCGAACTTCATCCGGATGCCTTGCACCTGATCAGGCTTCCAGCGGTGCATCTTCGCCAGATCCTGCAGGTTGGTGACACCCAGGTAACCGTCCAGCTCACCGGCGCCGACATGGAAGATGCCGACCACGGTGAAGCGCTTCATGCGCGGGAACATCCCGGCGGGGGTCACGCTGACTTCCGGCGCGACGAAGGTGACCTTGTCACCGAGGCCCACGCCGAGTTTGGTCGCGGCCTTGTCGCCGATCACGATGCCGAAGCTGCCCGGCGTCAAATCGTCGAGTTTGCCCTGCTTCATGAAGTTGTCGATGATCGACACATTGCGCTCGAGCGCAGGGTCGATCGCATTGAGCAACACCTTGGACACCTGGCCGTTGTTGGTCAGCAGGCCCTGCATCTGGGTGAACGGCGCAACGGCCGTCACCTGCGGGTTGCGTTTGACCTTGGCGGCCAGGCTTTGCCAATCGTTGATCGGTTCGCCGGTTTCAAGGGTCGCGTGGGGCACCATGCCCAGCACACGGGTGCGCATCTCATGATCGAAGCCATTCATCACCGATAGCACCACGATCATCACGATCACGCCAAGGGCGAGCCCGATCATCGAAGTCAGGGAAATGAATGACACAAAATGATTGCGACGCTTTGCACGGGTATAACGCGTGCCGATAAATACGAAGAGAGGTCTGAACATGTCGGGGCTTGTTCGGAGGGAAAAGGAACGTCCTTGTGGCGGGGGTCGATAACCAGCTTTACACTCAGACCACCGCCGCTACCATGGGTTCGCCATGTCGACATTAGATGAAGAAGATCGCCGCGAATACTACCGTATCGAGGACATGATCGCACTGGAAATTCGGCCCCTGTCCGCTCCCGAAGCCGCAGGCCAGGAAGTGTTGCAGGATGCTTCCCCGTTGTTCAACCTGCTCAGCGAACTGCACCTGAGCGAATTCGAGTCGCAGCACCTGCTGCGCCAGATCAGCGAGCGCGACCGGGCCATCGCCGCGTTCCTCAAATCCCAGAATAAACGCATCGACCTGCTCAGTCAGGTAGTCGCCCTGACCGTGCTCGGCCATATCGGCGAACCGCAACCGGTGATCATCTCCGAAGGCGGGATCGACTTTCAGCACCCGACCGCGCTCGCCAACGGCGCGCACTTGTCGGTCAAACTGGTGCTGATGCCCCAGGCACTCGGCCTGCTGCTGCGCGCCCGCGTCACCCATTGCGATCGCAAGGGCGACGGCTACGACGTCGGCACCGAGTTCGAACACTTGACCGACGCCCAGCGCCAGTTGCTCGCCCGTTATATCTTGCAGAAGCAGGCCCAGGAACGACGCCTGGCCCGCGAACAGAACGAATCCGGCATTTAAATTAAGGAAGCACCGTGACCCTCATCTACGGCCACCGCGGCGCCAAGGGCGAAGCACCGGAAAACACCCTGACCAGTTTTCAGGAATGTCTCAAGCACGGCGTACGCCGTTGCGAACTGGATCTGCACCTGTCCAAGGACGGCGAGCTGATGGTGATCCACGACCCGACCCTCAAGCGCACCACCGACCGGCGTGGCAAGGTGGTCGAGCACACCGCCGCCGAGTTGGTGACCTACGACGCACGCAAGGGCGGCCCGGGCTGGATCAAGCCATGCCCGATTCCAACATTGGAAGAGTTGTTCGAGAAATGCGATTTCGAACACTGGCAGCTGGAAGTCAAAAGCGCCTCGCGCACCCGCGCGGCGACCACTGTGCTGGCGATTCGCGAAATGGCCCAGCGCCATGGTTTGCTGGACAAGATCACCATCACCTCGAGTTCGCGGGAAGTACTGAAAGCGGCACTGGACCTGGTGCCGGACGTGTCGCGTGGACTGGTGGCCGAATACGCCTGGCTCGACCCGCTGAAGGTCGCGGCCAGCTATGGCTGTGAGATTCTGGCTTTGAACTGGACGCTGTGTACGCCGGAACGCCTGCAGAAGGCGCAGCGTCAGGGCCTGCATGTGTCGGTGTGGACCGTCAACGAGCCTGCGCTGATGCGCAGACTCGCCGACTTCGGCGTTGACAGCCTGATTACAGACTTTCCCGGTTTGGCCACTGCCACCCTCGAGAATTGCTGAAATCGGTCTCCCCGGCCGGCTCAGGCCACCGGCCGGAGCCCGTCAAAAAAGCCGGTTGAGGCCGTCGTATGCCGCTACCCGATAGGCTTCGGCCATGGTCGGGTAGTTGAACGTGGTGTTGACGAAGTACTTCAACGTGTTCAGCTCGCCCGGCTGGTTCATGATCGCCTGACCGATGTGCACGATCTCCGACGCCTGATAACCGAAGCAGTGAACGCCCAGCACTTCCAGGGTTTCACGGTGGAACAGGATCTTCAGCATGCCTTGCGGCTCGCCGGCGATCTGTGCACGCGCCATGCTCTTGAAGAACGCCTTGCCCACTTCGTACGGCACTTTGGCCTGGGTCAGTTCCTGCTCGTTCTTGCCGATCGAGCTGATCTCCGGAATGGTGTAGATGCCGGTCGGCACGTCATTCACAAAGCGCCAGCTACCGTTATCGACGATGCTGCCGGCTGCCGAACGACCCTGGTCGTGGGCGGCACTGGCCAGGCTCGGCCAGCCGATCACGTCACCGGCGCCATAGATGTTCGGCACGCAGGTGCGGTAGGCCTCGTCGACTTCGATCTGCCCGCGGCTGTTGACCTTGACGCCGATGTTTTCCAGCCCCAGCTGGTCGGTGTTACCGGTACGGCCGTTGCACCAGAGCAAGGCGTCGGCCTTGATCTTCTTGCCGGACTTCAGGTGCAGGATCACGCCGTTGTCCACGCCTTCGACACGGTCGTAGTCTTCGTTGTGGCGCACGGTGATGTTGTTGTTGCTGAAGTGGTAGCTCAACGCCTGGGAGATTTCCGAGTCGAGGAAGCTCAGCAACTGACCACGGTTGTCCACCAGTTCAACCAGCACACCCAGACCGCTGAAGATCGAGGCGTATTCGCAGCCGATCACGCCGGCGCCGTAAACGATCAGTTTGCGCGGGGTGTGGCCGAGGCTGAGGATGGTGTCGCTATCGTAGATACGCGGGTGGTGGAAATCGATGTCCGCCGGGCGATACGGGCGCGAGCCGGTGGCGATGATGATGTGCTTGGCCACCAGTTTCTCGACCACGCCGTTGGCGCAGACCACTTCGATGGTTTGCTCGTCAGCGAAGCTGCCGGTGCCGAAGAACACGTCGACGCGGTTACGGGCGTAGTAGCCGGTACGCGAAGCGACTTGTTTGGAAATGACTTTCTCGGCGCTTTTCAACACGTCCGGGAAGGAGAACCAGCGCGGCTCGCCGATCGCCCGGAACATCGGGTTGGTGTTGAACTGCATGATCTGCCGGACCGAGTGACGCAGAGCCTTGGACGGGATGGTACCCAGGTGGGTGCAGTTACCGCCGACCTGGCGACGGCTGTCGACCATCGCCACCTTGCGCCCTGCTTTGGCGGCGTTCATTGCCGCGCCTTCTCCCGCCGGGCCGGAACCCAACACCACCACGTCGTAGTTGTAGACAGCCATGCGTACTCCTCAGAACAGGCCGCGGTGCCAGCAGCACCAGCGGCTAAATCACGCCGAATCGCGGCGCGAAGGAACAATTGGGGGTCAATAAAGAACCCGGACACAGTCTATAGAAGCGTCAACGCCGCGCACATTAACCCTTGGTCGCGTCGTAGGCTACTTTTGCCTGCACTACAACGCCAGCTTTCGTACTGTTCTCAGTCAACTTTTGCGCCACTGAGGCGCTCGAAAGCCGCACTGGTGCGGATGACGAAACCTGTATCGGCACGAATCACGAAGAATGCACCAATGTCATGTTTTTCGGCATAGTCCCAGGCCCTTTCCGGCCCGAGAATCAGCAACAGCGTCGATAGTCCATCGGCCATCAACGCTGAAGGATGAATTACCGTGACCGACGCCAGGTCGTGTAGGACCGGTGCCCCGCTGCGCGCATCAAAGGTGTGGGAATAGCGCCGACCGTCCTGCAGGAAATAGTTACGGTAATCACCGGAAGTGGACACACCGTAGCCATCGACACTGATGACGCGCTCGGCCACCTGCTGATCGTCACGCGGCTCCTCCAGCGCGATGCGCCATGCCGAGCCGTCGAGTTTTTTGCCCTTGGCCCTCAGCTCGCCCGTGGCTTCGGCGAGATAGTCATGGATGCCCATGGCTTCGAGTCTGGCGGCAATGGTGTCGACGGCATAGCCGGCGGCGATGCTGTTGAAGTCGACTTCGACAGCGACGTCCTTGCACAACTGATCACCCTTGATGTGCAAGTGCTGATGGCCGACCCGCTGCATCACCTCGGCCAGTACAGCGGTATCAGGGACCTTCTCTTCTCGACCTTGCGGGCCGAAACCCCACAAGTTCATCAGCGGCTCGACAGTGAGGTCGTAGGAACCTTCGCTTTGTTCTGACAGTTGCTCGCCAACCCGAACCAATTCGAGCACTGGCGCGGGCATTGTCTGACAGCTGTTGGCGGGCAAGGCATTGAAGCGTTCGATCTCGGAATCGCTGCGGTAAGTGGACAATTGTCGATCGACTTCGACGAGGATGCCCTCCACTTCCCGACGAACTTGTGCGGAATCTGCAAGACCGGTGTGGCGCACGTATTTGATGGAATAGGTGCTGCCCATGGTCGGCCCGCCGAAGCTCTCCATGGAATCACCATCGCCGCAGCCAGCCAACAGGCTGACCAGCAACACAAGCCCAAACCATCGTCCAGTGAACAATTCTTCATCTCCCCGCAAAACCGCGCCGGCCATTATGGATCAAAGGGCCCGCTCGCTCCCAACGGATGCAACGCGTTTATAAAATCCAATAATGAGTAACTGAAAATGTCCTCCACCACGGGCAAAGGCAAAGCGATTTTTCGCGTTGTCAGCGGCAATTTTCTCGAGATGTTCGATTTTATGGTCTACGGCTTCTATGCCACGGCCATCGCCAAAACCTTCTTCCCGGCCGACAGCGCCTTCGCCTCCCTGATGCTCTCCCTGGCGACGTTCGGTGCCGGCTTCCTGATGCGGCCATTGGGGGCAATCTTCCTCGGCGCCTACATTGACCGTCATGGTCGTCGCAAGGGTCTGATCATTACCCTCGCGATGATGGCCTCCGGTACGATCCTCATTGCCTGCGTGCCGGGCTATGCGACCCTTGGGGTAGCCGCTCCACTGATCGTGCTGTTCGGCCGCCTGCTGCAGGGTTTCTCGGCCGGTGTCGAGCTGGGCGGAGTCTCGGTGTATCTGGCGGAAATCGCCACACCGGGCCGCAAGGGCTTTTTCGTCAGTTGGCAGTCCGCCAGCCAACAAGCGGCGGTGGTATTTGCCGGATTGCTCGGGGTCGGCCTCAACCACTGGCTGAGCCCGGAACAAATGGGTGACTGGGGCTGGCGCGTGCCGTTCCTGATCGGCTGCATGATCGTTCCGGCAATCTTCATCATTCGTCGTTCGCTGGAGGAAACCCCGGAATTCCAGGCGCGAAAACATCGCCCTACCCTGCGGGAAATCGTGCGCTCGATCGGTCAGAACTTTGGCATCGTTATCGCGGGCATGGCACTGGTGGTGATGACCACGGTTTCGTTCTACCTGATTACCGCCTACACCCCGACCTTCGGCAAGGCTGAACTGCATCTGTCGGACTTCGACGCGCTGCTGGTGACGGTGTGCATCGGCCTGTCGAACTTCTTCTGGCTGCCGGTGATGGGTGCGGTATCCGACAAGATCGGCCGCAAGCCGTTGCTGCTGGCGGCGACCATTCTGGCGATCCTGACCGCTTACCCGGCATTGTCGTGGCTGGTGGCGAACCCGAGCTTCAGTCATCTGCTGATTGTCGAACTCTGGTTATCGTTCCTGTACGGCTCGTACAACGGCGCGATGGTGGTGGCGCTGACCGAAATCATGCCGGTGGAAGTGCGCACCACCGGGTTCTCACTGGCCTACAGCCTGGCGACCGCGACCTTCGGCGGATTCACGCCGGCGGCGTGCACTTACCTGATTCATGTGCTGGACAACAAGGCTGCGCCGGGGATCTGGCTCAGCGGTGCGGCGGTGCTGGGGTTGATTGCGACGCTGGTGCTGTTTCGGGGCAACAAGCATGAGCTGCGGACTGTGCAAGCGGCTGTAGCCGGCGGTGCCCGATAGGACGTCATCGCTGGCAAGCCAGCTCCCCCAGGGGATTTGTGAACCACGCAGATCGCCCGTGGGGGCCAGCTCTGGCACTACATGTCTAAATGACCTTAAAGAAAAGATCGCAGCCTTCGGCAGCTCCTACAGGATCAATTGCGATTCCTTGCAGGAGCTGCCGAAGGCTGCGATCTTTTGATCTTCTCCAAACAAAAACGCCCCGACCTAGGTCGGGGCGTTTTCATTGGCAGCGAGTGCTTAGCGCGGGAATGCTGGCGGGTTTACACCGGCCATGTCTTCCATCACGCGAACCACCTGGCAGCTGTAGCCGAACTCGTTGTCGTACCAGACGTACAGAACAACGCGATTGTCCTGAACGATGGTCGCTTCAGCGTCGACCACACCGGCGTGACGCGAGCCCACGAAGTCAGTGGACACCACTTCCTGCGAGTTGACGAAGTCGATTTGCTTGTGCAGATCGGAGTGCAGCGCCATGTAGCGCAGGTACTCGTTCATCTCTTCACGGGTGGCGGCTTTCTCAAGGTTCAGGTTGAGAATGGCCATCGACACGTTTGGCGTCGGAACGCGGATCGCGTTACCGGTCAGCTTGCCGGCCAGCTCAGGCAGGGCCTTGGCAGCAGCGGTGGCAGCACCGGTCTCGGTGATCACCATGTTCAGCGCGGCGCTACGACCACGACGATCACCCTTGTGGAAGTTGTCGATCAGGTTCTGGTCGTTGGTGTACGAGTGAACGGTTTCGACGTGACCGTTGATGATGCCGAACTTGTCATTCACAGCCTTCAGCACCGGCACGATGGCGTTGGTGGTGCAGGACGCGGCGGACACGATCTTGTCGTCAGCGGTGATTTCGTTGTGGTTGATACCGTGAACGATGTTCTTCAGCTTGCCTTTGCCAGGCGCAGTCAGAACAACGCGGGCGACACCCGGGCATTGCAGGTGCTGGCCCAGACCATCGGCGTCACGCCATACACCGGTGTTGTCCACCAGCAGCGCGTCTTTGATCCCGTACTGGGTGTAATCCACCTCGGTCGGGTTCTTCGCGTAGATCACCTGGATCAGGTTACCGTTGGCAGTGATGGTGTTGTTTTCTTCGTCGATGACGATGGTGCCGTTGAACGGACCGTGTACCGAATCGCGACGCAGCAGGCTGGCGCGTTTGGTCAGGTCGTTTTCGGCGCCTTTGCGCACGACGATGGCACGCAGACGCAGACCGTCGCCACCACCGGTTTTCTCGATCAGGATGCGCGCCAGCAGACGGCCGATACGACCGAAGCCGTACAGCACAACGTCAGTGCCTTTGCGCGCCGAAGCGTTTTGCTGGCCAACCACATCAGCCAGTTCCTCACGCACGAACTGCTCGGCGCTGCGGCCATTGCCTTCGCTGCGGAATTTGAACGCCAACTTGCCCAGGTCTACCGAGGCCGCGCCGAGCTTGAGCTCGCTCATGGCCTTGAGCAGTGGGAATGTTTCGTGGACGGAGAGTTCGCTGTCGTCGGAAGAACGGTGGCGAGCAAAGCGGTGAGCTTTGAGAATCGCGATGACAGACTGGTTGATCAGGCTGCGGCCATAGATCGAGCTCACCACGTTGTTATTGCGGTAGAGCTGACCGATAAGCGGAATCATCGCTTCTGCGAGTGCTTCACGGTCGATCCATTCACCAAGACACTGGTCGGGCTTCTGAGTCACGGTAACCTTCCACATGTAGGGGCAGAAAAAAGGGGCTACATTATGCCGCCGAGAACCTCTTGTAGCAATGCGCACTTGTCGCACAATCGGCAACAAAATTCCGTTCAAAAAAATTACGCACCTCGCCAGCCCAGTAAAACCGGGGCTTCCAGCGCAGTCAATTTTTCGACGACTGTTAGACGATGTCTGTAACCCTCCGTAACACCAAGCGATTTCGGCACTACATAACCCTGAAAAAAGTGCTCGTTTTTATGGTTACCACTACATTTCGCGCAAACAGCGAAGATAGACGCAGTCTGCAACTGACAGGCGGCACCGGACGCCGCTACAATTACCGACTTTGTCGCAAAGCCTGGAGCTCAACCTTCCGTGCCCGTTCTGCGTCTACCGCTTCTCCCTGCTGCGGCAGGTAAACAGCATTGGGGCAACCTTCCCGGTGCTGCCCTGAGCCTCGCGATTGCCGAGGCTGCCAGCGCTGCCAAGCGCTTCACCCTGCTACTGACCGCCGACAGCCAGAGTGCCGAACGGCTGGAACAGGAGCTGAGTTTCTTCGCCCCGGATTTGCCCGTTTTGCATTTTCCCGACTGGGAAACCCTGCCCTACGATCTGTTCTCGCCGCACCAGGACATCATTTCCCAGCGCATCGCCAGCTTATACAGGCTGCCGGAACTGGCGCACGGCGTGCTGGTGGTGCCAATCACCACCGCCCTGCACCGCCTGGCGCCGACCAAATTCCTGCTCGGCAGCAGCCTGGTGCTGGATGTCGGACAGAAGCTCGACGTCGAACAGATGCGCTCACGGCTTGAAGCCAGCGGCTATCGCTACGTTGACACGGTCTACGAGCACGGCGAATTCACCGTTCGCGGTGCACTGATCGACCTGTTCCCGATGGGCAGCAAGCTGCCGTATCGGATCGACCTGTTCGACGACGAAATCGAAACCCTGCGTACCTTCGATCCGGAAAACCAGCGCTCTATCGACAAGGTCGATTCGGTCAAGCTGCTGCCGGCTCGGGAATTCCCGCTGCAGAAAGATGCGGTCACCCGCTTCAAGGCGCGTTTCCGCGAACGTTTCGACGTCGACTTCCGGCGCTGCCCAATCTTCCAGGACCTGAGCAGCGGGATTACCCCGGCCGGTATCGAGTACTACCTGCCGCTGTTCTTCGACGAAACCTCGACCCTGTTCGATTACCTGCCGCAGGACACCCAAGTGTTCTCGCTGCCAGGCATCGAGCAAGCGGCGGAAAACTTCTGGAACGACGTGCGCAATCGCTACGAAGAGCGTCGCGTCGATCCTTCGCGTCCTTTATTGCCGCCCGCCGAATTGTTCCTGCCGGTGGAAGACTGCTTTGCCCGGCTCAAGAACTGGCCGCGCGTGGTCGCCAGCCAACAGGACGTGGAAACCGGCGCTGGCCGTGAACGCTTCCCGGCCCAGGCGCTGCCGAATCTGGCGATCGAAGCCAAGGCCACGCAACCGCTGGCGGCGCTTTCAGCATTCCTCGACGAATTCCCCGGACGCGTGCTGTTCACCGCCGAATCGGCGGGCCGTCGCGAAGTCCTGCTGGAGCTGTTGGAACGCCTGAAGCTGCGCCCGAAAACCGTCGACAGCTGGCCGGACTTCGTCAGCAGCAAGGATCGCCTGGCGATCACCATTGCCCCGCTCGACGAAGGCCTGATGCTCGACGACCCGGCGCTGGCGCTGGTGGCCGAGAGCCCGCTGTTCGGTCAACGGGTCATGCAGCGTCGCCGTCGGGAGAAACGCGCCGATGCCAACAACGATGCGGTGATCAAGAACCTCACCGAACTGCGCGAAGGCGCGCCGGTGGTGCACATCGATCACGGTGTCGGGCGCTATCTGGGCCTGACGATTCTGGAAATCGACAATCAGGCCGCCGAGTTCCTCACCCTGGAGTACGCCGAGAACGCCAAGCTCTACGTGCCGGTGGCCAACCTGCACCTGATCGCGCGCTACACCGGTAGCGATGACGCACTGGCGCCACTGCACCGCCTCGGCTCCGAAACATGGCAGAAAGCCAAGCGCAAAGCTGCCGAACAGGTGCGCGACGTTGCCGCCGAACTGCTCGACATCTACGCCCGCCGCGCTGCTCGCGAAGGCTACGCGTTTGCCGACCCGAAAGCCGATTACGCCACGTTCAGCGCCGGTTTCCCGTTCGAAGAAACCCCGGACCAGCAAGCGACTATCGAAGCGGTGCGCGAAGACATGCTCGCACCAAAACCGATGGACCGCCTGGTCTGCGGCGACGTGGGTTTCGGCAAGACCGAAGTCGCGATGCGCGCGGCGTTCATCGCCGTGCACGGCGGCCGTCAGGTGGCGATTCTGGTGCCGACCACCCTGCTCGCCCAGCAACACTACAACAGCTTCCGCGACCGTTTCGCCGACTGGCCGGTGACCGTGGAGGTGATGAGCCGCTTCAAGTCGGCCAAGGAAGTCAACGCCGCAATCGCCGACTTGGCGGAAGGCAAGATCGACATCGTCATCGGCACGCACAAGTTGCTGTCCGACGATGTGAAGATCAAAAACCTCGGCCTGGTGATCATCGACGAAGAACACCGCTTCGGTGTCCGTCAGAAAGAACAGCTCAAGGCCCTGCGCAGCGAAGTCGACATTCTGACGCTGACCGCCACGCCGATTCCGCGCACGCTGAACATGGCGGTGTCGGGCATGCGCGACCTGTCGATCATTGCCACGCCACCGGCGCGACGCCTGTCGGTGCGCACCTTCGTCATGGAGCAGAACAAGAGCACGGTCAAAGAGGCCCTGTTGCGTGAACTGCTGCGCGGCGGTCAGGTTTACTATCTGCACAACGACGTGAAGACCATCGAGAAGTGCGCGGCGGATCTTGCCGAACTGGTGCCAGAAGCACGGATTGGCATCGGCCATGGGCAGATGCGTGAACGCGAACTCGAACAGGTGATGAGCGACTTCTATCACAAGCGCTTCAACGTGCTGATCGCCTCGACCATCATCGAGACCGGCATCGACGTGCCAAGCGCCAACACCATCATCATCGAGCGCGCCGACAAGTTCGGCCTGGCGCAGTTGCACCAGTTGCGTGGCCGCGTCGGCCGTAGCCACCACCAGGCTTACGCTTACCTGCTGACCCCGCCGCGCCAGCAAATTACCTCGGATGCGGAAAAGCGTCTGGAAGCGATCGCCAACACTCAGGACCTCGGTGCCGGTTTCGTGCTGGCGACCAACGACCTGGAAATCCGTGGCGCTGGCGAACTGCTCGGCGATGGTCAGAGCGGTCAGATCCAGGCCGTGGGCTTCACGCTGTATATGGAAATGCTCGAGCGCGCGGTGAAGTCGATCCGCAAGGGCGAGCAGCCGAACCTCGATCAACCGCTTGGCGGTGGCCCGGAAGTCAACCTGCGCGTGCCGGCGCTGATTCCGGAAGACTATCTGCCGGATGTTCATGCACGCCTGATTCTCTACAAGCGCATCGCTTCGGCCACCGACGAGGAGGGCCTGAAGGACCTGCAAGTCGAGATGATCGACCGTTTCGGCCTGCTGCCGGAGCCAACCAAGAATCTGGTGCGCATTACCGCGCTGAAGTTGCAGGCCGAGCAGTTGGGCATCAAGAAGGTCGATGGCGGCCCGCAAGGTGGGCGCATCGAGTTCGCCGCGCAGACGCCGGTCGACCCGATGACCTTGATCAAACTGATCCAGACTCAGCCAAAACGCTACAAATTCGAAGGCGCCACGATGTTCAAGTTCCAGGTGCCGATGGAGCGCCCGGAAGAGCGCTTTAATACTGTAGAGGCGCTGTTCGAGCGCCTCCTCCCGAAAACTGTTTGAAGGACGCCGCATGCGCCTGTTTCGCTCACTGACTTTGCTACTGACCTTCGTAGCACCGATGGCGTTTGCCGATGACCTGTATCAGGTCGAAATGATTCTGGTGCGGCAGAACGCCGTGCCGGCCATCATCAGCCGCGCTGCACCGGAAGACTGGGCCGCCGGCGCCCAACGCCTGGACGCTGCCAGCCAGCGCACGCCCGCTCTGGGTGAGATTGCCAGCAGACTCAGCGCCAGCGGCGATTACAGTGTGCTGCTGCACAAAGCCTGGCAGCAGACGCTCGGCGAGGCACCGACCAAGGTCGCCGTCAGCGACGGCAAGGAACAGTTCGGTCAGTTCCCGATCGAGGGCACTCTGGAAATGAAACTCGGACGCTTCACCGATGTGAACGCCGACTTCTGGGTCAACCAGATCGACGCCAACGGCATGGTCACCGCCAGCGAACACCTGAAGCAGGACAGCCACACCAAAAACGGCCAGCTCAACTATCTCGACAACGGCCACCTGGCCCTGCTGATCAAGATTACCTCCCTGACGGCGCCCGCCCCACGGCAAGCCCCTGAAGCGATTCCGGACTGATCGAAGTCCTTATGTCCCCGCCCCTGAGTAAACCGTTGGCGCCCTCCTGGGTCAGCCGATTCAAGGAACAGAGCCTGGAGCGTGGCCGCCGTTACGCCCTGGAGAATCGAGTCCGCATCGCCCAGGTCGGCGACGCCACCATCACCGCCAGTTGCGAAGGCTCTGGCGGTAACGTCTACCGTCAGACCATTCACCTGCGCGAGTCAGCCAAAGGCACCCTGCTGCTGGTTGACGCTGCTTGCACGTGCCCGGTGCGCAACAACTGCAAACACTGCGCAGCGGTACTGCTGCAAGTGCAGGAAACCCTCGAATACCCTGCCGCCGCAAAAGACGCTGAACTGCTGGAAAAGCTCCAGGCCGTTCTGGAAAACCGCAACCCCAAGGCACCGCCGCAAGTGCTGGTAGACAACGTGCAACCGGTGCCACGCCTGTGGCTGGCGAGCGTCGAGTTCAGTGCGTTCGAACCGCGCAACGGCAAGATGCAGCGTTACATCCAGCATCGGGCGGCGCTGTCGTTCAGCTATCTGGATGAATACGTCAGCGGGCAGAAAAACAGCGACATCCTGATCCGCCAGGAAGCGCAGACCCTGCGGATAAAACGCCACCCCGAAGTGGAACAATCCTACCGCGAACAGTTACGCATCCTCGGCTTCCGCATCGCCACCCGCCAGAGCAAAGCCCTGCCGGAAAGCGCCGGCGAGCTGTACGAGATGGTCAACGACAGCGCCTGGCTGACGTTCACCCTCAACGAACTACCAAAGCTGCGCACCCAAGGCTGGGAATTGCAGATCGACGAGGAATTCGGTTTCGATCTGACCGCCGTCGACGACTGGTACGCCACCGTCGAACAGACGCCGGAGCGCGACTGGTTCGATTTGGAACTGGGGATCATCGTCAACGGCGAACGCCTCAGCCTGCTGCCGATCCTGCTCAACCTGATGCGCTCGCACACAGAAATCCTCAACCCTGAACGCCTGGCGCGCCGGCGCGATGACGAGCTGATTCTGGTCAACATTCCGCAGCGCAACAGCGAACACGGGCCGCTGCAGGTGGCCCTGCCCCTTGGCCGATTGAAACCGGTATTGGCAACGCTGGGCGAGTTCTACTTGCAGGAACCGGGCGAAACCACCCTGCGCCTGAGCAAGGCCGACGCCACGCGGCTCAACTCGCTGGAAGGCATTCCACTGCTGTGGGAGGGCGGCGAACAGATCCGCAGTTTCGCCCAACGCCTGCGCGACATCCGTGATTACACCGCCAAGGCACCAAAGGGCTTGAACGCGACGTTGCGTCCTTATCAGCTCGAAGGGTTGAGCTGGATGCAGTCCTTGCGTCAGCTTGAGGTCGGCGGGATTCTCGCGGACGACATGGGTCTGGGTAAAACCCTACAGACTCTGGCGCATATTCTCAGCGAGAAAAACGCCGGACGCCTGGACCGACCGTGCATGGTGGTCATGCCCACCAGCCTGATTCCGAATTGGCTCGACGAAGCCGCGCACTTCACGCCGCAACTGAAAGTGGTCGCGCTGTACGGTGCCAGCCGTAAAAAGCATTTCGACCATCTGGCCGAGTTCGACCTGATCCTGACCACCTACGCGTTGCTGCCCAAGGACGTCGAACGGCTGGCGCAACAGCCTTTGCACGTACTGGTGCTGGACGAAGCCCAGTACATCAAGAATCCCAACAGCAAAGCAGCGCAGGCTGCCCGCGAACTCAACGCGCGTCAGCGCCTGTGCCTGAGCGGTACGCCGCTGGAAAACCACCTCGGTGAGCTGTGGTCGCTGTTCCACTTTCTGCTGCCCGGCTGGCTCGGCGATGTCAAAAACTTCAATGCCGACTACCGCGTGCCCATCGAAAAACGCGCCAGCGAAGTCAGACTTCAGCACCTCAATGGTCGGATAAAACCGTTTCTGCTGCGCCGCACCAAGGAGCAGGTGGCCACTGAGCTGCCGCCCAAGACCGAGATCATCCACTGGGTCGAACTCAACGAAGCGCAGCGCGACGTGTACGAGACCATGCGCTTGGCGATGGACAAGAAAGTCCGCGACGAGATCACCCGCAAGGGCGTGGCGCGCAGCCAGATCATCATTCTCGAAGCCTTGCTCAAGCTGCGTCAGGTCTGCTGCGATCTGCGCCTGGTCAACGATGCCACCCTGCCCGCTCGCGGCAGCACCTCCGGCAAACTCGACAGCCTGATGGAGATGCTCGAGGAGCTGTTCGAGGAGGGCCGACGGATTCTGTTGTTCTCGCAGTTCACCTCGATGCTGTCACTGATCGAAGACGAGCTGAAAAAGCGCAATGTCGCCTACTCCCTGCTGACCGGCCAGACCCGGGATCGACGCACGCCAGTGAAGGAATTCCAGAGCGGCAAGCGTCAGATCTTTCTGATCAGCCTGAAGGCCGGCGGCGTCGGCTTGAACCTGACCGAAGCGGACACGGTGATTCATTACGACCCGTGGTGGAACCCGGCGACCGAGAACCAGGCAACCGACCGCGCCTATCGGATCGGCCAGGAGAAACCGGTGTTCGTTTACAAGATGATTGCCCGGGGCACGGTGGAAGAGAAGATTCAGCACCTGCAGAAGGAAAAGTCTGACCTGGCAGCGGGCGTCCTGGATGGGCGCAAGGCCGGGGACTGGAAACTGCAGAGCGATGAAATCGAAGCGCTGTTTGCACCGTTGCCGGACAAGCTCGACAAGCGCTGAGATCGTTGGCGTCTATTAGATCGTCTTCGCGAGCAGGCTCGCTCCTACAATTGATCTGTGGTGGTCACAAATCTCCTGTAGGAGTGAGCCTGCTCGCGATGCAGTCGACTCGGTCTAAAGCCTGGATCAGCCCTTGAGCACTCGCGCCAACGTCGACTTCACCTTGCCTATTCCGTCATGCAGCGCCTGCTCGATCTCGGCCATGGTGATCACCGCTGTGGTCTTGCCCGCTGCCGGGTTCACCACCAGCGAGAGGCAGGCATAGTCCAGGTCCAGCTCACGAGCCAGTGCGGCCTCAGGCATACCGGTCATGCCAACGATGTCGCAGCCGTCACGCTCCAGTCGCACGATCTCCGCCACGGTTTCCAGACGCGGGCCCTGAGTGCAGGCGTACACGCCTTGATCGCTGTATTCGCAGCCTTCGGCAGCCAGCGCGGCGATCAATTGCTGACGCAGCGGCTCGCTATAAGGGAAGCTGAAGTCGATGTGGGTAACGTGCTCCAGATCGTCGGCGAAAAATGTGTGTTCACGCCCACTGGTGTAATCGACGATCTGATGCGGCACGCAAAAATGTCCGGTGCCCATGGCCGGGTGAATCCCGCCCACCGCGTTGACCGCGATGATCGCCTCGGCACCGGCCTGCTTCAGTGCCCAAAGGTTGGCGCGGTAGTTGACCTTGTGCGGCGGGAAACGGTGCGGATGACCGTGACGGGCGAGGAACAGCACTTCCTTGCCGGCGTACTCGCCGATCTGCACGTCAGCCGACGGCGCACCATAAGGCGTATCCACCGCCAGGGACTGGCGAATGCTCAAGCCTTCGAGCTGGGTCAGGCCAGTGCCACCGATGATTGCGTAAACCGTCATAACGAATGAGTCCTTAATCGATCAATTGAGCGTCTTTGAGCGCGCCGATGGCGGTGAGCCAACGCGGATCCTGACGGTAGTCGGTGCTGGCGAACGCCTGTCCGCGCATCCGCGCAATGCGCGCGGACGGCTTGACCTTCATCCGTTGCGCGGCGCTCAGGGCCAGTTCGGCCGCCGCACGATCGTTGCACACCAGGCCCATGTCGCAACCTGCACTGAGCGCGGCTTCGATACGGCTGGCAGCATCACCGACCACATGTGCGCCGGCCATCGACAGGTCGTCGCTGAAGATCACGCCGTCGAACTGCAACTCGCCACGCAGGATGTCCTGCAACCAGCGACGGGAGAACCCGGCCGGTTGCGAATCGATTTGCGGATAGATGACGTGCGCCGGCATGACCGCCGCCAGTTGCTTGCTGAGTCGGGCAAATGGCACGAGGTCCTTGGCGCGGATCTCGTCGAGGCTGCGCTCGTCGTTCGGGATCGCGACATGGGAGTCGGCTTCAGCCCAACCGTGACCGGGGAAATGCTTGCCGGTAGCGGCCATGCCGGCGCTGTTCATGCCGCGAATAAACGCTCCGGCGAGCAAAGCAGCGCGCTCGGGATCACCCTCGAACGAACGGGTGCCGACCACGGCGCTGCGCTGGTAATCCAGATCCAGCACCGGAGCGAAACTCAGGTCGAGGCCGACCGCCAGCACTTCGGTGGCCATGATCCAGCCACACTGCTCGGCGAGGTATTCGGCATTTGGATTGTCGGCAATGGCGCGCATCGCCGGCAGTCGCACGAAGCCCTGACGCAGGCGCTGCACGCGACCGCCCTCTTGATCCACCGCCAGCAACAGATCCGGGCGAATCGCGCGGATCGCGGCGCTCAGCTCCCGCACCTGCCGCGGATGCTCGATGTTGCGAGCAAAAATGATCAGGCCGCCCACTTCGGGCTGACGCAACAATTGGCGATCCTCGGCCGTCAGCCAGGTACCGGCGACGTCCACCATCAACGAGCCTTGCAGGCCAGCAGTCATAGAGATTCCTTGAAAACGAAAAACCCGTCCCGCACGACATCGCCACCGAGGGCAATGCCCGGCAGGTTGGCGATGGTCATGGGAGACGGGTTCAAAACGAGAGTCGGCATGGGCGGCTAGCTTAGCGGATGTAAACTGCCGCGCCCACCCGTGTGCGGTTAAACCTTGGCGGCCACCGGGGTCGATTTGCTGCGAGGACGCAGTTGCGCGGTTGCCATGGCCGGGTCGGTGACACCGCTTTCGGCACGCATGCCGGCTGCGAGGAACGGCACCATCAGGCGCATCACCTGTTCGATTGAGGTGTTGACGCCGAAGTCAGTCTCGGCAATCGCACGCAAGGCCTTTATCCCCGACATGCTGAACGCCGCAGCACCGAGCATGAAGTGCACGCGCCAGAACAGCTCGATAGGTGGAATGCGCGGCGCTGCTTCATTGACCAACAGCATGTAGCGACGGAATACCTTGCCGTACATGTCTTCCAGGTAACGACGCAGGTGACCCTGACTCTGGCTGAACGCCAAGCCAAGCAAGCGCATGAAGATCGACAGGTCGTTACCGCTGCGCGGCTGAACAACCAGCGCCTGCTCAACGAGGATTTCCAGCAGCTCTTCAAGCGTCGGCTTGATTTCAGGCTTGGCCTGACGCCGCTCCAGCTCTTTGTCGAGACTGAGGCAGAACGGCCCGAGGAAGCGCGAGAAAACCGCCTGGATCAGCGCCTTTTTGGAGCCGAAATGATAGTTCACCGCCGCCAGGTTGACGCCGGCCTTGCTGGTGATCAAACGCAATGAGGTTTCGGCGAAACCTTTCTCCGCGAACAACTGCTCGGCAGCATCAAGAATGCGTTCAACGGTTTCCGACTGGGCCATGGCTACTCCGCCTGACAAACACTTGTTTGAAACATACGTTTCAGCCTGTGCCTTGTCAAGCCTGCCAGTTCGTTTTGGGAATGGTCGGTCAGCTATTTAACCACACTCGCCCGACGCATTAATAAGCACGGCAGCCGACCGTCCGGCGGCCTGCAAAAAAACGGGCATTGCCAAGACCGCTTCACTGTATATAATCCCAGTCACTGTATAAAAAGACAGAGCGATCAATATGCTAAAGCTGACGCCACGCCAAGCCGAGATTCTGGCCTTTATCAAACGCTGCCTCGAAGACAACGGCTACCCGCCAACCCGCGCGGAAATCGCTCAGGAGCTGGGCTTCAAGTCGCCCAACGCGGCAGAGGAGCACCTCAAGGCTCTCGCCCGCAAAGGCGCCATCGAGATGACCCCCGGCGCCTCTCGTGGCATTCGAATCCCGGGCTTCGAAGCCAAGGCCGACGACTCCACCCTGCCGATCATTGGCCGGGTCGCTGCCGGTGCTCCGATCCTCGCCCAGCAGCACATCGAAGAATCCTGCAACATCAACCCGGCCTTCTTCCATCCCCGCGCCGATTACCTGCTGCGCGTACACGGCATGAGCATGAAGGACATCGGCATTTTCGACGGTGACCTGCTGGCGGTGCATACCACCCGCGAAGCACGCAATGGTCAGGTCGTCGTGGCACGCATCGGCGATGAAGTGACCGTCAAGCGCTTCAAGCGCGAAGGCAGCAAGGTCTGGCTGATTGCCGAAAACCCTGAGTTCGCCCCTATCGAAGTCGACCTGAAAGATCAGGAACTGGTGATCGAAGGCTTGAGTGTCGGCGTAATCCGCCGCTAAAGGAGGCTTTATGCAGTTCCCACACACACCTCAGCAAACACAACTGCCTTTATTCGAAGCGTTTCTGGCACAACCGATGGCGCCGACCCTGAAAGACGTGGTCGAGCGCCCCTGGAATGCCGAACCGGAAGTATTCAGTGAGCTGTCACTGCGCGGTGCGGCGGGGAACTGCCTGAACCTGCTCGCCCCGATCCTTCGCGAATTGAGCGAGGATCAGGACGCGCGCTGGCTGACGCTGATCGCCCCTCCCGCCAGCCTGACCCAGACCTGGCTGCGCGAGGCCGGCCTGAACCGCGAACGCATCCTGCTACTGCAGCCGCGGGGCACGCAAAGCGCTCAGCAACTGGCCTGCGAAGCACTGCGCCTGGGTCGTAGCCATACGGTGGTGACCTGGCTCAACCCGCTGAACACCGGCTCGCGGCAACAGCTGATCAGCGCTGCACGCACGGGCGACGCTCAGAGCTTGAACATTCGATTGGGTTGATTCACTTGTAACGCGCGCTGTGTGAAGCGCATGGCTTCTCCAGGGACAGAGAAGCCGACTTGATGCGGTATCGGCAAACGCCGAAAAGCAGCGGGGATCAGTGAAGAACCCGCGGCCCCTCTTCCTTATCAAATTCGCCTTCAACCATGCGACCGGCCATCTGCACGCCGACGCTCAACATCGCTTTGGCGATTTCCACGTGCTGGCCTTGCAGGAACGCCTTGGCATCCTCGGAGAAATCCAGCGTCACCAGAGAACCCTCGTCCTCAGCCCTGCGCAGTTCGATTCGGCCGTCTGGTAACTCGACAATTTCTAGAAAGGACGTTGGCATATAGGTCTGTTCTCCACGAAAGGCAGGGATTATATAGACATCATTCAGGCTTCGCTCGGGATCTTGACCAGCAGCATGTTTCAGATTGCCACCGTGTCAATTGTCCTCAGCATTCGTTCAAGCCTTCGCGAAAACGGATCGCCAGACCTTTGAGATTCTGCCGCCAGCTCTCCAGCTCTTCGCGACTCAACTCCTGCGGCGCCTCTTCTTCGTCCAGATTAACCGCCTGAATCAATGGCTGTGTCACATCGCCTTTTGGCTTGTGTGGAACCCGTGGCGGCTGGAACAACGCCGAATGCGCCGCCAGCAGTTTTGCCAGCCAGGTTTCAGGATTGCCGGCCAGCTCCACCATCTCGGCCAACTCAGGGATCGCAATCGATTCCAGAACTTCGCGAGTCAGTAGCGTCTCTGCCCGTGGCGCATTGGCCTGAGGCAGTCGGTAGAAACCGGCAATCTCATGGCATAACCCCAGGAGCGCGCCGTAGAGGTGAAACAACGCCGATTCACGCCCTGCCTGAATCAACGCCAACGCGTTCATCGCCCGGCCTTCTTCGGCGCGGGCCAGAGCTTCCAGCGACAGGCCGGCGAAATAGATCTTCTGATTGGTGCGGGTATAGAGTTCGTGCGCCATGCCGGCAGTCTCCACAGCGAAATAATTGCGTCACACAGGCCGGACAGTGTCATGGATCAGCCGATCCTACCGCAAGCACAAAACAAAAAGGCCGCATGAAAACCCGAGGGTCATCATGCGGCCTTTGTGTATCTGACTAGCGCTTAGTCAGCCTTGGCTTTCGTGCGTTTGTCTTCAACGGTCCACTTGCCACCGTCGTAGAACGCTTTCCAGCCGGTAGGCTTGCCGTCGACCTCGGTCTGCACGTATTGCTCTTTGGTCTTGCGGCTGTAGCGGATGACCGCTGGCAGACCATCAGGATCCTTCTGCGGCGCATCGCACAGGAAGTGATACTTCGGATCGATCTCGTCCTTGTGCGGCAGAATCTCGATCACCAGCGGAGCACGGGTCTCGCGGTTTTTCGGGAACTGACTGGCCGCCAGGAACAGACCGGAAGCACCGTCGCGCAGGATGTAGGTGTCGTTGACCTTCTCGCATTTGAGCTCAGGCATCTTCACCGGATCCATCTTCGGCGGTGCCGCATCACCGCTCTTCAGCAGTTTGCGGGTGTTCTTGCAGGTCGGGTTGGTGCAACCAAAGAACTTGCCGAAACGGCCGGTCTTGAGCTGCATCTCGCTGCCACACTTGTCGCATTCCAGGCTCGGGCCTTCATAGCCCTTGATGCGGTAGTTGCCCTCTTCGATTTCGTAGCCAGCGCAATCCGGGTTGTTACCGCAGATGTGCAGCTTGCGCTTCTCGTCGAGCAGGTAGGCGTCCATCGCCGTGCTGCAGATCGGGCAGCGATGCTTGCCGCGCAGTACCAGCGATTCGGACTCGCCCTCGTCGTCCGCCGCAATCTCGTCGCCTGGCACCAGATTGACGGTGGCCTTGCAGCGCTCTTTCGGCGGCAGACTGTAACCCGAGCAACCGAGGAATACACCGGTCGATGCGGTACGGATCTGCATCGGACGGCCGCATGTGGTGCACGGAATGTCAGTCATGACCGGCTGATTGGCACGCATGCCGTTGTCCGGATTCTCCGCCACTTCAAGCTTCTTCTTGAAGTCGCCGTAGAACTCGTCCAGCACGTTCTTCCAGTCGCGCTCACCCTGAGCCACGTCATCGAGGTTCTCTTCCATGCCGGCGGTGAAACCGTAGTCCATGAGGTTCGAGAAGCTCTCCGACAGACGCTCGGTGACGATGTCACCCATCTTTTCCGAGTAGAAACGACGGTTGTGCAGGGTCACATAGCCGCGATCCTGAATGGTCGAAATGATCGCTGCATAGGTCGAAGGACGGCCGATGCCGCGCTTTTCCATTTCCTTGACCAGGCTGGCTTCGGAGTAACGCGCCGGCGGTTTGGTGAAGTGCTGGGACGGATCAAGCTTGATCAGCTTCATCACGTCGCCCTGTGCCATGTCCGGCAGAACGTCGTCATCGCCAGGCTTGGCGATCTGCGGCAGAACGCGGGTGTAACCGTCGAACTTGAGGATACGGCCCTTGGCACGCAGCTCGAAGTCGCCAGCGGCCACGCTGACGGTGGTCGACAGGTATTGCGCCGGCAGCATCTGGCAAGCGAGGAACTGGCGCCAGATCAGCTCGTAGAGGCGCTCAGCATCACGCTCCATGCCCGCCAGCTTGCTCGGCGTGGTGTTGGCGTCGGAAGGACGAATCGCTTCGTGAGCCTCTTGCGCGCCTTCCTTGCTGCTGTAGACGTTTGGCGTTTCCGGCAGGTACTTCTTGCCGAACTCGTCTTCGATGTAGGTACGCGCCATCGCCACGGCGTCAGCCGAGAGGTTGGTCGAGTCGGTACGCATATAAGTGATGTAGCCGGCTTCGTACAAACGCTGGGCCATCATCATGGTTTTCTTCACGCCGAAACCCAGGCGGTTACTCGCGGCCTGCTGCAGGGTGGACGTGATGAACGGTGCCGACGGCTTGCTGCTGGTCGGCTTGTCTTCGCGCTTGACGATGCTGTAGCTGGAAGACTTGAGCTTCTCCAGCGCGGCCATGGCCTGGGCTTCGTTCAGCGGCTTGAAGGCTTCGCCCTTCTCACGCGCCACCTCGAAACGCACGGTCGAGCCCTTGGCGGTGCCAAGGTCGGCGTGCACTTCCCAGTACTCTTCCGGGTTGAACGCACGGATCTCGCGCTCACGCTCGACCACCAGCTTCACGGCAACCGATTGCACACGACCGGCCGACAGGCCACGGGCAATCTTGGCCCACAGCAGCGGCGAGACCATGTAGCCCACGACGCGGTCGAGGAAACGACGCGCCTGCTGAGCATTCACACGATCGATGTCCAGCTCGCCCGGCTCGGAGAAGGCTTCCTGAATCGCCTTCTTGGTGATTTCGTTGAACACCACGCGCTTGTAGCGGCTGTCGTCACCACCGATGGCTTCGCGCAGGTGCCAGGCAATGGCTTCCCCCTCGCGATCCAAGTCGGTTGCGAGATAGATGGTGTCAGCATCCTTGGCGAGCCGGCGCAGCTCTTCGATGACCTTCTCTTTGCCCGGGAGGATCTCGTACTTGGCTTTCCAGCCATGATCGGGATCGACACCCATGCGCGAGACCAGTTGCTTGCGCGCCTTCTCTTTCGGCGTGAGCACCGGCCCTTCGCCCGCGGCAGCCTTGCCGCGCTTGGCGGCCGGCTCTTTGCTGGCGCTAGCCGAACCGCTGGTGGGCAGGTCTCGGATATGGCCGATACTCGACTTCACCACGTATTGGTTGCCCAGATACTTGTTGATGGTCTTGGCCTTAGCCGGGGATTCCACAATGACCAGCGATTTGCCCATGGATCAGAAAATTCCTGAATTCTAGAAGTGAAAGGCGGTTGGCGCCTGACGCGGCACCGCTATATATAGTGGCTACAAGGTGAGGTCAAGCACAGGGTTCTGTGCGCACTCGCCTTATGCCTTGGAAAAAAGGCTCGGTTCGGCTTGCACCAAAGCAAAGCGTGGCACCTGCTCGCCGTCAACCTCGACCGACTCGACGAACATGCTCAAAGGGCGTACCCAGAAGCCGTAATCGCCATACAGGGCTTGGTAAAAGACCACTTCCTCTTCGGTCTCGGAATGCCGCGCAACACTGAATACGCGGTACTGCGGACCTTTGTAATGTTGGTAGAGCCCAGGTTGTATCGGCATGCTTCGGCCCTCACTCAAATTTTTTCAAAATAAATACAAAAATAAATCCCAAAAACAAAAACCGGGGCACTTGGCCCCGGCTTCCATCGACGAGACGCTTAAACGCGTTCGAAGACGGTGGAGATGCCTTGGCCGAGACCAATGCACATAGTGGCCACCCCGAAGGTGCCGCTATTCTGCTTCATCACGTTCAGCAAGGTGCCGGAGATACGGGCACCGGAGCAACCGAACGGGTGACCCAGGGCGATCGCGCCGCCGTGCAGGTTAACCTTCTCGTTCATCTTGTCGAGTACTTTCAGATCTTTCAGCACTGGCAGGGCCTGTGCAGCGAAAGCTTCGTTGAGCTCGAAGAAGTCGATATCGTTGATGCCAAGGCCCGCACGTTTCAGGGCTTTTTGTGTAGCCGGCACTGGACCATAGCCCATGATCGCCGGATCCACACCCGCCACTGCCATCGAACGGATCACGGCCATCGGCTGGATCCCCAGGTCCTGCGCACGCTGCGCCGACATCACGATCATGCACGAAGCACCATCGGTGATCTGCGACGAAGTGCCGGCCGTCACGGTGCCGCCCTTTGGATTGAAGGCAGGTTTGAGGGCCGCCAGACTTTCCAGGGTGGTTTCCGGACGAATGGTTTCGTCGTAGTCGAACAGCTTCAGGAAGCCGTTTTCGTCGTAGCCCTGCATCGGGATGATTTCGTCTTTGAACTTGCCTTCCACCGTCGCTTTATGGGCGAGCTGGTGGGAGCGCACGCCAAAGGCGTCCTGCTGCTCACGGGTGATGCCGTGCATCTTGCCAAGCATTTCCGCGGTCAGACCCATCATGCCCGAGGCTTTCGCCGCGTACAGCGACATGTGCGGGTTCGGATCGACACCGTGCATCATGCTCACGTGGCCCATATGCTCGACGCCGCCAACCACGAACACGTCACCGTTACCGGTCATGATCGCTTGCGCAGCAGTGTGCAAAGCACTCATCGACGAGCCACACAGACGGCTGACGGTCTGGCCGGCCGAGGTGTGCGGGATCTGGGTCATCAGCGACGCCATGCGCGCGATGTTCCAGCCCTGCTCCAGGGTCTGGTTGACGCAGCCCCAGATCACGTCCTCGACTTCAGCAGGATCGACCTTGGTGTTGCGTTCCAGCAATTTGCTGATCAGGTGTGCCGACATGTCTTCGGCGCGGGTGTTGCGGTGCATGCCGCCCTTGGAGCGGCCCATCGGAGTACGACCGAAGTCGACAATCACGACGTCTCTAGGATTCAAGCTCATAAGTTCACTCTCACTCTAGTTGGGGGCGCTTAACCGAAGAAGCTTTGGCCGTTCTTGGCCATTTCGCGCAGCTTCGCGGTCGGGTGGTACAGCGCGCCCAAATCAGCGTACTGGTCAGCCAGGGCAACGAACTCGGCAACACCGATCGAATCGATGTAGCGCAGCGCACCGCCACGGAATGGAGGGAAACCGATACCGTAGACCAGACCCATGTCGGCTTCGGCGGCGGTTTCAACGATGCCGTCTTCCAGGCAACGCACGGTTTCCAGGCACAACGGGATCATCATCCAGTTGATGATGTCTTCGTCAGTGACTTCGCGCTGCTCGTAAACGATCGGCTTGAGCACTTCCAGCACCGACGGATCGGCGACTTTCTTCTGCTTGCCTTTCTTGTCGGCTTCGTAGGCGTAGAAGCCCTTGCCGTTCTTCTGGCCCAGACGCTTGGCTTCGTAAAGCACGTCGATGGCCGAGCGACGGTCATCCTTCATGCGATCCGGGAAGCCTTCAGCCATGACGTCACGACCGTGGTGACCGGTGTCGATACCGACTACGTCCATCAGGTACGCCGGGCCCATCGGCCAGCCGAATTTTTCCATGACCTTGTCGATACGGACGAAGTCCACACCGGCGCTGACCAGCTTGGCGAAACCGCCGAAGTACGGGAACAGAACGCGGTTGACCAGGAAGCCCGGGCAGTCGTTGACGACGATCGGGTTCTTGCCCATTTTCTTGGCGTAGGCAACGGTGGTTGCAATCGCCAGCTCGCTGGACTTCTCGCCACGGATCACTTCCACCAGCGGCATCATGTGCACCGGATTGAAGAAGTGCATGCCGACGAAGTTTTCCGGACGCTTGAGGGCCTTGGCCAGCAGGCTGATGGAAATGGTCGAGGTGTTGGACGCGAGGATGGTGTCCTCTTTGACCTTGTCTTCGACTTCAGCCAGCACGGCTTGCTTGACCTTCGGGTTCTCGACCACGGCTTCTACAACCAGGTCGACGTGACCGAAGTCGCCGTAGGACAGGGTCGGACGAATGCCGTTGAGCACTTCAGCCATTTTCGCGGCGGTCATGCGACCTTTGTCAACGCGGCCAACCAGCAGCTTGGCGGCTTCAGCCAGGCCCTGCTCGATACCGTGCTCGTTGATGTCCTTCATCAGGATCGGCGTACCTTTGGAGGCCGACTGATAGGCGATACCGCCACCCATGATGCCGGCGCCCAGTACGGCAGCCTGCTTCACGTCCTTGGCGATTTCGTCGTAGGCCTTGGCCTTTTTCTTCAGTTCCTGATCGTTCAGGAACAGACCGATCAAGCTCTGCGCGGCAGAAGTCTTGGCCAGTTTGACGAAACCGGCGGCTTCGACTTCCAGCGCCTTGTCACGACCGAAGTTCGCGGCTTTCTGGATGGTCTTGATCGCTTCAACCGGCGCCGGGTAGTTCGGGCCAGCCTGACCGGCCACGAAACCTTTGGCGGTTTCGAAGGCCATCATTTGTTCAATGGCGTTCAACTTGAGTTTTTCAAGTTTCGGCTGACGCTTGGCCTTGTAATCGAACTCGCCGGAGATAGCGCGCTTGATCAGTTCAAGGGCAGCTTCCTGCAGCTTCTCGGGAGCAACCACGGCGTCGACGGCGCTGACTTTCAGCGCGTCTTCAGGGCGGTTTTCCTTGCCGGCGGCAATCCACTCGATGGCGTTATCGACGCCGATCAGGCGCGGCAGACGCACGGTACCGCCGAAGCCTGGGTAGATGCCCAGTTTGACTTCCGGCAGGCCGATCTTGGCCTTGGTCGACATGACGCGGTAGTCCGCTGCCAGGCACATTTCCAGACCGCCACCGAGGGCAATGCCGTTGATCGCAGCCACGGTCGGAACGTTGAGGTCTTCGAAATCGCTGAAGATCTTGTTGGCTTCGAGATTGCCAGCAACCAGCTCGGCATCCGGCAGCTTGAAGTTCTCGACAAATTCGGTGATGTCGGCGCCGACGATGAACACGTCCTTGCCACTGCTGACGATCACGCCCTTGATCGAAGCATCTGCCTTGATGGTGTCCACGGCCTGACGCAGTTCGTTCAGGGTAAGACGGTTGAACTTGTTGACGGACTCACCCTTGAGGTCGAATTTCAATTCGACGATGCCACTTTCAAGAGCTTTAACCGTGATGGCTTTACCTTCGTAAATCATCAACTGATCTCCACGATATGGAAGCTGAACAGTACACGTCGGACGCAGGTAAATGGCTCGGCAGGACGCTTTTTCGTCGATGCTGACGCCAATCCACCCGGCACACCCGCCAACGCGATAGTCGGGATTCTGTAGGAGCAGTCTGTAAGACAAACGCTCAATTCATACGCCCGTTTGATTTGGGTACGTCACCTTCACGGAATTTCCGACAATTGTCAATCGCCCAAAATACGGGTTGAAATGCGACTTTGCGGTCACTTCCGTCGCACGCAGACCTGCAACACGGCGCTGCATGCAAAGCCATTCATAGAATCAATAGTTAGAAAAGTCGCCCTAATTCACAGCGGGCCTTGTTTAACAGGCTACGCTGGCTGGACTACAGGGAGATTCGCTGACCCCGTAACGTCGAGTCAGCGATAAAAACAGTTACCGGCCTGCCTGGCCACCCCGCCCGATGAATCATGTCGGGCTTTTTATTGCTCGTCTGCCGGACCCTCACCACCCTTGCAGTGGGAAAAGTCCGCGAGTCATGCCAGCGCTTTCAGAGTCGCATCAATATCCTGCAAAACCGCGGCTTCGCCCTTCTCGCCCCAGTACAAGGCGATCATCTGCTTGTCGGCCTCGACCTTGAACACATTGCCTGGCAACTTTTCGAAATGATTGAGCAGCGCCCGGTCTTCGCAGACTTCCTGCCATTGATTGACCCACACCCCCGGCGACTTCTGCCAGTAGGTCCAGCACGCTGGCTGACTGCCACGGCGCGGTCGATGGTATTGCGCACACGGGCTGGGAGGCTCCTGAGACAGCCAGTGCGGCCATTCCTGAGGCGCCAGTTGCATGGCCAGCCCGATACGCCGCGCTTCCATGCGCAGGGCCATGCGGCCACTCTGCACGCGCGATGGACGCAACCATGCCAATGGACTCAGGACCACCAGCAGGATTGACACCACTAACCAGACCGTCATATCTCTACTCCCGACTTAAGGTGAGCGCATTGTGTCACTTTGGAACCAATGCGCTTGAAACCAGCCATACTTAACAATATTGAACCGTCACGAGGAGCACCTCATGCCCTACTCCCATATCCTGGTCGCCGTAGATCTGACCGAAGAGTGCGACCCTGTGATCCACCGCGCCCGAGAGCTGTCGGTGAGCAATGGCGCCAAGCTGTCGCTGGTGCATATCGTCGAACCGATGGCGATGGCGTTCGGTGGCGACGTGCCGATGGATCTGTCACAACTGCAACAACAGCAGTTCGATCAGGCCAAGGAGCGCATGGAGCGCCTGAAAGCCAAATACGCGGAGCTTGAAAGTGCCAACTGCCACCTGACCTATGGCCAGCCACGCCAGGAAATCCATCATTTCGCCAAGGAAAACCACTGCGACCTGATCGTGGTCGGCAGCCATGGCCGCCATGGTTTGGCGCTGTTGCTCGGGTCGACCGCCAATGATGTGCTGCACGGTGCACCTTGCGATGTACTGGCGGTACATCTGGTCAAACACTGAAACGCTGCCACATTTGATCTGCATCAGCCTGCAGATCGCATTACATATGAAAAGCCCGGCGTTCATCACTGAACGCCGGGCTTTTTCATGACTGGATCAGTCAGGCATCCAGCTCGGCCCAACGCTCCACCAGTGCATCCAGCTCAGCCTGCAACTGCTCCAGCGAAGCAATCACCTTGGCCGTCTCGGCCGGCGGCCGCTGATAGAAACCGGCTTCGGCCATTTCAGCCTCGACGGCTGCGATCTGCTGTTCCTTGGCATCGATGTCGCCCGGCAACGCTTCCAGCTCACGCTGCAGCTTGTAGCTCAGCTTCTTCTTGGCCGCCGGCGCGGCAGCAGCAGGCGCAGCCACTGGCGCTGGCTCAGCGGTGACTACCGCCGAATTCAGGTCAGCCTTGCCCGACTTGCTCTCGGTCACGCCCAGCAGACGCGGCGAGCCGCCCTGACGGATCCAGTCCTGATAACCACCGACGTATTCACGTACCTTGCCTTCACCTTCGAAGACCAGGGTGCTGGTCACCACGTTGTCGAGGAATGCCCGGTCGTGGCTGACCATCAGCACGGTGCCGTTGAAGGTCAGCAGCACTTCTTCGAGCAGTTCGAGGGTTTCCACGTCGAGGTCGTTGGTCGGTTCGTCGAGTACCAGCAGGTTCGCCGGCTTGCTGAACAGTTTCGCCAACAGCAAGCGCGCACGCTCACCACCGGACAGCGCCTTGACCGGCGTGCGGGCACGCTGCGGGCTGAACAGGAAGTCACCGAGATAGCTCAGCACGTGGCGGCTCTGGCCGTCGATGTCGATGAAGTCGCGACCTTCGGCGACGTTGTCGATCACGGTCTTTTCCAGATCCAGCTGATGACGCAGCTGGTCGAAGTAGGCCACGTCGATCCGGGTGCCCTCTTCCACTGTGCCGCTGGTCGGTTGCAGACCGTTGAGCATCAACTTGAGCAGGGTGGTCTTGCCGGTACCGTTGGCGCCGAGCAGGCCGATACGGTCGCCGCGCTGCAGGACCATCGAGAAGTCCTTGATCAGGTACGGACCGTCCGGGTGATGGAAGCTGACATTTTCCAGCACCATCACTTGCTTGCCGGACTTGTCGGCGGTTTCCAGCTGGATGTTGGCCTTGCCGGTGCGCTCGCGACGCTCGCTGCGCTCAACGCGCAGGGCTTTCAGGGCGCGAACACGGCCTTCGTTACGGGTCCGACGGGCCTTGATACCCTGGCGGATCCACACCTCTTCCTGAGCCAGACGCTTGTCGAACAGCGCGTTGGCGGTTTCTTCAGCGGCCAGCGCGGCTTCTTTGTGCACCAGGAAGCTGGCGTAATCGCCGTTCCAGTCGATCAGGCCGCCGCGATCGAGTTCGAGGATGCGCGTGGCGAGGTTTTGCAGGAAAGAACGGTCGTGCGTGATGAACAGCACGGCGCCCTGGAAATCCTTCAGGGCTTCTTCGAGCCAGGCAATCGCACCGATGTCCAGGTGGTTGGTCGGTTCGTCGAGCAGCAGCAGATCCGGTTCGGACACCAGCGCCTGCGCCAGCAGCACGCGACGACGCCAGCCGCCGGACAACTCGGCGAGGGTCTTGTCGGCCGGCAGTTGCAGGCGGCTCAAGGTGCTGTCGACCAGGGTCTGCAAGCGCCAGCCATCACGGGCTTCGAGGTCGTGCTGGACGTGCATCAGCTTGTCCAGATCGGCATCGGTGACGATGTTCTGGCTCAGGTGATGGTATTCGGCGAGCAAGGCGCCAACGCCGTCCAGGCCCTCGGCAACCACGTCGAACACGGTCCGCCCGTCGGCCACTGGCAATTCCTGCGGCAATTCGCCGATTTTCAGACCGGGGGCACGCCACACCGAGCCGTCATCGGGCTTCTGGTCGCCCTTGACCAGCTTCATCATGCTGGATTTGCCGGTGCCGTTGCGGCCGATGATGCACACCCGCTCACCACGGGCGATCTGCCAGGACACCTTGTCCAACAACGGCATCGCGCCGAATGCAAGGGACACATCGCTGAATTTGAGCAGGGTCATGAGCTTCTCCAAAAACCGGGCGCGCATTCTACCTGAGTTAGGCCCTCAACAGGCCGGCAATTTGTCCGCTGAAGCACTCTGCACAACATTTGTTGCGAACTTGTGCTGCGAGACCGGCAAAGCTTTCGCCCGTTGCTGGCAAAAGGCTAAGCTACAGACAATTCAGTGCTGGCCGCGGCCGGTGCTTGTCATGATTTCTCTGCCCGGATGTCTCATGCGCAGTCGCCTTTTCAGTGTCTTGTCCTGTTTGCTACTTACCGCCGCTGCCGCTCAATCCGCCCAGGCGGTGGACCTGTCCACCCAACGCCAGTATTACGATGAGGCCAAGCGCGCCCTGGCCAAGGGTGATACCGGCCCGTACTTCCGTTACAGCCAGGCCCTGGCCGATTACCCGCTGGAACCGTACCTGGCCTACGACGAACTGACCGCGCGTCTGAAGACCGCGAGCAACGCCGAGATCGAGAAATTTCTCGCCGAGCACGGCGATCTGCCCCAGGCCAACTGGATGAAGCTGCGCTGGTTGCGCTGGCTCGCCGACCGTGGCGACTGGGCGACCTTCGTCAAGTATTACGACCCGAAACTCAACTTCACTGAACTGGACTGCCTGAATGCGCAGTACCAGATCAGCAGCGGCCACAAGGCCGAGGGTTACGCCAACGCCGACAAACTGTGGCTGACCGGCAAATCGCAACCGGCCGCCTGTGACGGGCTGTTCGGGATCTGGGCCGCCGACGGCCAGTTGACCGAACAAAAACGCTGGGAGCGCACCAAACTCGCCGCCCAGGCGCGCAACTATCCACTGGCCAACAGTCTGGTCAACGGCCTGACCACCCTCGCCCCGCGCGGTCGTCTGCTGGTGGATGTGGCGCAGAAACCCGAGCTTCTCAATCAGCCATCGCGCTTTGCCCCGACCGACGAGCCGATGTCCGACGTGGTCAGTCTCGGCCTGCGTCGCCTCGCCCGTCAGGATCCGGACAAGGCCATGGCCCTGCTCGACGGTTATGCCAGCAGCATGCACTTCTCCCGTGACGAGAAAGTGGCGATCGCCCGGGAAATCGGCCTGACCCTGGCCCGGCGCTTCGACAGCCGCGCGCTGGACGTGATGACCAAATACGACCCGGAACTGCGCGACAACACCGTTTCCGAATGGCGTCTGCGTTTGCTGCTGCGTCTGGCCCGCTGGGACGATGCCTACCAGTTAACCCGTCGCCTGCCGCAGGATCTGGCGATCACCAACCGCTGGCGTTACTGGCAGGCCCGTAGCCTGGAACTGGCGCAGCCACAGAACCCGGAAGCGCAGACGCTGTACAAGAATCTGGCAAAGGAACGCGACTTCTATGGCTTCCTGGCCGCCGACCGCTCGCAACTGCCTTACTCGCTGATGAACAAGCCGCTGGTACTCAGTCAGGCGACCATCAACAAGGTGCGTAACACGCCTGGCGTGCGTCGCGCCCTGGAATTCCATGCCCGTGGGCAGATCGTCGACGGTCGCCGCGAGTGGTATCACGTCAGCCGCCATTTCAATCGTGAAGAAATGGTCGCCCAGGCCAAGCTGGCCTACGACCTGAAATGGTATTTCCCGGCCATCCGCACCATCAGTCAGGCGCAATACTGGGACGACCTGGACATCCGCTTCCCGATGGCGCACCGCGACACGCTCGTGCGTGAAGCCAAGACGCGTGGCCTGCATTCGAGCTGGGTGTTCGCCATCACTCGTCAGGAAAGCGCGTTCATGGACGACGCTCGCTCCGGCGTCGGCGCCAGCGGCCTGATGCAACTGATGCCGGGCACCGCCAAGGAAACCGCGCGCAAATTCAGCATCCCGCTGGCCTCGCCGCAGCAAGTGCTCGATCCGGACAAGAACATCCAGCTCGGCGCCGCTTACCTGAGCCAGGTGCACAGCCAGTTCAACGGCAACCGCGTCCTCGCCTCTGCCGCCTACAACGCCGGCCCAGGCCGTGTGCGCCAGTGGCTGCGCGGCGCCGATCACCTGAGTTTCGACGTATGGGTGGAAAGCATCCCGTTCGACGAAACCCGCCAATACGTACAGAACGTGCTGTCGTACTCGGTGATCTACGGGCAGAAGCTCAATTCGCCGCAGCCGCTGGTGGATTGGCATGAGCGGTATTTTGATGATCAATAATCTGTAGGTTCTGCCGAAGGTTCGGGCAGTGCTCGGACGAGCTTTTGCTTCAAAAAAATGCCCGCATGAAGATGCGGGCATTTTTTAAGCAAGATCAAAAGATCGCAGCCTTCGGCAGCTCCTACACTGCCACTGCGTGACCATCATTGAACTGCAACGACGCCAGCCGCGCATACAGTGGACTGCTCACAATCAGTTCTTGATGGGTACCGATCGCCACCAGTTTGCCCTGATCCATCACCGCGATCCGGTCGGCGTTTTTCACCGTGGCCAGGCGATGCGCGATCACCAGCGTGGTGCGGTTGTGCATCAGGCTGGGCAAGGCTTCCTGGATCAAGTGCTCGCTCTGCGCATCGAGGGCGCTGGTGGCTTCGTCCAGCAGCAGGATCGGTGCGTCCACCAGCAACGCACGGGCAATCGCCAGGCGCTGACGCTGGCCGCCGGAAAGACCGAGGCCGCCATCGCCCAAATGCGTCTGGTAACCGTTGGGCATCTTCTCGATGAAGTCATGGGCGTGGGCGATTCTCGCCGCTTCCTTGACCTGCTCCAGCGTCGCGCCTGCATTACCGTAACGAATATTTTCTTCGACGCTGCCGAAAAACAGCGCGGGCGATTGCGAGACCAAGGCGAAATTGCGACGCAGATCCAACGGGTCAAGGCTGGTCAGCGGCACGCCGTCGATCAGGATCCGCCCTTCAATCGGGTCGTAGAAGCGTAACAACAGGTCATACACCGTGGACTTGCCAGCGCCGGATGGCCCTACCAGCGCGAGGGTTTCGCCGGCGCGGATGGTCAGATTCAAGCCGTTGACGGCGTAGCTTTCGGGACGCGACGGGTAGGCAAAGCGCACATCCTGCAATTGCAGTTCACCCTTGATCCGCTCCGGCAAGGTCACCAATCCGGTGGTCGGTGGCAGGATGATATTCTGCGAGCCCAGCAGTTCGGCGATCCGCTCGGCGGCACCCGCCGCACGCTGCAGTTCGCCGATCACTTCGCTCAAGGTGCCGATGGCACTGCCGACGATCAGGCTGTAGAAGACGAACGCGGCCAGTTCACCACCGGTGATGCGCCCGGCAATCACGTCCATGCCGCCGACCCACAACATCACCGCCACCGCGCCCAGCACCAGCACGATCACCATGGTGATCATCCAGGAACGCTGAAAGATGCGCTTGCGTGCGGTGTCGAACGCATCCTCGACGGTCGTCGCGAAACGTCGCTCATCCTGCACCTGATGGTTGTAGGCCTGCACGGTCTTGATCTGGCCCAGGGTTTCGGAAACGTAGCTGCCGATATCGGCGATCCGGTCCTGGCTCAGCCGCGACAGATTGCGCACGCGCCGACCGAAAATCAGAATCGGCGCGACCACGAACGGCAAGGCAATCACCACGATACTGGTGAGTTTCGGGTTGGTGACGAACAGCAGGACCACCCCGCCGAGCACCATCAACAGGTTGCGCAGAAACATTGACAGTGATGAACCGATCACTGATTGCAGCAACGTCGTGTCGGCGGTCAGTCGCGACTGGATTTCCGAACTGCGATTGTTCTCGTAGAACCCGGGGTGCAGATAAACCAGGTGGTTGAACACCTCGCGCCGGATATCCGCCACACAGCGCTCACCGATCCACGACACCCAGTAAAATCGCGCAAACGTGCCAACCGCCAGGCCCAGTACCATCATCATGAAGATGCCGATGCTCTGGTTCAGTTGGTGCGGCGATTGCGTCATGAAGCCCTGATCGACCAGCAATTTGATCCCCTGCCCCATCGACAAAGTGACGGCTGCAGTGAGGACCAACGCCAACAGCGCACCGCAGACCTGCCAACGGTAAGGCGCCAGAAATCGACTGGTCAGACTCAGCGCTCGACGGTGCCGGGAGGAAAGCTTCGAGATCATTCAGGTACACATCCGCGTTGATGAAAGGGCTGGCCTAAACCTTCTATGGGGCGAAACTCTGTAAATCACAATGAGTCAGGTTAAATATGCCCCCAAAGACTAGGCCATAGTTGCTATTGGTCTAATGCTCCGGTTGAGACGAGCGGTCATTTCTGTTGGAGTGGAGGTGCCGCTTTTGACAGACCCAAGGGTGATGTCACAGCCTGGTCACGTGGCGGTTTTAATCTACGTGCACAACCTGATGAGGAGACAGGCCATGTCCTTGCAACACAGCAGCGAAGACAAGATTCAAGTGATCCGCACCAAGCCCGGCCAACCTCTGGGATGCTCCATTATTGACAAGGATGGGCGTGAAGTACCGATCACTGAAGACATGATCCAGGACGCCTGCCGCGAACTGGAGAAACGATTGGTCAAGCCTGCCGAACAAAAGTGATATAGCCACCGTCTTCCTGACCCGGCCCCCTTTGGCCGGGTTTTTTCTGCCTGGCATTTCACCTACCCCTGTAGGAGCTGTCGAGTGAAACGAGGCTGCGATCTTTTGAAGCAAAAGAGCAAAAGATCGCAGCCTTCGGCAGCTCCTACAGGGTATGAAACAGAACCTACGTGTTTTCTAGACCGCCACCGCCCCCAGCGCCGCCACAATCTGTTGCAACTGTGGCGAGTCCCCTTCGATTCGCACCTTCAGCCCCTCGATCTCGCGTCGCACCGGATACTGTTTGCGCAACACATCGAACGCCGCACGCTGTTCACCGACATTGCCTACAAGACTGCGGCGAAAATCCGCATCGTCGCGGCGCGGGTCATACACCCCACGGCACAACATCGCCAGCGCCCAAGCCGGATCGCTATCGGCGTGCAGGGTCACTTGTGACAGCCACGGTGCCGGCAGCAAGTCACTAAGCTGGATGCTCGCCGGCTGGCCGATGAACTCGCAGTACGCCTGATAGATCTGTGCTGTCCCGCGTTGTTTGCCATCGAGGCTGTAGCCGGCAATGTGCGGTGTCGCCAGCACGCAGAGTTCGGCCAGCGCCACATCGACCTCAGGCTCGGCCTCCCAGACGTCGAGTACGGCTTGCAGGTCTTCACGTTCCAGCAGCACTTCGCGCAGCGCGGCGTTATCCACCACCGGCCCACGCGCGGCATTGATCAACCAGGCGCCGGGCTTGAGTTGCTCCAGACGCTGCTGATCGAACAGGTGCCAGGTCGCGCCGTCACCGCTGCGGGTCAGCGGGGTGTGCAGGCTGATCACGTCGCACTGTTCGATGATCTGCTCCAGGCTGACATAGTCGCCGCCCTCGGCCACCTGACGCGGCGGATCGCAGACTTTCACGTTCCAGCCCAAGCCTTTGAGTACCTTGATCAGCCGTCCACCGACTTCACCGGCGCCAACCACACCATAGGTGCGTTGCGTCAGATCGACGCCTTCGATTTCGGCGAGGGTCATCAGGCTGCCGAGCACGTAATCGACCACACCCCGGGCGTTGCAGCCAGGCGCGCTGGACCAGGTGATCCCCGCCTCGGCGAAATAATCGAGATCCAGATGATCGGTGCCGATGGTGCACGTGCCCACGAAACGCACCCGGCTGCCTTCCAGCAACGCCCGGTTGACGTTGGTTACCGAGCGCACCAGCAACACATCGGCCTGTTCGACCGTCGCACGGTCGATGGAACGACCCGGCACCCGGCGGATCTCGCCGAAACCGGCAAAAAAAGCATCGAGCAGCGGGATATTTTCGTCGGCAACAATCAGCATGGCGGGCTCCTTTGGCGGATCGGCAGTTTAGGTGCAGATCCACCGTTGGGCCAGCGCAGACTGCACTGTGGCGAGGGAGCTTGCTCACGCTGGACTGCGCAGCAGGCGGAAAGTCTGCAATCGGGATTTCCTGCTCCACCACGCCGAATGGTTTCGGGGGCGCTTCGCACCCCAGCGGGAGCAAGCTCCCTCGCCACAGTGGATGGCACGGATGATTACAAATCCGCAACAGAGGATTTTTCCTGACTGTCACGTCAGCGGCGTAGAATGCGGCGCCTTGCGCATCAACACCTGTGGACGCTTTGCCTGTGAATTCTGCAACTGAACAACCTGTCGCCGCCTCCCTCACCCGCCCCGCGCGGATTCGTCTGGAGTTCAAGAACCTGCTCGCCCTGGCGTTGCCGATCATCATCGCGCAACTGGCGACCACGGCCATGGGCTTCGTCGATGCGGTGATGGCCGGCCGCGTCGGGCCAAAGGATTTGGCCGCCGTGGCACTGGGCAACTCGATCTGGGTGCCGGTGTTTCTGCTGATGACCGGCACCCTGCTCGCCACCACACCGAAAGTCGCCCAGCGGTTCGGCGCCGGCACCCACAGCGAGATCGGCCCGATCGTCCGTCAGGCGTTGTGGCTGGCATTGGTGGTCGGCCTGATCGCGACGTCGATGCTGCTCGCCGCCGAGCCGGTGCTGCACCTGATGAAAGTCGATCCCGAGCTGATCGGCCCGTGCATGCAGTACCTGCATGGCATTGCCAGTGGCCTGCCAGCGGTGGCGTTCTACCATGTGCTGCGCTGCACCAGTGACGGCATCGGCCGCACCCGCCCGGCGATGGTGCTGGGCCTGTGCGGTCTGGCGCTGAACATTCCGCTGAACTACATCTTCATTTATGGCCACTTCGGCGTGCCGGCCATGGGTGGCGTCGGCTGCGGCTGGGCCACGGCCATCGTGATGTGGGTCATGGCGCTGGGTCTGGCGGGTTGGGAGCGCTGGGCGCCGGCGTATCGCTCGAGTGAGATCTTCAGCCGCTTCGACTGGCCGCAATGGGCGGTGATCAAGCGGCTGCTGGCAATCGGTCTGCCGATCGGCATCGCGGTGTTTGCCGAGTCGAGCATCTTCGCCGTGATCGCCCTGCTGATCGGTAGCCTCGGCGCCACCGTTGTGGCCGGGCATCAGATCGCGCTGAACGTCAGTTCGCTGGTGTTCATGATTCCGTATTCGCTGGGCATGGCGGTGACCGTGCGTGTCGGCCAGGCCCTGGGGCGCGAAGAACCGCGTGAGGCGCGCTTTGCCGCCGGCGTCGGCATGGGCACCGCTTTGGCCTACGCCTGTCTGTCGGCGAGCATGATGCTGTTGCTGCGCGAGCCGATCGCGTCGATCTACACCGCCGACCCAACGGTGATCCACATCGCGGCAATGCTGATTGTGTACTCGGCGCTGTTCCAGTTTTCCGACGCGATCCAGGTGACCGCTGCCGGTGCCCTGCGCGGTTATCAGGACACCCGGGTAACGATGATCCTGACCCTGTTCGCCTACTGGGGCATCGGCCTGCCGGTGGGTTACGCCCTCGGCCTGACCGATTGGCTCGGCGAGCCGCGTGGCCCAAGCGGCTTGTGGCAAGGCCTGATCGTCGGCCTGAGCTGTGCGGCACTGATGCTGTCGATCCGCCTGACTCGCAGTGCGCGCAAGCGTATTCGTATCAGTCGTTCGATGGGCTAGGCCCTTAACGCAAAACCCAATGTGGGAGCGAGCCTGCTTGCGAATGCGGTGTATCAGTCGCCATTAATAGTGACTGACATACCGCTTTCGCGAGCAGGCTCGCTCCCACAGTAGTTTTATGTGTAGCGGCTGTTACGCGTGCTTCTTGCGGATCCAGTACAGATAAGTACCGGCCTCTTCGTGTTGCCCTACCAGTTCGTGGTCGAGAAACACACAGAACTTGGGAATGTCGCGACGGGTCGAGGGATCGGTGGCAATCACCTTGAGCAGACCGCCAGGCACCAGGTCACGAATGTGCTGGTGCAGCATCATCACCGGCTCCGGGCAATTGAGGCCGGTGGCGTCGAGGGTGCCGTCGACCGGGGTATCGATCATTTCACTCATGATTCACTCCTGAAACTGGCCGGCATTGTCGCGCATTGCCGGGTGTTCGGTCATCTGTGGCGTTACGCCACACCTCCTGTAGGAGCTGCCGCAGGCTGCGATCTTTGCTTTTAGAAGATCAAAAGATCGCAGCCTTCGGCAGCTCCTGCAGAGATCTGCGGTGTTAGCGGGATTTGGCTTTCTTGATGTCATGCCGACGCAGATGGCACGTCACTTCCTCGCGGTCGTGATACAGCTGCTTGCAGCCAATATCGACCTTGATCCCACGGGCCTTGAAGCCATCGGCGATACGTTCGAGCAAGCGCTTCACTTCGGCATAGCGCTGCTTCATCGGCAGCTTGAGGTTGACCACCGCCTCCCGGCAATGGCCCTCACCGATCCATTCTTCGAGCATCGCCGCATTACGCGCCGGTTTCTCGACGATGTCGCAGACCATCCAGTCCACCGGCTGCTTGGGCTTGAAGGTGAAACCGTCAGCCATCAAGTGCTGCACCAGCCCGGTGTCCATCAGGCTTTCAGCCATCGGGCCGTTGTCGATGGCAGTCACCAGCATGCCGCGGTTGACCAGTTGCCAGGTCCAACCGCCCGGTGCCGCGCCGAGGTCGACACCGGTCATGTCGCTGTGCAGGCGCTCGTCCCACTGATCACGCGGGATGAAGTGGTGCCAGGCCTCTTCCAGTTTCAACGTCGAGCGACTGGGTGCCTCACGGGGAAACTTCAAACGCGGAATGCCCATTGGCCACATCGCCGAGTTACCGGCATCAGCCATGCCGAGGAACACTTCGCGGCCACTTTTGAAGGTCAGCAACAGACGCGGCTTGCTGGCGTCCTCCACCAGTTTGCCGGCAGCGGTCAGCGCCTTGCGAAGCGGGCCTTCGAATTTCTTGCAGAAGTTCGACAGTTCCTTGCCGTCGTTGGTGTCGACGACTTCCAGCCACAGGCTGCCGAACACCGGAAAATCGGCCATGTGCGCGAGGATCACGCTGATGCGGTCGTTTTCCGGCAGATCGATGAAAATCCCACGCGCCCATTGCCGCGGGAAAATCAGTTCGGCGAAACGCTGGCCGCGCATCAGGCGCTCGGCGCCGTCTGCTTCGGTGCAGACAAACTCCGCGTACGCAGTGGCCGCTTTGGCCTTGGCGTAACCGGCGACGTTCAACTGGGCGGCGAGGTCGGAAATCTCCGAACAGACTTCGCCTTCGAAACCTGGCCGGCAATGCATGAATAGGGTGTTCATTCTTACTCCTGGGCAGAGGGCGGATATTCGGCCCCTGCGCGATGCTCAAGCCTTGCGGTGAAGCAAAGCCTGTCACGAAAACCGGCGCATGATAGCCGATGTCGGAACCTTGGTTCTCTTCATAGAGTCCAGTTATTAGCCAGCTACTGAAAACAGGGCTACGTTGATAGCTCTTCCCGTCCCCTCAATCCGTAGCCGTGCGGATTCAAAGGAGTGATCGTAATGCCGTCCCTCGATAGTCTGAAGACCCTTAAAACACTGCAAATCGACGACAAGACCTACCACTATTTCAGCCTGCCGGATGCCGCGAAAAGCCTAGGCAATATCGACCAGTTGCCGATGTCGCTGAAAGTCCTGCTGGAAAACCTGCTGCGCTGGGAAGATGAAAAAACTGTCACCGGCGCCGACCTCAAGGCCATCGCCGCCTGGCTCAAGGAGCGCCGCTCCGACCGGGAAATCCAGTACCGCCCGGCCCGCGTATTGATGCAAGACTTTACCGGCGTACCCGCCGTGGTCGACCTCGCCGCGATGCGCGCTGCCATGGCCAAGGCCGGCGGTGATCCGCAGCGAATCAACCCGCTGTCGCCGGTGGATCTGGTGATCGACCACTCGGTGATGGTCGACAAATTCGCCACCGCCAGCGCTTTCGAACAGAACGTCGACATCGAAATGCAGCGCAACGGCGAACGTTATGCGTTCCTGCGCTGGGGCCAGAGCGCCTTCGACAACTTCAGCGTGGTGCCACCGGGCACCGGGATCTGCCACCAGGTCAACCTCGAATACCTCGGACGCACGGTGTGGACCAAGGATGAGGACGGTCGCACCTACGCATTCCCCGACACCCTGGTCGGCACCGACTCCCACACCACCATGATCAACGGCCTCGGCGTACTCGGCTGGGGTGTTGGCGGGATCGAGGCGGAAGCGGCGATGCTCGGCCAACCGGTGTCGATGCTGATCCCGGAAGTGATCGGTTTCAAACTGACAGGCAAGCTCAAGGAAGGCATCACCGCCACCGACCTGGTGTTGACCGTCACGCAGATGCTGCGCAAGAAAGGCGTGGTCGGCAAATTCGTCGAGTTCTACGGTGACGGCCTCGCCGACCTGCCGCTGGCCGACCGCGCGACCATCGCCAACATGGCCCCGGAATACGGCGCGACCTGCGGTTTCTTCCCGGTCGATGACGTGACCCTGGAATACCTTCGTCTGTCAGGTCGCCCGACGGAAGTGGTGAAACTGGTCGAGGCCTACACCAAGGCCCAGGGCCTGTGGCGCCTGCCCGGTCAGGAACCGGTGTTCACCGACAGTCTGGCGCTGGACATGGGCAGCGTCGAAGCCAGTCTGGCCGGGCCGAAGCGCCCGCAGGACCGGGTCTCGCTACCGAACGTCGCGCAGGCTTTCAGTGATTTCATGGACCTGCAATTCAAGCCCACCAGTAAAGAAGAAGGTCGCCTGGAAAGCGAGGGTGGTGGTGGCGTGGCAGTGGGCAACGCCGACCTGGTCGGCGAAACCGAATACGAACACGAAGGCCACACCTATCGCCTGAAAAACGGCGCGGTGGTGATCGCCGCGATCACGTCCTGCACCAACACCTCCAACCCGAGCGTGATGATGGCGGCCGGTCTGCTGGCAAAAAAAGCCGTGGAGAAAGGCCTTACGCGCAAGCCGTGGGTCAAGAGTTCGCTGGCACCCGGCTCGAAAGTGGTCACCGACTACTACAAGGCTGCCGGGCTGACGCAATACCTCGATCAACTCGGGTTTTCGCTGGTCGGCTATGGCTGTACGACGTGCATCGGCAACTCCGGGCCATTGCCGGAGCCGATCGAGAAAGCCATTCAGACAGCCGATCTCACTGTGGCTTCGGTGCTGTCCGGCAACCGCAACTTCGAAGGCCGCGTGCATCCGCTGGTCAAGACCAACTGGCTGGCCTCGCCGCCGCTAGTGGTCGCTTACGCCTTGGCTGGCAGCGTGCGCACCGACATCAGCAGCGAACCGCTGGGCAACGACCAGCAAGGCAACCCGGTGTACCTGCGCGACATCTGGCCAAGCAGCAAGGAAATCGCCGACGCGGTCAGTCAGGTCAACACCGCGATGTTCCACAAGGAATACGCCGAGGTGTTCGCCGGCGACGAACAATGGCAGGCGATCCAGGTACCGCAAGCTGCCACCTATGTGTGGCAGGACGACTCGACTTACATCCAGCATCCGCCGTTTTTCGACGACATTTCCGGCCCATTGCCGGTGATCACTGACGTCAAAGGCGCGCGTGTCCTGGCGCTGCTCGGCGATTCGGTGACCACTGACCACATCTCCCCTGCCGGTAACATCAAGGCTGACAGTCCGGCCGGGCGCTATCTGCGCGAGAAAGGCGTGGAACCGCGGGACTTCAATTCTTATGGCTCACGCCGGGGCAACCATGAAGTGATGATGCGCGGCACGTTTGCCAACATCCGTATCCGCAACGAAATGCTCGGTGGCGAAGAAGGTGGCAACACGATCTACATCCCGAGCGGCGAGAAGATGGCGATCTATGACGCCGCCATGCGTTATCAGGCTGACGGTACGCCGCTGGTGGTGATTGCCGGTCAGGAATACGGCACCGGCTCCAGCCGCGACTGGGCAGCCAAGGGCACCAATCTGCTGGGGGTCAAAGCGGTGATCGCCGAAAGTTTCGAGCGTATTCACCGTTCCAACCTGGTGGGCATGGGCGTGTTGCCGCTGCAGTTCAAACTCGATCAGAACCGCAAGAGCCTCAACCTCACCGGCAAGGAAACCCTGGAGATTCAGGGCTTGACCGGTGTCGAGCTGACGCCGCGAATGAACCTGACCCTGATGATTACCCGTGAAGACGGGCGGCAGGAGAAAATCGAGGTGCTGTGCCGCATCGATACGTTGAATGAGGTGGAGTACTTCAAATCCGGCGGGATTCTGCATTACGTGTTGCGGCAGTTGATTGCCTCCTGAAACCGCGTTTCCCTGTAGGAGCTGCCGCAGGCTGCGATCTTTTGACTTTGGCTTTTAAAAGCAAGATCAAAAGATAGCAGCCTGCGGCAGCTCCTACAGGGGATTTGTACTTTTCTACAGACGAAAAAAAACCCGCCGAAGCGGGTTTTTCCCAAGACCATTATCGACTCCATGTCGGCAGCGATCCTTGCTAATGGTCGATCATCCATGATCCTGAAACACTCCCTGTGTCTCAGTTGATGGGTGTAGATTACGCCGTGGATCCAATCGGCAATAGTCGAAAAAGCTACCATCGCGTGTAAGACATTCGCTATAAAACCCCTTCCGAAAACCCTTACGCCGGTCAGGCATCAAGCATGCAAGCCGCGACTTTCAGTATTCGGGCGGCGTGCTGCAGATCATTGCGGGTCGCAACCTGGCACTGTCAGCCACCGTCACGATCGCGGGTCTTGGCGCTTTCGGCGAGAAACTGTTCCAGTCGACTCAGTTGTTCCTCCCAGCCACGGCTGTCCATGTAATACGCCTCTTTCTGCCGCACATCGGGTATATGCGCAAAACCGGATTCGGACACCTTGAGCAACGTGCCGCCCTCGTAATCCTGCAGCTCGAACTTCACCAGTGTCGTCGGCTCCTGGGAATAGTCGATTTTCGGGTTGACCGCGTATGGGTGCCAGCGAAACGAAAACAATTGCTGCGGCTCGACCCGCTCGACCAGCACGTTCCACAACACGTGTTCATAACCGGGATAGGTGACCTGCCCCTGCGTCCATTCACCGGCAATGAACCGCCTGCCCTCCAGCGCCACACCAAACCACTGACCAAACGCCTCGGCATCGACCAGTGCGCGCCAGACATAAGAACGCGGCGCCTTGAGCGTGATTTTGCGTTCGAAACTATTGGGTACTGGTTTCATACGTCACCTCCTGTTCTGAACAGTAGGCTTGTATGACCACATGTCCAACCTGAAGTTGTATCAAAGGGCTGCACCCATGCAGCACCAAGGAAACATTCGGCGGCATTTCTGTTCGTTGAAGAGCGAGTGTCGAGCACACCCGATCCGGTGAACCTGTTACCTTTTCCAGCGAAATGGAAACAGACAAGGACGAAACATGCGGCCATCCTTACCCGAACGTTATCGCGGCGCCCTGCTCGGCCTTGCTTGCGGTGACGCCGTGGGCACCAGCGTGGAATTCAAGCCGCGGGGCTCATTCCAACCGCTGACGGACATGGTCGGTGGCGGCCCCTTCCACTTGAAGCCAGGGCAATGGACGGATGACACCTCGATGGCGCTGTGTCTGGCTGAAAGCCTGCTGAACAAAAATACATTCGATGCCGCTGACCAGATGGGACGCTATCTCAACTGGTGGCAATGGGGATATCTCAGCTCGACGGGGGATTGTTTCGATATTGGCCTGACCGTCAATCAGGCACTGTCGCAGTACCAGCTCTCCGGTCAGCCATTTGCCGGGGCAACCGACCCGTATACCGCGGGCAACGGTTCACTGATGCGGTTAGCGCCGGTGGTGCTGTTTTACTTTCCTGATATCCAGCAGATCCGTCAGTTCGCCAGCGACAGCTCGCGGACAACTCACGCAGCCCCTGAAGCCATCGAATGCTGTCAATTGTTTGCCGAACTGATCGGCAAGGCGCTGCTTGGCGCCTCCAAAGCAGAGTTGCGCAGACTGCCACTCTCAACCTTCACTCAACCTAAAGTCACCGCGCTTGCTCGAGGCGACTACCTGGCCAAGTCAGTCAGCGAAATTCGCGGAAGCGGCTACAGTGTCGAATCGTTGGAAGCAGCGCTGTGGTGTTTTCATCACACCGACAGTTTCGCCGCGGCGATTCTGCAAGCCGCCAACCTGGGCGATGATGCCGACACCACTGCCGCTATCGTCGGTCAACTGGCCGGGGCCTATTACGGCGTTCGGGCGATTCCTGCCCACTGGCTGGAAATGCTCCATGAAGGCGAGGAAATAGCGGCTACCGCAGATCGCCTGCTCGAAGCATCCCGGTTACGTATCTCTGAATAGAAGCCCCACAGCCGCTAAACTGCTCTGTACCTTCATCCGACACAGTGAGACTACCCATGTCCCCACGCCTGCTCCTGGCCCTGACACCCTTCCTGTTCACGCCCCTCGCCCACGCTGCCGTCGACTGCGCCAACGCCAGCGATCAAGCCACGATGAACCAATGTGCCGGGCAGGAATTCAAGGCGGCAGACAAGGCGTTGAACGCGGTATATCAGCAGATCACCGGTCGTTTGAAGGACAACCCGGATAGCAAGAAGCTACTGGTGAATGCGCAACGGGCGTGGATCGGGTTCCGTGATGCCGAGTGCAAGTTTTCGGCGTCCGGGGTGGAAGGCGGGAGTGTTTATCCACTGATTTACAGCAATTGCCTGACCGGGTTGACCAAGGTGCGGGTCGAGGCACTAAAGCAGTACTTGCAGTGTCAGGAGGGCGATATGAGTTGTCCGGTGCCGGGGGCCTGACTTTGTAGTGGTTTCGAGGGCCTCTTCGCGAGCAAGCCCGCTTCCACAGTTTGAAATGCATTCCAATGCAGGAGCGAGCCAGCTCGCGAAGACGTCCGAACAGTTGACGCAATCTACCGGACAAAAACCTGCGCCGTAGTGATCGCCATCTCCCCCCTCAGGCAACTTGATACTTCCCGTCTGCTTTTTCGTATGGGCGCGGGTCGGCCGAGAATCGGATGCCGGAGCAATAAATCAAAATTAATTATTGTTAATCGATAATTTATCATCGAGAATTCGCTACCCAATTGAAACAACCAGGAATTTTCATGAGTACTCACATCAACGGATTGGCGCTGCAGCGCATGCACTGGATCGGGCTGCTGGCAGCGATTCTAGTCTGGGTTCTGGGGGTGACGGAGGTCGGCGGCAACGCGACGATCTGGTTCTTCAAAAAGGATGAAATGCTGGCGGGTCTGCTCTATGCCTTTGCTGAAGGGTCTCCGCAATTGCTTGACCCGTTTGTCGAGGGAGCGCTGCTTGATCCCGACACCTGGCTGTCGTCAATGGTCACTGCGCTGATCGTTTTTCTGGATTTCCTGCCCGTTGTCCTGTCGGCTTACGCGTTATGGCTAACCGGGTTGTTTTTCCTGCGCTTGTCGCGTGGCGAAACCTGGACCGGCCGCAACATCAGGGTCCTGTGGCGAGTGGGCATACTGTGCATCGTTTCTCCGGCAACCTACCCGCTGGTAGAGACGTTGCAGGGCCTGGCGTTGTCAATAGATCTGCCCCCAGGAGATCGCATTTTTCAGTTCTCGATCGGCCTGTCTTCCGCTTCTGCCTACGAGATAATCAAAGGCGTATTGCTCTGCATATTTTCAATTATCATGCGTGACGCAAAAGTACTCAGCGATGAGCAAAGTCAATACATATAGAACAACATAATGACCATTATCGTCCGCCTTGACGTTGTCATGGCCACGCAAAAAATTCGCTCGAAAGAGTTAGCCGCCCTGCTGGGCATCACCGAGGCCAACCTGTCATTGCTGAAGAATGGCAAGGTCAAGGGCGTGAAGATGGCCACCCTCGATAAACTCTGCGCTGCGCTCGATTGCCAGCCGGGCGATCTGCTGGAATACCAGAAAGACTGAGCCTTGCTGACAGCGATTTATTTATCGCGCACCTCAACCGTTTAACTTCTATTCAATCCTTAGTTGCAAGGCGTCTTTGTCATGTCCCGTTATTTGTTCTGCGTCCTGTTAATGCTCACAGCGTTGCTTGGCGGTTGCGCCACGCAAATAGACGTAGCACTTAATGCAATACCTGATCCGGACTATCAGTTCGACCGACATGCACCTGTGCTGGTGACCTCGGCAAGCGGTACCGATGAGAACGCACTCAATGCCCGCTACTATCTTCGTGACATGGTCAACGCACTGAAAGACAGGGGGTTCCAGGAAGTCTATACCGACACCAGCCTGCCCCGGAATCACGCGCCGATCAAAATGACCATCACTTTCGATATCGGCAGCCGCCAAGTGTCTTACCGCTATACCGCTACCGACTATGGGCAAGTGCCGACCAGCACTTCGACGGTGTGCAAGAACAGCAAGAAGAAAGATGACCGACTGACCTGCACCAGTACGCCCAATACGACCTACGGCCCGGTGGGTACTTCTGAGCGAATCGGCTACACCACCCTCAGTACCTTCATTGCCACCGCCCGGGATGAGGCGAGTAAACGCACGGTGTACCTGCTTCGGGCCTCGTCTTATAACGAGGACTGTCAGGCAGCCAAGGTCGAAGCGTTTCTGGTGGAGCAAGGCCTGCAGAACCTGAACTTCCAGGACCGGATGCAACGCAACTACAGCGTCACGATGCCCGAGGGTTACAGCTGCAAATAGTCAGCAACCCAAACATCTGTCTCGACAGCTTCCAGCACAGGCTCAACCTGCGTGAGCCGGTGCTGTGAGACTGATCCCGGTTACACGTGCGGATCACCCGGTGGCTTGGCTGGCGCGGCGTATTGCGGCTTGAGGTGGCCGTCCTGGTCCAGTAGCCAGGCGTCCATGATCTGTCGAACCACAGGGCCGGCCACCCGACCACCGGCCTCACCGTTTTCGATCATCACCGAGATCGCAATCTTCGGGTGTTCCGCCGGGGCGAAGCCGACGAATAAGGCGTTGTCACGGTGGCGTTCGAGGGTTTTCTCACGGTTGTAGCGCTCGCCCTGTTTGATCGCCACCACTTGCGCAGTACCACTCTTGCCGGCAATGCGGTATTGCGCACCGGCCGCAGCGGCGCGGGCAATGCCGCGGGCATCGTGCATCACCATCTGCATGCCGTGGTTGACCTGATCCCAGTCGCGCGGATTCTTCAGCAGGATGTTGGGCATTGGATGTTCGTCGACCGGTGCCACGCCATCGACGGTCTTGGCCAGGTGCGGACGGTTCCATACCCCCTTGTTGGCGATCAGCGCAGTGGCCTGGGCCAACTGCAGCGGCGTGACCTGCATGTAGCCCTGACCGATGCCGAGAATCACGGTTTCGCCGGGGAACCACGCCTGACGGCGTGTGGCGCGTTTCCAGGCCTGCGATGGCATCAAACCGGGCGACTCTTCGAACATGTCCAGCGAGACTTTTTCGCCGAGGCCAAACATGGCCATGTAGTCGTGCAGGCGATCGATGCCGAGCTTGTGCGCCAGATCATAGAAGTAGGTGTCGTTGGACCGCATGATCGCCGCGTCCATGTCCACCCAGCCGTCGCCGCTGTGGTTCCAGTTGCGGTACTTGTGATCGAAATCCGGGAGCTGGTAATAACCCGGGTCGAAGACTCGCGTCTGCGGAGTGACCACGCCAGCATCGAGACCGGCAATCGCCACCTCTGGCTTGATGGTCGAACCCGGTGCGTACAATCCGCGCAGCACACGGTTGAACAGCGGCCGGTCGATGGAGTCGCGCAGCGCCGAGTATTCCTTGGAGCTGATACCGGTGACGAACAGGTTCGGGTCGAAACTTGGGTTGCTGACCATGGCCAGTACTTCGCCAGTGGACGGATCCAGTGCCACCACCGAACCACGTCGATCCCCCAGCGCCGCTTCAGCAGCCTCCTGCAGATTGACGTCGAGGCTTAGCACGATGTTTTTGCCAGGCACCGGATCGGTGTGTTTGAGCACCCGCAACACTCGGCCCTGGGCGTTGGTCTCTACCTCTTCATACCCAACGTGGCCGTGCAGCTGCGCTTCGTAGAAGCGTTCGATACCGGTTTTGCCGATAGATTGCGTGCCACGGTATTCAACCGAGTCCAGCGTCTTGGACTCTTTCTCGTTGATCCGACCAACGTAGCCGATCGAATGCGCGAAGTGCGGACCCAGCGGGTAATGACGAACGAACTGCGGTTCGACATCCAGGCCTGGCAGACGGAATTCGTTGACTGCCAACACGGCGATCTGTTCTTCCGTCAGTTCGTAGAACAGCGTCACCGGGGTGAATGGATGACGGGACTGCTTCATGGCCTTATCGAAAACGGTGCGGTCTTCGGCGGGCAAGTGCAGAAGATTGATGACCTCGTCCAGCTCCTGATTGACGTCAGTGGCGCGTTCGCGGGTGATGACCAGGTTATAACTGGGACGGTTATCGGCGAGCAGCACACCGTTGCGATCATAGATCAGGCCGCGAGTCGGCGGGATCGGCAAGACGTGGACACGATTGTTTTCAGAGATGGTGGAGTGGTAGTCGTATTCCACCACTTGCAGGATGTACAGGCGAACCACCAGCGCACAGCTGATAGCGAAGACGAATAGAGCACAGGCAATCAACCGTTTGTTGACCAGGCGCGTCTCTTTTTCGTGATCCTTGATCGGGATAGGTTCGGGCATTTCTACAGCAACTCTTTGACAAAAATTGAGTGCCGATCCGTGGGCATGACGTCAGTCCGTTAAAAAACGAGCTGCACCATACCAAAAACCGAGTAGTCACTTCAGAAGGTTTTTCCCCAATGGCGGCCCGTGGCGACGGTTGGAACGCCCGTACCTCGCGCTGGGTGCCTTGCCTGGCAAGCAAAAAACTTTTCTGCG